>CAVPUV010000013.1:0-60775 GCA_963708905.1 uncultured Gammaproteobacteria bacterium | reverse complement strand
ATATCATAACAAAAGAGTTTCAGGCATATAAGGAAGTGCACTTGTTACTATTACTCTACTTGGTTCGGTTACGTATTCTGCCCGGCCACCACGATCGATTGCCCGGTGATCGATGCGGAATCGGCCTGGCACAGCCAGGCTACGGCACTGGCTACCTCACTGGGTTGTACCAATCGCTGTTGCGGGTTGTGACGGGTCAGTTCCGCGCGAGCCTCTGCGGTGGAACGTCCCGTCTTTTGGGTAATACTTTCGATGGCATCACGCACCATATCCGTTTCGGTATAACCCGGACAGACGGCGTTGACGGTGACTCCCTGTCCGGCAACTTCCAAAGCGAGGCATCTGGTCAGCCCCAACACGCCGTGTTTTGCTGCACCATAGGCGGAGACATAGGCATAAGCCTTCAACGCAGCAGTACTCGCAATATTGATAATTCGCCCATAACCCTGCTTTACCATGGGCCCAATGACCTGCTGCGTGCACAGAAACGGTCCCACCAGATTGACGTCCAGCATCTGCTGCAAATCGGTTTTGCTGGTTTTATGGAATGGCGCCGATGTGGCTGCGCCTGCGTTATTAATGAGGATATCGACTACGCCCTGATGGTCCACGGCCATGGTAAAAGCCGACACAACCTCTGCCTCACTCGTTACATCACATTGCACGGCAAAGGCGCCGGCCAGGGATGCAGCAGTATGCTGCAAAAGCTCCATGTTTCTCCCCATCAGGGTCAGCCGGCAACCGGCCGCCGCTAATACGGTTGCAATACAAGCGCCAATACCCCGTCCTGCCCCGGTAACGACTGCGTGTTTTCCCTCCAATGGCATAGCGTAATCCTCAGGCCGTTTATTCCTGCAAGACTTCACCGCGAGCCACCGCTATGGCGAGTGCTTCAACCGGATTAGGTGGTTTGGCGGCAATACGCAGCTCCAGATTTTCCTGGTTCTGTTTCTCGGCCAATATCTCCGCGGAAAACTTACCCGACAGGTATGGATCGGGCCAGAATTGCTGCGGTAACCATAATGCGCCGCCGCGTTCAATACAAAATGAGGTTCATTCATGATGGCTCGACCCAGTGCCACGATGTCGGTACGGCCGGCGGCCACCAGGGTATTGCATTGATCGGGCGAGGTGATATTGCCCGCCACGATGGTTGCAATGCCGGCTTCATTGCGCACCTGATCGGCAAAGGGCGCTTGAAACATCCGGCCATAAATCGGTTCTTCAGCCTTGGTAACCTGCCCGGTAGAGACATTGATCACATCGACTCCATGCTGCTTCAAAAGCTTTGCCAGCAGCAACATCTCGGCCTCGGTCAGACCGCCCTCCACCCAGTCGGTGGCGGAAATGCGAACCGACACCGGCTTCTCTGCCGGCCACGCCTCGCGGATGGAATCCACCACGCGCAGCGGGAACTTCATGCGTTGCTCCAGGCCGCCGCCGAATTCGTCCGTCCGCAGGTTGGTGACCGGGCTGATAAAGCCGGAAAGCAAATAACCGTGGGCCATATGGATTTCCACCATATCAAATCCCGCCCGCTCGGCATTTTTTGTTGCGTTAACAAAATCAGCCACGATCCTGTTCATTCCGGCAACGTCAATCTCATGCGGCACCTGGCTGTTTTCCAGGTAAGGTATCGGGGATGCAGCAACGATTTTCCAGGCCGCTGCGGGCAGCGGCTGGTCTACTCCGCCCTTAAAGGGTATACAGGTGGCGCCCTTGCCACCGGCATGACCTAACTGTGCGCATACTTTTGCCCGCGTGTTTGCATGAATAAAATCAACCATGTGCCGCCATTCCCTGGTTTGTTCATCGTTCCAGATGCCGGCACATCCCGGGGTGATTCGAGCTTCGGGTGAAATGCAAAGCATTTCGGTATTCAGAAGTCCAACGCCGCCCAGCGCGCGTGCGCCGTAGTGGACGAAATGCCACTCATTGGGTACGCCATCATTGGCGCTGTATTGACACATTGCCGATAACTCAATGCGGTTTTCCACGCGCATCTTGCCAATTTTGAACGGCTGAAACATGGGTGCCACAGGCTTGTGCGTATCGATATCCGCGAAACCCGTAACTTTTTTTACATGCTGTGCAAACCAAAGATCAACAGACCTGATATATTCGGGATCACGCAAGCGTAAATTTTCATAGGTCACCCGTTTCGAGCGAACAAGCAAGTTGAATGTGAACTGCTCGATATCCTGCTCCCGCGTATAGCGGTCGATATGCTCAAACCAGCTGAGACTGGTGACCGCGGTTCGTTGCAGCCGATCCGCTTCAGGTTTGCGCATGACCTGGTAGGCTTCCAGCGCCTGTCTTACTTCACCGTCATGCTCGCGCAAACAGTTGGCCAGCGTAATGGCATCCTCCATCGCCAGCTTGGTGCCCGAGCCAATGGAAAAATGCGCAGACCTCACCGCGTCTCCCATCAGCACAATGTTCTTGTAATAAAGGTTTTCATTACGAATGACCGGAAAGTTTCTCCACACAGATCGGTTCGTGATCAGCGGATGTCCTTGCAACTCTTGCGCGAAAACGTCTTCCAGGTATGCCTTGCTGGCGGCCTCCGAGGCCTTGTCCAGGCCTGCGCTCAGCCAGGTCTCTTCACTGCATTCCGCGATCCAGGTCGTGGCCCCCTCCTCATAACGGTAGGCATGCACCCACCACCATCCATGTGGGTTCTTTTTGAAGATAAAATTAAAGTTGTTCAGCGGCAGCGTCGTCGCCAGCCAACAAAACTTGTTCGTCCTCACATCCACGGACGTACCGAAATGCTCCTTGTATCCTTCACGCAGGATTGAACTCAAGCCATCCCCGGCGACCACCAAATCATGGCTTTCAATTTCCAACTGCTTGAGATCGGTGATTTCCGTGTTGAACTTCAGCCTGACGCCCAGTTCCTCGCAGGAATCATGAAAAATGTTCAGGAGCTTGAGCCGGGACATCCCGCAGAATCCGTGGCCATCCGAATGAATCGTCCTGCCATTGATGGAAACATCGATTCCGCCCCAGTAAGCGAACTCCTCAACGATCCTTTTATAGGAAGGCGCATCAGCCTCCATGAATCCCTTTAAGGTGTCATCTGAGAAAACCACGCCAAAGCCCCATGTGGAATCGCGCTGTCCGCGTTCGATCACCGTGATCTCATGCTCTGGATTGGCCTTTTTCATCAGTATCGAAAAATACAGAGAAGCAGGACCTCCCCCGAGACAGACAATTTTCATTCCGGCTCCCATGAAAACCTGTTATCGGTTCTATGGTATTAGCACAATGGAACCGACGGTTGATCGCGCGGCAACCAGGCGGTGTGCTTCAGCCGCCTCCCGCAGGGGAAATTTCGCTGCAATCCTTACTTTTAGAGCACCACATTTAAGCAATGCAAAAAGGTCGTTGGCACTGGCCACCAGGTCTTCTCGCCGGCGCGTATGGACGAAGAATGATGGCCGTGTATAGAAGTAGGATTTCCAGATATCGAATTTCATCAATTCAAGTGGCGGCGGATGCCCGGAGGAGATGCCAAACAGCACCATCGTGCCAAGCTCATCCAGACACTCCAGCGATTTGCTGAATGTATCGGCGCCGACAGAATCATAAACCACCGGTAAACCGGCGCCACCAGTGATTTCCTTGACGCGCGTGACGAAGTTTTCCCGGGTATAGATAATCGGGAAATCACAGCCGTTCTGGCTGGCGAAATCCGCTTTCGCCGCGGAACTGACGGTACCGATGACCGTTGCCCCCAAATGCTTTGCCCACTGGCACAACAATGAGCCGGTGCCGCCAGCCGCGGCATGCACCAGCACGGTATCGCCGCGCCGGACCGGGAATGTCTTTCTGACCAGGTAACGCGCGGTCATTCCTTTATGCAGAACCGCGGCGATGGTTTCATCGTCTATCTCATCGGGGACCGCAACCAGACGATCCGCCGGTAAAACCCGTTCGCTGCAATAGCTGCCGGTCGGCATGGTCGCATACGCGACACGATCACCGGTTTTGAATGCGCGCACGCCTGCGCCAACCGCTACGACTACCGCCGCTGCCTCGATGCCGGGAATGGCCGGTAATGGTGGGCAGGGGTAATCCCCGCTACGCTCTCCGATTTCCTTCATATTGACGCCGATAGCCGTATTCCTTATCCGCACTTCTCCAGGCCCTGGAGCGGGAACGTCAACTTGTTCCCATTTCAGGACATCGGGCCCTCCCGTTTCGTGATAGCGAATTGCGTACATTTAATTACCTCCTGTCATCTCACCCCGCAGCACCGCCACGGCCTGCCCTTGTATCAGAATTTTGCCGTTGGTGTTACGGCGTACCTTGACCTGGCCGCCCCGGCCCATCTCGAAACCCTGGCGCGCCAACAGCTCCCCATTGGGTGGTATAAGCCCCTGCGCCATCAACCAGGCGCCCAATGCGCCGCAAGCGGTGCCGGTGACAGGATCTTCCAAAATACCGTACTTCGGTGGCGAGAAAAAACGTCCCTGGGTGGTGTTTTTATCGATCAGCACGAAGGGATAAACCCCGGTGAACTCCGGATTGTCCGGCCATATCTGCTCGATGCGGGCACGGTCTATCTGTACCTGCTGCAGCGCGGCCAGATCCCTGAGCGGCACGAAACAGGCCCATAGCCCGCTGCTGGCACAGCCTGCTTTCAATTGATCGGACAGGGCCGCGGCGGGCAAGCCCAGGATAGCGGCCACTTGCCCGGCGCCGGGCGCGTCGTGGATTTGCGGGGCCAGTTGCTCCATTGAAGCCCAGGCCGGCTTGCCATCCTCATACTGCATGCCCAATTCCAGCACGCCCACCCTGGTTTCAGCGCGAATTGTTTTTGCTGGGCGTTCTTCCCTGATGCGATTGAGCCAGGCCAGTACGAACAGCGCAGATATCGTTGCGTGGCCGCATAAATCCACCTCGGTTGTGGTGGTGAAAAAACGTAACTTGATATCCGCATCTGCCGAGTCGGGCCGGCAAATGAATACGGTTTCAGAAACATCATTCAGTTCGCCGGAGATGGCCAGCTTGAGCTGATCCGACAGGCCATCGGCATCGGGCACCACGCCGGCGGGATTTCCGCTGAAAGGCGTGGTGGTAAAGGCATTGACGCGCCACACGGGAATGGTTTTTCCGGACATCGACAGATTTTTCATTCAATCCCTCAATAAATGATCAAGTACCTCGGCCGCACGTTCACAGTCCTTTGCGGAGACATTCAGACTGGTGACGAGACGCAACAAAGAACCCATAGCCAGAGCACCTATTCCCTGCGCCGCCAGCTGCTCTACCAGCCCGGCCGCGCGTTCAGGCCCAGCCTTGACCTTGCAATAGAGGATATTGGTCTGAACGCTGGCAAGGTCAATTTCCAAAGCCGGGTGGCCGGCCAGGCGTTGCGCCATCGATAGACAATGGGCGTGGTCTTCCGCCAGGCGCTGCAGGTTGTGATGAAACCCGTACAGCGCTGCCGCCGCCATAAAACCCACCTGGCGCATAACGCCGCCCAGCATGGTCTGGATGCGGCGCGCTTCCTTGATGAATTCGCCAGGCCCCAGCAATACCGCCCCCATGGGCGCACCCAGTCCCTTGGAAAAACAGACCGACATGGAGCCGCCGGGCTGAATTTGCCGCTGCGGATCGCAGCCGCTGGCGACAATGGCATTCCAGATACGCGCCCCGTCGATGTGAACCGGCAGGCTGCGTTTCTTCCGCGATGGAAAATATCGCGTCCAGTGTCTGCTGTGGATAAATCGTGCCGCCGCCAAAATTCGAGGTATTCTCCAGTACGATCAGTGAAGTATGGGCGTGCTGATTTTCCAGTTGACTGCACGCATTCTCCACGGCCGGCGGCGGGACAATGCCCCTTTCGCCTTGCAACAAGCGCGCCTGCGCACCGGCAATGGCCGCCATGGAGCCCGTTTCAAAATAGTAGTTGTGGCCGAATTCCTCGATCAGCACCAGGTCGCCAGGACGGCTCCACACGCGGATGGCAATTTGTCCGGCCATGGTGGCCGAGGGCAGGAAAACACCGGCTTCGACGGCAAAATATTCGGCCATTGCCGCTTCGAGCCGATTCACCGCAGGGTCTTCGCCGTAGCCCGAATTACCAACGTCCGCCGTATAAATGGCCTGCCGCATTCCGGCGTCCGGCAGGGTAAAGGTATCGGAGCGTAAATCGATCGTTATCATGGGCGCTTTCCTGCTTTCGACCGGTTCTGGAAAAAATCAGCCAGCTCGGCCAGACCCCTTGCGATCTGCGCGCGCTCACCGCCCCCGGCGCCCACGCGCAGGTGTTGCGGGAAACCATAGGCGCTTCCGGGCATCACGAAGGTGCTGTAGGGTGAGGTCATCAATTGGCGTGACAGTTCCGCCGCGTCGATATCCAGGTGCAGGCGGCAAAAGCCGATCAGTCCCGCCTGGGGCCGGGTCCATTCGAGCTCGGAACAGCCTTGAATGAACGCATCGATCAGGTCCAGGTTCCTTACGGCATCCCGTCGTGCTTTTTCGACCGAGGCCGCAAAGCGCTTTTCTTCAAGGGCAATATCGGCGATGGCCTCGCCCATGATATTCATGATTTCACTGGTGTCCTCCCGCAATACCATGGAATCAAACAGCAGTTGCCGGTCGCGGCAAATCATCCACCCCGTTCTCAAGCCCTGCAAGCCCAGGACTTTCGACACGCTGCCGGTGCTGATACCGCGTGGGTACAGGGTGGCGATCCGCGGTGTGGGTCGATTGTCCCACTCCATCGCCCGGTAAACTTCATCGGTCAGCACATAAGCGCCAACGCGGTCCGCCATTTCGGCCACACGTAGCAAACCCGCTTCATCCAGCACCTGTCCGGTCGGGTTATTGGGATTACAGATGAAAATGAGTTTGGTCTTGGGCGAGATCAGCTGCTCCAGTTCAGCGAAATCGAACGTCCATCCCGAGGCTTCATGACGCGGCAGTTTTTTTACCGTGACGCCGATTGCTTCAGCCAGAACGATGGGCTGCGGCCAGCCCGGCACGTCCACGATCATCTCGTCACCGGGCCCCAGCAGATTGCTGATCGCCAGGAAATTGGCCTCCGCCGTGCCCGCGGTAATCAACACGTCATCCGCAACGCACACCGGCGCATAACCCCAGCGCTGAACCACCTTTTCCCGCAGCGAGGGCAAGCCCTGGAAGGACTGGCCTGACCAGTCCAGTCTCAGGTTTGGGTCGAGTGCGTCGAGGAAGTCGCCCAGGCAAGGTGGCTGGGCCAGGGAATGGACCATCGATAGCCGTGGCTGCGCCGCCTGCGCCTGCAGAAAAATTTCGAATAATTTGTGGATTTTTACGCGCATACCCCAACCCGGCATAAAAAATAAGATCTACAGTGTACTTGCATAAGCTGGGATCACGTCCAGAGCTGGCTGATCGGCATGGCGAAAAGCCGTTCGCCCGTGCGCTGGATTCGATCGCCATCATGCAGGACGATACCGCAGGCGAAGGCCTCTCCGGTAGCGTCATGAAGACGTTTCAGACCATGGAAATCGTGCGGCTTTACGGTCGCTGCCGCCTTCACTTCGACGCCGAGAATTCGCCCGGCTTGTTCGATCACGAAATCGACTTCGACCTGGTCCCGATCCCGGTAGTGGCTGATCGACGCAGGGTCGGGGCTCTGCCCCGCCAGCTTCGAGACCTCCGAAAAGACGAAACCTTCGAGCATCGAACCGAGCTTTCCCCGGTCCGCCCGTAAGTCATCCACGCCGATCCGCCGCAGCGCAGCGAGCAAACCGGTATCGAGGAAATGCAGCTTGGGCGTTTTGACCAGGCGTTTCAGGTCGTTCCGGTGCCAGGCACGCACGCGCCGAACGACGAACATCTGTTCGAGCAGCGAGAGCCAGCGGTCGACTGTCTTGCTGTCGACACCAAGTGGGGCAGCGAGCGCCGAAAGATTGACCATCTGCCCGGAAGCGATTGCGGCATGGTCGAGCAGGCGCGCCAGTTCGGCTGTTTTGGAGACGCCCGCGATCTCGGTGACATCCCTTTCGGCAAGGGCGCGGGCATAGGCCGTCAGCCAGTCTCGACGGCGCGCATCTGAGGTGCGCGCAAGTGCTTCCGGATAGCCCCCGGCGACGGCGCGCTCGACCAGATCCGGCGTACGCCCCGTTTCGCTTAGCGCGGGAAAGTCTCCAGCAAAAGCGCGGGCAAGGAAGTCCGGCACGTCGTGCCGTTCAATTTCCGCCTGACTGAGTGGCAGGAGTTCGATGGTCTCGACCCGTCCAGCCAGAGAGTCCGGCGAGATGGAGCTGCGGAACAGGTCGACCGAACCGGTGATCAGGAACCGGCCCGGGCGCGAATCGTCATCGACAGCCTTCTTCAGGGCGAGGATCAGCCCCGGCGCGCGCTGGATTTCGTCAATGACGGCCCGGTCGAGCCCGCGCATAAAGCCATTCGGGTCAGCGTTAGCGAACTGGCGGAACTGTTCGTCATCGAGGGTGATGAAACTCAGCGCCTCGTCGGCGGCGATCTTTCGTACGAGCGTCGTCTTGCCAGACTGCCTTGGGCCGACCAGCGCGACAATCCTGGTATCGCCCATCGCCTCGCGCACGCGTATTTCGGCATGCCGTGCGAAGGTAGCGGTTTGGTTCGGCTGATCTGGCATAGCGCTCCGTCCAATTCGGAATGAGATTGCGGCAGATTCGGAATATACGCTCGGCAGATTCGGAATGGAAGCCCGGCAGATTCGGAATCGCTTTGTGCTTTGGGACCATGCCGAAGCGCTCCCTTGTGTCAGCTTACACAATAAACCATTTTCCAGCCGGGGATATTTGCCCTGTTCCAACTGTCTATCGTTGGCGATGACCTTAAATGCATCAGGAGCGGGTATGAACAGATTATTGGGTTTTCTTTTAATGGCTCCGGCGGTCGCCGGACTGACGCTGACGGCCGACATCATGGCCCAGGATGAGGCCAGCCAGGTTTCACGTGAAGGCCTGCAGCTGGTAGAGAAAGATAATCGCGGCGAGCTTTATGCCAACCCGGACGTAGAGTGGAGCCGGTATACGCAAATCCAGTTGCAGGAGGCCCCGGTCTCATTCCGGCGCCATTGGCAAAAGGACCAGAACCGTACCGACCCATTCAAAGTGGATGCCAGGGACATGGAGAAAATCCGCAACTCCCTGTCGGAGTTGTTCCGCCAGGTGTTCACCGAGGAACTGACCAAAAATGGCGGCTATACCATGGCCACATCGGCCGGCGAGCAGGTCATGATGATCAAGCCGGCCATTGTCGACCTGGATGTGGTGGCGCCGGACACAGACAACGCGGGTTATCGACTGCAATACACCGATTCCTCCGGACGAATGACGCTCAAGCTCGAACTTTATGACTCGGTTACGGGTGAATTATTGGCCACTGCCAGTGTACGCATGGAGGATCCACGCCGCGGTTATCTGGAGTGGACCACCAGCGCTTCCAACCGCGCCGATGCACAACGCCTGCTGCGAAAATGGGCGGTAGTTCTGCGCCAGAAGCTGGATAAAGCGAGCAATCATCCGCCGCCATCCGCCGAGGTCTTGAATGAGTAGTTCATTCGCGGGCGCGGTAATGACGAGCGGGACCGGCAGTCAACGTATCTGCTTTGATTGTAAGTATAATTGACAAATTATGTAGATCCTTCTAGTGTGGGATCGTATGATCCCAAGAAAACTGCGCTCCAAATTGCTGGAACTGGCAGGCTACTACCCCGTGGTGGTGGTCACGGGTCCGCGGCAATCAGGAAAAACCACACTGTGTCAAAGCACCTTCCCGGACAAGGCCCACGTATCGTTGGAATCGCTCGATACACGGAATTATGCTCACAGTGATCCACGTGGCTTTTTGCAGGAGTATCGTGCTGGCGCGGTTATTGATGAGATCCAGCAGGTCCCTGAACTGCTCAGTTACTTGCAGTCGGAGGTTGATTCCGAGCCCGAAGCAGGGCGATTCATACTTACCGGCTCGCAGCATTTTGGTCTCTCACAAGCTATCTCCCAGTCCCTCGCCGGGCGTTGTGGAATACTCACACTATTAGCCCCTGATCTGGAAGAACTCAGCGCTTTTCCTGCCGCGCCGACGGATTTGTATACCACGCTATGGCAAGGCTCTTACCCCCGCATCTACGACCACGGAATCCCGGCACATCAGTGGCTGGCTGACTACATCAGCACCTATGTTGAGCGTGACGTACGCCAGGTTATCAATGTCGGTGACTTGTTGGCCTTTTCCGGATTTCTAAAGCTTTGTGCCGGGCGCACGGGCCAGGAAATCAACCTTTCTTCAATGGGGAATGATGCCGGAATATCCCATAACACGGCTCGTGCCTGGCTTTCTGTACTCGAAACCAGTTACATCATTCACCGCTTGCCCGCCTGGCATGGCAATATCCGTAAACAAGTTGTCAAAGCGCCAAAATTACACTTCCTGGACAGCGGACTGGCCTGCCATCTGTTGGGTATCCGTGAACTTGAACAACTGAGGCACCATCCTCTTCGTGGAGCTCTATTCGAAAGCTGGGTGGTAGCAGAACTTCATAAGGCACAGTTGAATCGTGGTGAAGAACCAAACATGTTTCACTATCGTGAAAGTCGCGGTCCGGAAATAGACTTGCTGATAAATAAAGGCAAGGTTCTGCATGCCATTGAAATCAAGTCTGGTGCTACCGCGTCAGCAGACTTTTTCAAGAATTTCCAACACCTGGCCGGGAGATTAAGTAAAACAGGCCTGCCAGAACAGATCAAAAACCATGTCATCTACGGCGGAGAACAATCACAAAAACGTACACAGGCCCGGCTTTGGTCGTGGAGAGATACGCTGAAGGTGCTTTGATTTAAGCCCAGCTAGTGCGAGAAGATGGAACCAAGTCGGCGGTTAACCGGGTTTGAGGCCGCGGCCAGGCGGTCGCCCGCTCTCGAGGCGATCAAGGCGGTGATCACGGCGCTGAGATAGGGCAGTGATTGTGCTGCCAGAATGGCCATCCACAGCCGGGCTTCCGGCTGCTCTGCGCCGGCGCCGAAATGGATGCCGGCGATGGCAAGCCACAAGGCCGATAACAGCAGTAATTCCTCGCGCACGGCACCAAAAGCGCTGGGTTTGCGGCGCATGCGCCGGCTTTTGGCGGTGCGTTCGAAGGGATGTTGCTGGCTCGACAGGCCTTTCAGGATACCGCGGGCAATGGTGTGACTCAGGGCCATGGAGGCCAGCGCCGCTTTTACCGTATCGTTCCAGCTGGAGCGCACCCGCACGCGGTAGAGCCAGATGCCGAACACGGCCTTGGCCAGGGACAAGCCGAGTACCGGCACCATGAACTGCTGCAATGGCAGGGTGAAGAAGTCCTGATCCCACAGCATGCCTGTAGTCCAGAACACGGCCAGCAGCGTGAACTGCAGATGCAGGGCATCGGCAAACCAGCCGAACCAGCCGGTAAGAAAGTGATAGCGCTGGCCGGCGTCGAGCCCGCTTCTGCCGAGCAATATGCGCCAGTGCGCGCGCAGAATCTGCATGGCGCCGAAGGCCCAGCGGAAGCGCTGCGTTTTGTATGCGGTGAAATCGGACGGGGTGAGACCGCGACCCATGACGTGGTCCACATAGTTGGTGCGGTAACCGGCTTCCATCAGTCGCAAACCCAGCTCGGCGTCTTCGCAGATGCACCATTCGGCCCAGCCGCCGACCTGCAGCAGGGCATCCTTGCGTATCATGGTCATGGTGCCATGCTGGATGATGGCATTACGCTCGTTGCGGTGATGCATGCCGATGCGAAAGAAGCCGTCGTACTCGAAACTGCACATGCGCCGGAACACATTGCGTTCAAATTCGCGGTGAGCCTGCGGACACTGCACGATGGCGATGGCAGGGTCTGCGAAGTATTTCACCAGGTCTTTGAGCCAGTTTGGCTCGACGGCATAGTCGGCATCGACCACGGTGACGACTTCGGCCTCGGCCGCGGTCTCCTTCAGGGCAAAATTGAGCGCGCCCGCCTTGAAGCCGGGCCAGGGGCTCAGGTGGAAAAAACGAAAACGCTCACCCAGTTTGGCGCAGTGCGCCGCCACCGGCTGCCAGACTTCGTCCCTGGCGGTGTTGTTGTCGACTACCAGCACTTCGAAATCGGGATAGTCCAGACGCGCCAGCGAATCCAGCGTCAGGATCACCATTTCCGGCGGCTCGTTGAAGCAGGCCAGGTGGATGGAAACCTTGGGGCGGCGATCGCCTGGCTGCAAAGGCAGCAGTCCGAACTCGCGCCGCCAGCCACGCCGCCAGATCACTTCCACGAACTCGAATCCGGCAATCAGCAGAATCGTCAGAATGGCCAGTTCGGCCGGCACGATCAGCGCCTGCATCAGCCAGTCCACCGGGCCCAGGTAGAAATTGAACGGCACTGACAGCAACCAGATGAACAGGCTGGCCGAGAGCTGGATCAGCCCCATGAACACCACGCGACCGAACAAGCGGAAGTGCGCGAAACGGCGCGCAAACCAGAGCAGCGGCAGCAATGAAATCGCCACCGTGATCAGGGCCTTCTGCCACCAATCGCTGTCGTCGCGCATGGGCCCGGTCAGGGAAAATTTTGGCTCCCGATAGGCGTCAAAAACACCCCAGTAAGCGCCGACGCGACCCTCGCTGGTCTCTTTCCAGGGCTGATCAAAAGCCTCCATTAAAAAATAATCGATATTATCGCGCTCGGCGATGCGCAGCCAGGAGCGGATGAAGCTGGCCTGGCCACTGAGCGAGGGCACGGCAAAGCGAAAGCGGTCGCCGTTGCTTGGCCAGCCGACTTCGCCCACCACCACATGCTTATGCGGAAAGGCCTTGCGGATTTCCTTGTAGCGCAGCAGTACCGACTTGATCGCGCCGCGTCGCGGCACCCCTTCCCAATAGGGCAGCAGATGCACGGTGATGTAGTCAACGTGACGGGCCAGCTGCGGATATTTGATCCACAGGTGCCAGGGTTCCGCCGTTGACACCGGAATCTTCAGGCGCTTGCGCGCCGCATCGAGATAGCGCGACAGTTGCTTTACGCTGACATCGCCGCGCAACAGCGATTCATTGCCGACCACGGCTGCGTCGATGTTGGGATTCCGTGCCGCTGCCGCAACCAGTGCATCGAGTTCGCGCAGGTTGTTGTCCAGGCGTTGGTCAATCCAGGCGCCGGCAGTGACCTTGATGCCGTGTTCGCCGGCGATCGGCGGAATCAGTTCGCTTTCGGCACTGGCGTAGGTGCGGATGCGCTCGCTGTAACGGGCAAGGATGTCCAGATCAAAACGCAGATCGTCTTCACTCGGGTACTCACTGAGCAAGGGGTTTTGATTACGCTGGAAGGCGGAATAGGCCACGCCGCGTACCTTGCCCTCGAATTCCGGCAACACCCGCGGCTGATTCCAGTACCACCACAGGCCCAGATTCAACACCACCATGGCGCCTGCGAGTAGCGACGCTGCCAGCCAGGAACCACGCAGCGCAGGAGATCCGGATGTAGTTGAGTTGGGCATGGGGAGTGCGGGTCTGGCCGGCAAAGGCCCAGAGGACACCGGTGGTTTACCGGTGGTGGACCCGGTACCGTTCTTCGGGTGCGTTGGCAGCGGCGTCCCGCTGCACCATGCTAACGCGACTCAAGACTGACGCTTTTCTCCCGCCTGGGAGAATGAATCCGCTCGAACAATTTCGGCGCCGACTGGTGTGAATCAGCGATGATCATGCCTTCGCCGTGCAGGGCGTCCTGCAGCGCGGCCGATATGGTGTGCAGCGGGGCGCCGCCACCCTCGCCCATGCCTTTGGCGCCGTTGTAGCTGAACGGGGACGGCGTTTCGATATGGCCGTACTGGACATCCGGCATGTTCATCGAGGTAATGGGACAGTAGTCGCTGAACGTAGAGGTCAGCAGATTGCCGCCCTGGTCATAATCATAGGTTTCCATCAGTGCCGCACCGATGCCATGCGCGGTGGCGCCGTGGACCTGGCCGGAGGCAATTTGCGGATTGATGATGTTGCCACAATCATCGACTGCGGCGTAGGCGAGGATCCTGGGTTTGCATAGCGTCTTGTCCACCTCGACCACCGCGATGTGCAGCTGTGCCGCGTAGGTCAGTGTCAGGTTGCCAAACTTCTTTTTCGTGTCGGGTACCTTGAACGGCGGCCGGTACACATGGCGCACATTCAGGGTCACATCGCCCAGGCTGGCATCCAGCGAGGCATTATTGCTGTTCACCAGGTTGCTCATGTACCAGTAGTTGACGGCCTTGTCCGTGCCCTTGACCTTGAGTTGCGGCCCCTGCTCACCGACACCGAATTCAAGATCGTCCTCATTGGCTTCCAGAGCGAACGCAGCGAGCTGGCGCATTTGCGCTTTCAGTTTCTGGCAGGCGCCGTGCACCGCGGACAAGCCGGTCACCGCGAACTGGCTGGCATAGGTTCCGGAATGGCCGGAAAAAGTGTTCCAGGCCGTGTTGAACCCGGGGCGCACGTTGATCATGGCTGGATCGATATTGAGTTCATCGGCAACGACCTGGGAAGTGGCGGTTTCATGCCCTTGCCCGGACGGACCGGTACCCAGCATGACGATGACCCTGCCGTCGAAGTCGAGCATGATATTGCACACTTCCGAGTTACCTGAAAATGGCAGGTAAGGATTCATGATCTGGGCCTGGCCGAAGTTATTGGTGCCGGAGTCCAGGGTCGTTCCGATGCCGATCCCGATCCAGCGGCCTGCCTTGCGCGCCTCGGCCTGTTTTTGTTTCCACTCATCCCAACCGATAAGTGCTTTGGCCTGCTCCAGCATCTTCGGATAGTCGCCCGAGTCATAGACGCAGCCATTGGGTGTTTCGTAGGGAAACTCGCGTATGTAATTGTTCAGACGCATCTGATCTGCCGCTATGCCCAGCTCGTGCGCGCAAATATCGATCACCCGTTCCATGAACCACAGGTGCTGCATGCGCGAATAGCCGCGGTTTGGAACCACGGGACACTTGTTGGTAACCGTCTGGGTGAAATCAATATGGAAATTCCGCACTTTGTAGGTGGCCGGCAGCACTTGCGACCAGATCACGCAGCCCAGGGGTTCATAACGCGTGAATGCACCGCAATCATCGATATGACGTGAGCGGATGGCGGTGATGACGCCGTTCTTGTCCAGCGCGACTTCGGTATCGAGGAAGGTACGCTCATTGCCGTGACCCGAGGCCAGCAAGTGTTCGCTGCGCGTTTCGGCCCATTTTACCTTGCGGCCTTCGCATTTCCGTGACGCCAGAGCGGCCAGCGCCATATAGACATAATTCCAGATCTTGACGCCAAAGCTGCCGCCGACGTCATAACTGCGGGCGCTGATTTTCTCAACGGGCAGGCGCAAGCCGGGCGCCAGCAATTGCAGCGCAAAACCCGGGAAGGAATTGTTACACAGGAAATCCACATCACCCTGGCGTGACCACGTGGCCACGCAAGCATTGTTTTCCAACGGTGTGCTGGCATAGCGGTGGAAATGCAGCCGGTCGATTTTCACCACATGCGCCGCTTCGGCGAAGGCCTGGTTTACCTCGCCGTACTCGAACACGCCATTCCAGACGCGATTCGTGCCCGCGCCTTCGTGCACGATGGTCTTGTCTGCGAGCGCCGCCTCAGGGTCCACGACCGCGTCGAGCATTTCGTAGTCCACTTCAATGAGCAGTCCGGCATCCATCGCCAGCGCCGCCGTTTCCGCAGCCACAGCGGCCACCGGTTGTCCCTGAAATACCACTTTGTCCGTAGCCAGCGGCAGATCGATGATCTTGTCGCAGGGCGACGGGCCGAGCTGCATGAAGGGGTCGCATTGTGCCTTGATGTCGTCGCCGGTCAGGATGCAGGCCACGCCCTCGAGCGCCGCCGCCGCCGCGATGTTGATTCCGCGAATCCGCGCGTGAGCATAGGGTGATCGCAAGATGAAGAGGTGCAGCATGCCCTCGGCCATTTCATCATCGGCAAACAGACCGTTGCCGCGTATCAAACGCTCATCTTCTTTGCGTCGCAGAGATTTTCCTACCCAAGCCATCATCCTTTCCCTCTGTTTCGTAAATGCAATTCCGCTAAGCGCTTATCACTTAGCGCCCGTCCATAAACGCCACATGCCAACGCGGCACACGGATGTGCCGCCATTTTCGATGACGTAAGTCATCGAAAATGTGAGCGCAGCAAAACCACGCTTTTGCGTAGCGAATCCATAACGGGCTGGGATGCCCGTTTATGGACAGACATTACTTTGCAGCGCCGCCAAACAGGCTCTTCAGCCAGCTCAGCAGGCGGGCGAAAATACCGCGGCGCGGTGGCGCCGGTGGCTTGGCCACTGCCACTTCCTCCGCACCGCCCAGCTCCGCCTGCAAGGCCGCGATCATCTGGTTGATGTCCCGCTCGGCAACCGGCTTGACCAGCCCGCCTGCCAATGAAACGAGCTTGCCGAACATGGACAGCTCGCCGTGCCATTTCACCCGCGTCCTACCCTGCCCTAAGTCTTCCAGTTCGAATGCGGCGGTGATGTTGAAGGCGCCGCCCATGACCTGTCCTTTGCCCTGGTATTGTGCGCGCACCGGTTGCTGGCATTCATCAAGGATGAGATTGACCTTCCCGGTGCCGCGAATCTTGCCAACGCCCACTTTTACTTCCACGTCGGTGGAGCCATCCTCGTTGAGCACATGTGACTTGTAGCTGGGCAGCAGCGGGGCAAATTTCTGCGTCTGCGACAGCAAGGCAAACACGTCATCGCGCGCGGTCGCTACCGTGAACTCACCATCAAAGCTGTAAGCCATTCACGAATCCTTGCGCATCGTTTCCGCCGCGGCGGTAATGGCGCTCAAAATGTTCTTGTAGCCGGTGCAGCGGCAGAGATTGCCCTGGATACCCTTGCGCATCTCTTCGGCGCTGGGATCGGGGTTTGTCTCCAGCAGGTAGCTGGCCGACATCAGCATCCCCGGCGTGCAGTAACCGCACTGCAGTGCGTGATGCTCGGAGAAAGCCTGCTGCAGCGGATGCAACTTGCCATCTTGTTCCAGACCTTCGACGGTGCGAATCTCGCCGCCATCGGCCTGCACCGCCAGCACCGTGCAGGATTTGACCGGCTCGTCGTTCAATAACACGGTGCAGGCCCCGCAATAAGTCGTATCGCAGCCGATATGGGTGCCGGTCAGAAGCAATTCTTCCCGGATCAACTGCACCAGCAGTAAGCGCGGCTCCACTTTTCGGTTGTAAAGCCTGCCATTGACGGTAAGGGATATGCTGATTTTTTCACTCATGTCAGTAGTACTCAGGCCCGTTTTTGATGGATTCCCCATGGATGCGGCGCTGGGCGATGCCGATCGCGCGCCGGGTCATGGCGACGATCACGCGGCGTTTGAAATCCGCGCTGCCACGCTGATCTTCAACCGGTTCCAGCGATGCTGCTGCGGCTTCTGCCGCTTTGTCTATGCGCTCGGTGCTGAGAGTCTGACCTTCAAGTTCCGTTTCCGCTGCTTCTGCACGATGGGCCACCGGCCCGGCCGAGCCAATGGCAATGCGGGCTGATTTTACCTGCTGGCCGATCAGCGAAAACTGCACGCCGACCGAAACGGTGGGGTAGGCAGGCGCGCAGCGCTTGAAGCCGCAATAGGCGCCGCCACTGCCCGGCCCCGGCTTGTTGAAGCGAATACCCTTGACGATCTCGCCGGGCCTCAGGATGGTCTGGAAATAATCCTCGACGAAGCCATTGATATCCAGTGTGCGGCTGCCATTGGGACCCTGGCAATCGATCTGCGCATCCAGCGTGTGCAGTAAAACCGGCCAGTCACAGTTTGGGTCGCCACTGGCCACCGAGCCGCCAATGGTGCCGCGGGTGCGCACCTGGTTATCGGCAATGCCGTTGGCACAGTCGCCGATGATGGGGATGGCCTTGGCCAGCGCGGAAGCGGCAATGCGCCGGTGGGTCGCAAGGGCCCCGATCTTCACCTCATTACCGCTATCGTCAATCTGGTCGAGGTCCGGAATGCGGCCAATGTCCACCAGGTCGGAGGGTTCATCAAAGCGCATCTTCAGCAACACCAGCAAGGACTGCCCGCCGGCCAGAACTCGCGCGCCTTCGCCAAGTTCAGACAACATGCCGATAGCCTCGCCCAGGGACTTTGCGCGATGATAATTAAACGGAGCCGGATACATGCTTCATCCTCATTTGAACTGCATTCATTATTTAATATGAAAGATAATATAACTATCTTAAAATAATTTATCGCCTGCGGCGAACATAAATAACGATTATCGTAGCGCAAAGCCAAAGATATCAATTGATATTGCGCAACTTTTTGTCACAACAGCGGCCAGACGCCCATGGTGTCCGGCCGGGTAGTTTACACATGATTGCAAAAGACCTCGGAAAAATCATCGAGGATCACGCTCTGGAGCGTGTGCCGGACGGTGAGCGGGAGAACTGGCTGAAAATCGCCTGGAACACGGTGGGCCTGATCACCACCCTGGTCATCATGTTTTTCGGCGCCGTGGTGTGTTTTGTCGCCGGCATCAAAATCGCACTGCTGGCGGGCCTGGTGTCGTTCGCCATCGGCAGCACGCTAGGCTGGTGCATCGCCCGCGTGGCTGTTGAAACAGGTTTCTCGAGTACGCTGATCACGCGCACGTACGGTCTGGGCGTGCGTGGGTCTGCGCTCGCATCCATTATTTTCGGCTTCCTTATTATCGGTTTCCTGGCGGTTGAAAATGGCCTGCTCTACCGCGGACTGCTGTTTTTCCTGAACCTGCAGGATGACTGGCATACGCGCATCCTGCTGTATGGCACGATGACGCTTGCGTGGATTCTGCTCACCGCCTTCGGCTTCTGGGCCGTCACCCGCACCTCCTCGCTGATGATCATCGGATTCCTCATCGTGCTTACCTGGATGCTGTCCGTTATCCTGTCCGGGCAAGAAGCGGACCTGGGAAGCACCTTATTTTTTGGCAGCCAGCTCGACGCGGCCACCCTGGCCGGCATGGGTATCGATTCCGACACCGGTAAATTTGTCTTCGCGCTCAATCTGCTCATCGGTCCGGCCTGTGCGCTGGCTCTGAACACCGCGGATTTTGGCCGTTTCGGCAAGTCCACGGGTCACGTCGCGGCCGCCGCGATGATCGCGATTTTCTTTCAGTCCCTGATCATGGTGGCCATCGGCGGGGTGCTGATGAAGTCGGCCGCGCCCGTCATGGTGGCTTACTTCACCGATGTGAGCGGCCTGCCTGTTGCCATCGCCAGGCAGCAGGTATTGAAAAGCCCCGACAGTATTGCCGCCACGTTCATGGTTTTTGGCGGTGTCTTTGGCTTCCTGCTGATGATTCTGGCCCAGGCCAAGGCACAGGTCCTGAACAGCTACAGTTCCTCGCTGTGCCTGGCCAATCTGTTTGATGCGGTGTTGCGCTGGCGGCCAGGCCGGATCACTTTTGTCATCCTGGCAAATGTTCTTGCCCTGGCGATGCTGTATGGCGAAATCCTGCATTTCGTCGAAGAATGGATCAGGCTGCTGGGCGTGCTGCTGAGCGCGCTCGCCAGCACGATTATCCTCGATTACTACGTGGTCAGCCGGCGCTTTAAGAATGCCTCCACGGAGCTTGCCGCGGTGAACTGGGCCGGTGTCATCGCCATTCTCGCGGCAGTTTTCTGTTCCCACTGGCTGCTCAAGCCATACCAACCCATCGAGGTGCTAAGCTCGATAGCCTGCGTTGGCGTGATCTATCCGGCACTGCGATTAGGCCTTTTGCGGCCGCGCGCCGGGACCGCCGTCGATTATTAAGACCGTTGTATTCCTTTTCACTTTCCTTGGGGTTAAATTTTAATGCTATTAATTGCATCAAATGGTATATGCGCGCGTATATATGTGCGCGCGCAACAGTTCGGTTTGTTCGTTTGATCAGCACAGTATCAGTTCAATTTCACAAGGAACATCATGAAAAAAACCAGCAGAATACTCTCGATCGTGGTTTTCTCCGCAGTCTGTTTGATTATGGCGCTGCCAGCGGCCGCGCAGGTTCTATTGGAGGAAGTTCTCGTCACGGCACAAAAGCGTGAGCAAAACCTGCAGGACGTCGGTATCGCCATAACGGCCTTCAGCGGCGATCAACTGCGGGCCTTTGGCGTTGAAATTTGTCCTTCAAGCCCAGCGACAGGACATTGATAAACGTGTCCGGGAACTATGCCAAGAGTGAAATGGCTACCGGACCTTATCAGTCCAAGCCCACCGTGGGTGTGTTTGATGGCGTCGGTGGTGTCGGCGAACTGATCAATGTCATCGATGCCGCTCCAAACGAGACGCGCGCCGGCATTGCGGCCGATGGATCCGATTTCGGATCGGATCAGGGCAATACGGGTTCGTTTGGCTTTCCCTTCGGACGACTGCTGCCAGGGGGTGATTTCTTTGGCTACCTCGACCCGGACGGTGACGATTTTACGACCTCGGGCGATTTCGCTTTCGACAATAACTCCAACACCAAAAACTGGGGCGTCAACCTGCGAATCGAGCATGAACTCACTGACAGAATTTCATTTACATCGATTACCGATTACAAGGATTATTGGAAACTCCTGTTCATCGACGTGGATTCCGCACCGGTCAATCAGCTGGCCAATTATGCCGGTGTCAATGCGAACAGCTTTACCCAGGAATTCCGCGTCAACGGCGAGAGCGACCGGGTGACCTGGGTCGCGGGGCTGTTCTTCAACACCGGCAACTTCGCGGTCAACGTGGGAGAGCCTTTCTTTGATATCCGCCGGGATGCGCTGGGCCTGGATTCCTTTTTCACCGCCGATACTTCCGACCCGTTGTGGGCCGGCAAGCTGCAGCTCAACTGGACGCCGGACGATAGCCTGCTGGTGTATGCCGGCGTGAATCGTGGCGTCAAGGCCGCCAGCTTCAACGCGCCGATTCCGGGCGGTCTGGGCTTCCCGGACTCATTCCTGCCGTATAAGGAAGAAGTTCTGTATTCTTTTGAGACGGGTTTCAAGAAAACCATGGCTGATGGCAGAACCCGGATTTCACTGGATGCGTTCTATTACGATTATCAGGATTACCAAACCTTCCTGTTTACCGGTGTTGCCGGCGTCGTGATCAATAGCGATGCCGACAACTACGGTGTTGAATTCCAGGTTCAATCCTCTCCCGCCGACGGCTGGGATCTGATGTTCGGCATATCCGCGTTCGACGCGACGGTAAAGGACGTGCCTTTGCGCATCAATTCGCCGTTGCCGACCAGGGATGTAGACCCCAACTATGCGCCGGAGCTGCAGGCCATGGGCCTGGTGCGCTACTCGTGGAATGCGATGAACGGAAGCATCGCGCTGGCCGCCAACGCCTCTTATTCGGACGATTATTTTTATAACCTGCGCAATTTCGACGCCGATAAATTCGACAGTTATACGGAAGTGAATGTGCGCTGGTCGTGGTTAAGTGACGATACGCATTGGGAAGTCGGATTCATGGTCAATAACCTGACCGACGAGCGCATCGGCATCCAGGGTTTCGATTTGGCAACGCTGTGTGGCTGTAACGAGATTTCCTTCAAACCACCGCGGTGGTATGGCGTCAACCTGCGCTACGCTTTTTAACCCCTGATCGCAGATCTCCAGCAAAAGCCCTGCAGCCGGATAGGGACTGTGGGGCTTTTTGTTTGGCGTGCTCTGATAATGCATGGATGCATTATTCGGAGCTTTCTTAGCATAATGTCTGTCCATAAACGGGCATCCCTGCCCGTTATGGATTCGCTACGCAAAAACGTGGTTTTGCTGCGCTCACATTTTCAATGACTTACGTCATCGAAAATGGCGGCACATCCATGTGCCGCGTTAGCATGTGACGTTTATGGACGGGCACTAGCATAATAGTCCTGTGAAAGCAGCTATTTCGCCCGATGACTTGCTGACTCTCGGCTGGCGGGAATGGGTTGGTCTGCCCGAACTGGGTATACCCCTGATCAAGGCCAAGATAGACACGGGCGCCAGAACCTCGGCATTACACGCGTTTGAGCTGCGGCCGTTTTCCGCCCACGGCAGGCAGCGCATTGAATTCCGGATTCATCCACAACAACGCGACAGACACCAGGTAATCACCTGCACCGCGGATGTCATCGATGAACGGATGGTGACCGATTCCGGCGGCCATAAAGAACGGCGCTATGTCATCAAAACACCGCTTTCCATTGGCGCCCATCGCTGGCTGATCGAAACCACGCTGACGGCGCGCGACGATATGCAGTTCCGCATGTTATTGGGCCGGACTGCGCTCACGGGCCGGGCCCGGGTCGACCCGGCGCGGTCCTACCTCATCGGCCGCAAGCAACGGAAGAAAACATGAGAATCGGGATTCTGTCAACGAACAAAAACCTGTATTCGACCCGGCGCCTGGTTGAAGCGGGCAAGGCGCGCGGGCACGAGGTGCAGGTGATCAATCACCAGCATTGCTATATGAATATCACCAGTCACAGCCCGGGCATTCATTACAAAGGCGTAGCCATCGAGGGCATCGATGCCATCATTCCCCGCATCGGTGCATCGGTATCCTTCTACGGCGCGGCCGTGGTGCGGCAATTCGAAATGATGGGCGTTTATTCGGTCAATGAATCGGTGGCGATTACCCGCTCGCGCGATAAGTTACGCGCTCTGCAACTGTTGTCCCGCAAGGGCATCGGGCTGCCCATTACCGGTTTTGCCAACTCGCCGGACGATACCCAGGATCTGCTGGATTTCGTCGGCGGCGCACCGGTGGTCATCAAGCTGTTGGAAGGCACCCAGGGTGTCGGTGTGGTGCTGGCCGAGACACAGCAAGCCGCCGAAAGCGTGATCGAGGCGTTCAGCGGCCTGGGCGCCAACTTCATGGTGCAGGAATTCATCAAGGAGGCCGGTGGTGCGGATATTCGCTGTTTCGTCATTGGGGACAAAGTCGTGGCCGCGATGAAACGGCAGGGCAAGGAGGGCGATTTTCGCTCCAACCTGCATCGGGGCGGTACGGCAAAACTCATCAAGATCACGCCGGAGGAACGCTCGACGGCGGTGCGCTCCGCCAAAGTCATGGGGCTGAATGTGGCCGGCGTGGATCTGCTGCGTTCCAATCATGGGCCCGTGGTGATGGAGGTCAATTCCAGCCCCGGCCTGGAAGGCATCGAGCACGCCACCGGCAAGGATATCGCCAGCCTGATCATCGAATTCATCGAAAAGAACGCCAGGCAGGGCAACACCCGCACGCGCGGTAAAGGTTAGGGCCCAAGCTTCTGCTGAACGTGCAGGTACTCCTGAATTGAAGCGACACCTTGAGCCTTGGCTTCGAACAGGCTTTCTATGTGTTCGCGGCTGTTGACCAGCCCGCGCGCGCACAACGTTCCTTTTTCATCGATCAGCGCGGCAAACGGCAGTTTGGCCACCTGCATGGTGATGCCGAGTTGCGGGGACAGCACGTAGGGCCAGGACTCCAGCTTGCGCGTGCGCAGCCACTCGCGGTGCTCCTCCACATCGCCATCGCTGGCAAGAATGATCTCCAGCCAGTCGGATTCACTTTTGCGCATGGCCTTGAGTACCGGCAGCAATGTCCGGCAAACCGGGCAGGCCGGAGACAGAAAAAAGAGCAGGGTACTTTTCCCGCTGCTGTTTTCACCGCCAATCCTGATGGGCCCGCCAGCGATCGTCTGCAGGTCAAATACGGGTATTTCCTCGCCGGTTTTCAATCCTTTTGCGGACATCAGCGCGCCTGCCGGCGCCACGCGCTCATGCAGGACCCCGATCTGACGAACCAATGCGAATACCAGGGCGGTCAAAGCCAGCACCAGGATCCATAAAATCGCGTTTGAAATGATCAACGTCGTTTCCATACCCAATCTCTCAATCGGATCGCGCAGCATGCATTGGCATATCTTACCTGTAACGGTTGGCGGAGTCTGTGGGGTCAGAGTCAAGTGCCAGAGTATTTACTCTGGCACTTGACTCTGACCCCATCTTTCCTCTTAGCTGAAGGTCTTCTGGAAAACCGACTGGTATTGGAATAATGATGGTATTGGACCCGGTATTTTCACTCACTGTCGCGATATTGATCGCATTTGTGTTTGCCCGTGCGGGCATGCACAAGGTCATGGAGTACTCACGCCACGTTGAGATCGTTGCCGACTACCGGGTCGCACCGCGGTGGCTGGCGCCGCTGCTGGCGCCCCTGGTCGTCATTCTCGAATTCGCCGCCGCGGTTCTGGTCTTATGGCCGGCCACGCGCGCGCCGGGCCTGGCCCTGGCTGCTGGCCTGTTGCTGGTTTACGTTTTTGCCATTGGCCTGAATCTGCTGCGCGGGCGAACGTCCATCGACTGTGGTTGCGCATGGGGTTCACAGGGACAGCGCATCAGCGCCTGGTTATTGCTGCGCAATATGCTGTTGCTCGGGGTTGCCCTGGCGGCAATCGCGCCGATGGCACAACGATCGCTGCACGTACTGGACTGGTTTCTGACCGCCTGTGCGAGCCTGGCCGTGATTACAGTTTATGTCATCGGCGATTTGCTCATTGCCAACTGGTCGAAACTTTCCCGGTCAAACCCGGAAAGTCCGCAGCTTTGACTTCGCGGGGTTCTTCGGTTTCAATAGCAAGTGTCTGGTTGATTATCAAGGAGTTCTGATGTTACGCAAACTGGTTCTCCTTTCGTGCCTATTGTCAGCTCCGGTGATCGGACTGGCCGAAATCAAGCCTGAGAGCTTGCCGGAATCTGCCGTTCTGCCGGCGCAAGCCAATCCGCACTGGGTCTGGGTCAGCGACTTCGTTTTTCAACACATGGCAGACGGCAAGGCCTATCTGCTCGACGGCGACAGCGGCCAATTCCTCGGCATGCTCAGCACCGGAATGGGATTTGCCGGACTGGAACTGCCCACGGATTATGCGCAGATTTATTCTCCGGAGACCTATTTCTCCCGCGGCACGCGTGGCGAGCGCACCGATGTCATCACCTTTTACGACCCCCGGGAACTCAAGCCCAGCGGTGAAGTCGTCATACCACCCAGGCGTTTTTCGGCCATGCCGACGCTCAATCAATACGCCTTGACCGATGACAATCGATTCCTGCTGGTTTACAACTTTACCCCGGCGCAGTCGGTCAGCGTGATCGATGTGCAGGAACGCCGCCTGGCCGGCGAAATTGAAACCTCCGGCTGTGCCCTGGTGCTGCCATCCGGCGCACGGCGCTTCCAGATGATGTGTGGCGATGGCAGCCTGCTGACGGTTACTTTGAATGACCGGGGCGAGCTGAGCGGCAAGCAGCGTCATCCGCCCTTTTTTGACCCCAAGGCCGACTGGGTAACGGAGAAGGCGGTGCGCTGGGGTGATACCTGGATTTTTGTTTCGTTCCAGGGCAATGTCTATCCGGTCGATGTGTCCGGCGAGCAACCGCAAGCGGGCGAACGCTGGTCCCTGTTCAGCGCGGCCGAGCGCGCAGCGTCCTGGCGTCCCGGCGGCATCCAGCACCTGACCGTTCACCAGGCCAGCGGCAAGCTCTTCGCCCTGGTGCACCAGGGCGGTGATGGCAGTCACAAGGACCCCGGCCAGGACGTTCTGGGTTTATGACTTGAAAACACGGCAGCAATTGCAGCAGATCAAACTGGAAAAGCTGTCGACCGCCATCGAGGTCAGCAAGGATGACGCGCCTTTGCTGTTCTCGGTTTTCATCGGCAGTCCGGCGCTCGATATATATGACGCCGTAAGCGGAAATTACTTGCGCAGCGTCGATGAACTCGGACTCACCCCGGTCCTGGTGCAGACGCCGTGAAGGCATGGACGGGGTTAACTGCGGGGAACGTACATGAAATGGCTGGATAAATTCTCTGAAAATTCCGCGAGAAACATTGCACGACGCAGTTCGCGCCGGAGTTTCGTTGCCAGGGTGGGCACGCTGATGCTGGGCGCGGCGGCAGTGCCCTTATTGCCGGTGGCGCGAGCCAGCGGCAATGCACGTCCGGCGGCGCCGGGGGAAAGTGGCGATCCGGAAAGCTGCGATTACTGGCGTTATTGCGCCATCGACGGATTCCTGTGCAGCTGCTGCGGCGGCAGTTACACCAGCTGTCCACCCGGAACCACGGTTTCGCCGATCACCTGGATCGGCACCTGCACCAACCCCGTGGATGGCAAGGACTATATTATTTCCTACAACGACTGTTGCGGGAAATCCAGTTGCGGGCGTTGCCTGTGTAACCGCAATGAAGGCGACAAACCCGTTTATCAGCCGTTCCAGTCCAATGACATCAACTGGTGTGCCGGATCATCGGCGGACATTGCCTATCATTGCTCGACGGCGGTGGTGCTCGGGCTGGCGCTAGCGGACTCCTGATGCCGGGTCCTACCGCGCCGGCAGCGATCGGTGGTTTGGCACTGCTGCTGTGGTGTTTGACGGCAGAGGCGGATGCAGCGTCTGCGCCGCGCATCAATTACATGCTGCATTGCCAGGGCTGCCATTTGCCGGATGGCTCCGGCACCCCGGAAAAAGTCCCCGCGCTGAAAAATGCCGTCGGCCGTTTCCTGCAGGTTGCCGGCGGGCGGGAATATCTGATCCAGGTTCCCGGCACGGCCCAGTCGGCGCTGACCGATGCGGAAGTGGCGTCGGTGCTGAACTGGATCCTGGAAAATTTCAGCAAAGCGGAACTGCCTGCGGATTTTGCCCCCTACTCGACCGCGGAAGTTACCCGCTTGCGCCGGCAGCCCCTGGCCGACGTGAGTGCGGTGCGCGCGGGCTTGATGGCAAGGATGTCAGACCGCGAGGCGCAGGCGGCGTCTGAGTGATGTCAGGTCCAAGGCTGCAGCCCAAGACCTGCCACGCTCCTGACCCTGAATCCGGGAAATTCTGAGGGTGCTGGCGTCAGCGGATAAAGCCACCCTGGACGGTGCGGACTTCCGCCAGCTGGTGCGTGTCCGCCGCTGGGTATCCTGGACGCTGTTGCTGGTCCTGCTGGGGTTTTATCTCGCATTTGGATTATTGTCCATTTATGCCCCCGCGGTTTTGGCCCGCCCTGTATTCGCTGCTGGCGTGGTCCCGGTGGGTATCGCCATGGGCTATTTGATTCTGGCCCTGAATTTCATTTTCATGTTGGCTTACGTGTGGGTCGCCAACCATTTTTTTGAACCGCTGGAGAAAAAAATCAGCGCCGCCGCCAGGCAGCACGATGCAGCGCTGGTGGAGCCGGGTTGAACATCAACGCGATTCTGATGTTCTTCGTGTTCGTGGCCCTCACGCTGGCCATTACCTGGTGGGCGGCATTGCGCACCCACACCCGCGCGGATTTTTACGCCGCCGGCAAAAGCATCGGCGGTCTGCAGAACGGGCTGGCGATCGCCGGTGATTTCATGTCGGCCGCCACCTTCCTCGGCGTTACGGCGCTGGTTTACACGACCGGTATGGACGCCATGCTGTTCGTTATCGGCGGAACCCTGGGCTGGGCCGTCATTCTGCTGCTGGTGGCGGAGAGACTGCGCAACCTTGGCAAGTACACCTTTTCCGACGTGGTTGCCTTCCGCCTGGAACGCGGGTCGGTCAGAACCATGTCCGCGGTGGGCGCGTTGTCGGTGGCGATTCCCTACCTGCTGGCGCAGATGGTGGGAGCCGGCGCGCTGGTGCAGACCCTGTTCGGTCTGCCCTATGCCTGGGCGGTCGTCATCGTCGGTGTGCTGATGACCCTCTACGTAACCTTTGGCGGCATGATTGCCACCACCTGGGTTCAGACCATCAAAGCGGCGCTGTTACTGACGGGTGGCACCATCATTGGTTTTGGCGTGCTGACGCTGATGCATTTCGACCTGGGCAAGCTGATCACCGCCGCGGTCGCTGCGCATCCGCAAGGCGCGGCGATCATGGCCCCCGGCGTGATGTTCAGCGATACCATCACCATCATCTCGGTCGGTCTGGCATTCGTATTCGGCACCGCCGGTCTGCCGCACGTGCTGATGCGTTTCTTCACCGTGCCCGATGCGCGCCAGGCCAGGCGGTCGGTCGCTTACGCGATAGGCTTTATTGGCTATTTCCAGAGCCTGATATTCATCATCGGCCTGGGCGCCATCGTCTATGTCAGCCATAACCCGGAATTTCTGGCGGCCGATGGCAGCCTCATCGGCGGAGCCAACATGTCCGCGGTGCACCTGTCGAAAGTCATCGGTGGAGATCTTTTTCTTGGCTTCATTTCAGCCGTGGCCTTCGCCACCATACTGGCCGTTGTGTCGGGTCTGACCTTGTCCGCGGCAGCGGCGGTGTCGCACGACCTTTATGCCAATGTCATGCGCCATGGCAACAGTGACCGCGATACGGAATTGCGCATCTCCCGCATCACCACACTGACGATCGGTTTGACCACCACGATCCTGGCTATCCTGCTGGAAGGCGAGAATGTCGCGGTGCTGGCCCTGATCGCCCTGGCTATTGCCGCCAGTGTCAATTTCCCGGTTCTGTTCCTGTCTATGTACTGGTCAAAATTCACCACCCGCGGCGCACTGGCCGGTGGTTACACGGGACTGGCCGTATCGCTGGTCCTGGTCATACTGGGTCCAACCGTTTGGGTGTCGATACTCGGATTCGAGCAGCCGGTCTTTCCGTATGCCTACCCGACATTATTCGCCATGCTGGCGAACCTGGTGTGCGCTTTCTGCTTCTCGATCTCAGACAGGAGCCAAAGGGCGAGCATCGACCGGGCGTCCTTCAGCGCGCAATGGATACGGTCCGAAATCGGGCCTGTGATTGAACATCTGCAGGCGGATATTGAGCCATCCTGCGCTCCGGCCAGGTGAAAATTTTGTAAAATCCGACCAGCGGCCAGCTCGATACGTGCTAAATTCAACCTAACGTATCGAGGCGCAAGCGTCATGCAACTGCACCACGGCATCATTGTCACCAAACTGTATCCACCGGCAGCTCGATCCGGCCTGATTCCGCGCCGGCGCCTGGGTGAAATGCTCATCCAGCATGGTTTGCCCAGGCTGGTTCTTGTTACCGCAGCGGCGGGTTATGGCAAGACCACCCTGTTGGCACAGTGTTTCGATTTTTTGCAGCGTGAGGACTATCGTTGCGCCTGGTTTTCCGTCGACCGAAGCGATTCAGAACCGGCAGAATTTCTGCGTTATCTCATCAGTGCTTTGCGTAACGAAATCGCAGATCTGGGCGAAAAAAGTCTGCGCACGCTGGAAAGCCGGTCACAGATCGATCCCGCGGATATCGTCGTCGACCTGATCAACGGTTTGGCAAAATCCGGTCGGGAAACAGCTGTTTTTCTTGATGACTTTCATAACATCGAATCGAGTGTCGTCACTGAGATCGTCGGAGCGTTTATCGCCCACGGGCCGTCGAACCTGCATTTTCTACTGGCCAGCCGGTCGGTGCCCGACCTACCTCTTGCAAGTCTGCGTGCCCATGCGGAAGTCGTGGATATTTCGGCGGAGGATTTGCGTTTCAACGTCGAGGAGGCAGCGCGGTTTCTTCGCGATGCGCGCGGACTTGATATGAGCGATGAACAGGTCAATGGCCTGTGCGACCGTACTGAGGGGTGGGTGGCCGGTCTGCAACTCGCTTCCCTGTCGTTGGGCCAGACCGAGCGCCGCGACGAATTTATTCATTCGTTTTCCGGCGAGGCCAGGGATGTCGCTGAGTACCTTGCCCTGGATGTGCTGAACCGTCTGCCGCCAGATCTCCAGGAGTTTCTGCTGCACACTTCGGTACTCGAGCGCTTGAGTTCGGACTCCTGCCGCAGCCTGGTCGGCCGCGATGACTGCCAGGAGGTGCTGGATTATCTTGAAGACAGCAATACCTTTTTGCTGCCACTGGACGAGAGGCGTACCTGGTACCGCTATCATCATCTGTTTCGTGAGTTCCTTCTGGGTCAGCTCAAAAGACGCCAGCCGATGATCATCCGCGACCTGTATCATCGCGCCAGCCTGTGGTTCGCGGCGCAAGGTTATGACAACGAGGCGGTCACTTACGCGCTGGAATCCGGGGACTTCGACCAGGCAGCGATGCTGGTCGAGCAGCATGCAACCCGCCTGCTGAACCGGGGTCAGATGCCAGCACTCTATCACTGGTTGCGGAAAATTCCGGATGCAGTCACCGAGCGGCGGCCGCAGTTGCCCATGCTGCGTTGCTGGGCGCTGTTTCACATGACCCGGCCGGAGGAGGCGGCGCAGGCGCTGCGCCAGGCTGAGGATGTCATCCAGCGTCTTGGCGGCAAAACATCCGCTCAGGGAAACAAAGAGCTGGAAGCGCTGCAAGAGGAGATGAAGGTTTTGCGTGCCGGCGTCGCTTGTGTGCATGACGATGTCGAGATTCTCGAGCGCCTCGCGAGCCAGCCCTTGCAGGAATATCTGCTCCTGCCCTTCCACCTGGGGGCAATGTACAACATGCTCGGCTATTCACGCCTGGTTAATGGTGACTTCAAGCGCGCGCGCGACGCGCTGGCGAAGTCACGCCGTCACCATGAACAGGCGGGGGCCTCGTTTGGCCTGGCGTATTGCGGCATCTTTTCCGGGATGCTCAATCGCATCCAGGGAAAACTGCACAGCGCGGCTGCCGATTTCCGGCAATCCGAAGACATCGCGATTCTGGATAGCGGCGAGCGGTCCGCGGGCGCGGCCGTGGCGCGATTGATGCAAGGGGTGGTGCTCTACGAATGGAACCGGATCGACGAGGCAGAGCGGCTGATAGCGGCAAATATCAGCCTGGTCGAGGAATGCACCATCGCGGAAGCACTGGTCCTCGGATGTATCACCCTTGCCCGTATCAGGGTTGGGCAAGGCCGCCGGGAAGATGCGGAGCAATGTTACGCAAAAATACGCGCGATCTGTGAGCGCAGGAAATTCCGCCGCCTGCTGCTGCTGGTCGAGAACGATTATGTCCGCATGCTGATCAATGATGATGACCTGGCGGCGGCGGAGCAGGTTGCCGGCCGGCTCAATATCGACATGGACGGCGAGCACAATCATCTCACCGATCGCTGGGAGGCGGCGCCCTGCCTGGAGGTGTTGCTACGAGCACGTATCCTGCGCGCGCGCGGGCAGCCGGACCGGGCATTAAAAGATCTGCGGCGCTTGCGCAACCTGGCGATCAAGGCCGGCCGGATAAGGCTCTCGATCGAAATCCTGACGTTGATGGCGCTGGCAGAATTCGATCAGGGTGCACATGCGTCCATGCGCAAAAGCGTCCTGGCAGTTCTGAACCTTTCTCCTGCTTCCGGGTTCCTGAAAATTTTCCTGGACGAAGGTGAGAACGTCGGGCCGATGATGCAGTGGGTCCGCGACCACTGCGGAAAAGAACAGCCCGCCGCGGTTGACCATCAGCTCCGGGCCATTCTCGCGGCTTGTGCCGGGTTCTTTCCTGCCGCGCAGAATCAGGAAGATGGTGCCGGCAGGCTTCACGGACTGGTGGAAGCACTCAGCGCACGTGAAGTGGAAGTGCTCGAACTCATCGTCTCAGGCCACTCGAACGGACAGATCGGCGCACAACTGGAGATCGCCGAGAGCACAGTCAAATGGCATGCGAAAAATATCTTCGGCAAACTCGGAGTAAAAAATCGCACCTCGGCCGCGCTTGCCGCGCAACAACTTCGACTCATCGAACGCAGACCCCTACTTTAGGCCGGCTGGATTTTAACCACCCCGCCCTACTTCCGGGTCGGGACATCCGGCGCCACACTTGCTAGCCTGCAGACAGACGAATAACTCTCTTGCTTGCAGGGAAACAATGGTGTCCACGGGTTTTGTCTGGCATGAAATCTACATGTGGCACGACACGGGTACCCATGCGGGCGTGATGCCGCCGGGGGGGCCCGTGCAGCCTTACGAGCACGCGGAGCATGCGGAAACCAAGCGCCGCATCAGGAACCTGCTGGAGGTCAGCGGCTTGCTCGATAAGCTGGTTCCTGTCGTGGCGTCAGAGGCAACAGAGCAACAGCTGCTGCGCGTTCACACCATGGAATATCTTGACCGACTCTGCACGATGAGCGCCGCAACGGGCGGCGACGCGGGCGGGTTCACGCCGTTTGGCAAGGACGGTTACCAGATCGCCAGGTTGTCTGCCGGTGGCGTCATTGCGGCCGTGGACGCGGTATTGGACGCCAGGGTAAGCAATGCATATGCCCTGGTGAGGCCGCCTGGCCACCATGCACTTGCCGGCACCGGCATGGGTTTTTGCCTGCTTTGCAACGGCGCCATCGCGGGACTGCACGCGCTGGAAGATAGAGGCCTGGAGCGCATCGCTTTCGTCGACTGGGATGTGCACCACGGCAACGGTACGCAGGCCGCATTCTGGGAAGACCCGCGGGCATTGACCATTTCGCTGCACCAGGACAATTGTTTTCCACCCGATTCAGGACCGGTCGAGGCCAATGGCGCCGGTCCAGGGGAAGGCTTCAATATCAATATTCCATTACCCCCCGGGTCGGGTGTCGGCGCCTACGAAGCGGCTTTCGATCGTGTCGTGGTGCCGGCGCTGCAAGCTTACCGGCCGGAATTGATCATGGTGCCATGCGGATTCGATGCGGGTGCGCACGATCCGCTCGGCCGCATGCAGATGCACAGTGGCGGGTACCGGACCTTGACGCAGAAAATCATGGCCGCGGCGCAGGAACTGTGTGGTGGCCGCATCGTCATGTGCCACGAAGGAGGTTACAACCCATCGACCGTTCCTTTTTTTGCACTCGCGGTGATGGAAACATTGTCAGGTGAGCAAACCGGGATCGAGGATCCTTTCCTGCAACTGATGGCCGGGTTGGGAGGGCAGGAACTTCAACCGCACCAGGATGAGGCCATCCGGCGTGCGGAAAGCATGTTGGCAAATCTGTAGAGGAAGCATCAGCTGTCGAGGGTATATCCAATGCGAATCAATTACATGGTTTACGGTACTTGCCGGTCGCGATCAGACCGCTACAGCGGCCTCGTGCCCGTCCTGGCGCTGATTTTTGCGGGGCTTTTCGCTGCCGCGCAGGTGGTGGCCAGCGAGGCACTCGAGGAAATCGTCGTTACCGCGCAAAAGCGCGAACAGGGCGTCAATGATATCGGCATCACCGTCAATGCCTTTACCGGAGAGCAACTCAAGGACCTGGGTGTGTTCTCGGCCGAACAGGTGGCCCAATTCACCCCAGGGCTGACGGTCAATGAATCGGCGGCTACGGGCGTGCCGCTTTACACCATCCGGGGTGTGGGTTTCCAGGACTATTCCACTGCCGCATCCTCTACCGTCGGTCTTTATTTTGACGAAGTGGCGATTCCGTATGCGGTGATGAGCCGGGGCGTGGTGTTCGATGTGCAGCGGGTCGAGGTGTTGAAAGGCCCGCAGGGCGATCTGTATGGCCGCAATACCACGGCCGGCCAGATCAATTTTGTCAGCAATAAACCCACCGGGGAGTTTGAGGCGGGTTTTCATGGCAGTTATGGCCGTTTCGGCGTATTCGATCTGGAGGGTTTTGCCAGCGGTGCCTTGGGTGACCAGGTACAGGCGCGCCTGGCCTTCAGGACCACCCAGTCCAGCAAGGGTTGGCAGCAAAGCACCACGCGGGATGACACGCTGGGTGAACTGGATTCCAACGCGGTCAGAGCGCTGTTCAACTTCCAGGCGAGCGACACGGTAAACCTTCTTTTGAATCTTCACTATGTGCAGGACCAGTCCGACAACCGGGCCAATACAGCCTACGATGGAACGATTGCCGGTCTGGCGCCGTTTTCCCTGCCATATACTCCGCTGGACCAATATTTTCTCCCCACCGGGGCCCATTTCGGTGAAGTACCACCCTGGTATTCCACCGGTGATAACCGTGCCGCCGACTGGACCAACAGTTACACCAGTCCGATTACCGGCAAAACGTTTGATCTGAGACCACGCCGTGACAACGAACTCAAAGGCGTATCCGCCAAGCTGGAATGGGACCTGGGTAACATGGACCTGACCTCGATTACGGGTTATGACGAATTCGACCGCACCGAAACCAACGACTGGGACGGCGGTTTCTACCACGACTCGAGCAATATCAACACCACCGATATCGAGGTGTTTTCCGAGGAGCTGCGCCTTGGCGGTCAGGCGGACAAGCTGCTCTGGATCGCCGGGCTTTATTACTCCCATGACACCATGGATGAGTATTACCACTACTTCATGTCCGACTCGGTGTTCGGACTCGGGTCAATTCCGTGGGGGGTGGGTCTGTTCGCCCCGACGCCGATTCTCGAACTGGACACCAAGTATCATCAGAAGACCGAATCCAGGGCCGCATTCGGCCATCTGGAATGGAGCTTTGCGGATAACTGGCGGCTGACGCTGGGCGTACGCTACACGGAGGAAGAAAGAACATGGTCGGGCTGCACATTCATTGCGGACGATGGCAGCCTGGGCGGGTTCCTCAATGCACAGTTTGGTACCACGCTCGTGGCAGGTGATTGCGGCACGATCGATGACGATCCGGCCTCGCCGACCTACATTTTTGCTTTGATCGGCGGCCCCAACGTGAATGATGCGTTCCACGTATTCGAGGATACCATCGACACCAACAAGTGGATGGGTAAGATCGGGCTGGACTACATTGTGTCGGAAGATGTGTTGCTCTATTCGACCCTGTCCAATGGCTTCAAATCCGGCGGTTTCAACGGCGCCAACTCCAATACCACGCAGCAACTGCAGTCCTATCGTGAAGAAGAGCTGACATCGGTGGAGCTGGGCGTCAAGGCGACCCTGCTCGAAGGCCGCATGCAATTCAATGCCTCGGGGTTCTACTATGACTACAAGGACAAACAGGAACAGGATGTGGCGGTGACTTTAGTCGGTAATATCGGTGGCCTGACCAATGTGCCCAAGTCCGAGATCACGGGGGCGGAACTGGATATGCACTGGATACCTGTCGCAGGCCTGACGATCAATTTCGGTCTTGCCTATCTCGACACCGAAGTCAAGGAGTGGGACGCAGTCGACCAGGCTGCCAGTCTCTGGCCTGTCACCGTCAGGCGCGATGCGTCCGGCATAGAACTGGCCATGTCCCCCGAGTGGCAGGCCAATGGCCTGGTCGCTTACGAATGGCCGATCGCCAGCGGCCTCGTCATGGAAGTCGCCGGCGATTTCAGCTACCAGGATTCCACCACCGGGGGCGTTCAGCCGCAGAATGCAACCGCATCCTATACCATCTACAACGCCCGTATCAGCATCGGCTCCGCCGACTATAAGTGGCGGGCGCAACTGTGGGGGCGCAATCTTGCTGACGAGTATTACTACCCCGCCGCTTATACCGGGGGCAACGGACCTTATATCCGTGCGGCCGGCATGCCGATCACTTATGGTATATCGATAAACTACAATTTCTAGCAAAACAGGTATCCGACCATGATCAGATTCTCCGCGCCAGCGTTCAGCCTGCCAGTCTTCAGCCTGATGCTGTTATCGCTGTGCGCTTGCGACAAGCCGCCCGGCCAGAATCCAGCCAGTGACGGTGCAGCCAACGACAACGCAGCCGGCGAAACGGCGCCGGCGCAGCCGTTTGCCGATGCCGTGATGCTGAATGGTGCGATCTATACCGTCGATGCGGCTCAGCCCTGGGTGGAAGCGGTTGCGATCGAGGATGGACACTATGTTTTTGTCGGCTCGAGCGAAGAGGCGCGAAAGTATGTAGGCGCGGAAACCAACGTTGCCGACCTGCAGGGCAGGATGGTCATGCCGGGGATCAACGATGCCCATATTCATCCGCTGATGGGAGCGACCCAGCAGCTTTACGAGTGCCAGTTTCCGAGCGCGTCAAACCCCGATCAGATCGCGGACGCGCTGCGTTCCTGCGTCGAAAAGGATCCCGCTTCCGGCTGGATCATCGGCGGCCAGTGGGGCAGCGGGTTTTTTCAGCAATTCGACATTGGCTCCCCGCGCGCCTGGCTGGACTCGATCAGCGGCGACAAGGCGGTATCGCTGAACGATGATTCCCATCACAATGCCTGGTTCAATTCGAAAGCATTGGCCCTGGCCGGCATCTCGCGATCGACGCCTGATCCCGAAGGCGGTTCCATCGGCCGCGACGCCGGCGGCGAACCGAATGGCCTGCTGGTCGAGACGGCCGCGCGAGAGGGACAAAAGGCCATGCCGGACTGGTCTGCCGGGCAATATATCGCGGCCGTGCAGGAGGTGATGCGAATAGCGCGTGGCTATGGCATAACCGGTATGAAGGACGCGGGCGCTTATGAGTCGGGCGCGATGAGTGCGTATCACGAGGTTGATACAAACCTCGGTGGCTTGACGCTGCACCTGGCAGCAGACATCCGCACGCCGTACGGGCCCAGAACGGCGCCGCTCGATATCGATGAAATCGAGCGCGTACGCGACGCCTATGCATCGACTCATGTGCATACCGAATTCGTCAAGATCTTCCTCGACGGCGTACCGACACCCGCCAGGACCGCAGGAATGCTGGATCCCTATCTGCCTGACGAGGTCCACGGGGACCCCTTTACCGGCAATCTGCATGTCGGGCCGGAACTGCTGGCGAATGACCTGATCGCGCTCGATGCGAAAGGGTTCACGGTAAAGATGCATGCTGCAGGAGACGGCTCCGTGCGCGAGGGGCTCGATGCGATAGCGGCTGCACGCAGGGCCAATGGAGACAGTGGTTTGCGGCATGAACTGGCGCACGCGGGTTATATTCACCCGGACGATATACCGAGATTTGCCACGCTCGATGCCGTCGCGGATATTTCACCGGTGCTGTGGCATCCGTCGCCGATCATTGATGCGATCATTTCAGCGCTGGGCCCGCGCGGCGAAAAGTATTTCCCGGTACGGGACCTGCTTGATGCCGGCGCGCGGGTTGTGGCGGGTACCGACTGGCCCGCTGTGGCGCCGGACGCCAACCCGTGGGTCGGCATCGAGTCGCTGGTGAGCCGCCGTGACCCGTACGGGCAAAGACAAGGCCAGCTCTGGCCGCAGCAGGCGGTGACCCTGGAAGAAGCCATCCGCATCTACACTCTGAATGGGGCGGGCGCGCTCAGGCTGGACCAGGTGACAGGTTCGATCGAAGTGGGTAAATCGGCCGATTTCATCGTGCTGGACCGTAACCTGTTCGAGGTAGCTGTCGACGAAATTGGCGGCACGGAGGTCGTGATGACCTTTTTCGAAGGCCATCCCATTTATACCCGCCACTAGCGACTGTCGGCCCGCGAGCGGGCGAGAAACGACCGGGTTTACCTTGAAAATTCGAATATAGCCATCGAATTTTCAAGGTAGCTGACGATTGGCATTCTCAGGGCTGGTCAAAATCCACGATGACTTTGTTTGAGACCGGGTGTGACTGGCAGGTAAGAATGTAACCGGCGTCGAGTTCATCCTGTTCCAGCGCAATGGACAGGTCCATGTCGACTTCACCTTCGATGAGCCGGGCTTTGCAGGTGGCGCAGACGCCCCCCTTGCAGGAGAAAGGCAGGTCAGCGCCGTTATCAAGCCCGGCATCGAGGATATTTTCCCCGTCCGCGGTCAGTTCAAACTGGTACTCCCTGCCGCCGGAGATCACGGTGACTTCACTGACCATGCCCTGGTAGTCACGGGCCCGGGCGTGGTGCTTCTCGACCCGTTTCCTGGCGTCGTCCGCCGAGGCGGCAAATAACTCGTAGTAGATGTGGGATTCATCGATGCCCTCGCCGCGCAGTCCCCGCGAGACTTCGGAAATCATCGCTTCCGGACCGCACAGGAAGAAGTCGTCAAAACCACGGATGTTGATCAGGCGCCGGTTGAGTTCGCCGCCCTTGCGGTTGTTGATGTGACCGCTGAATATTTTGGCTTCCTGTGCTTCGCGGCTGAATATATTGATCCAGTGAAAGCGCTCCAGGTAGCGGTTCTTGATGAACCCCAGCTCGTTGCGAAACATCATGGTGTTGGTGCGCTGGTTGCCGTACAGCAGGGTGAGCCGGCTCTTGGATTCACGCGCCAGGATGGTCTTAATGATGGACAGTACCGGCGTGATGCCGCTGCCGGCGCAGATGCACAGGTAATTTTTTTCATTGGCGGGATCGATCTCCGTGTTGAAATCGCCCTGGGGCGGCATCACCTCGATGCTCTGGCCGGCCTGCAAAGATTCATTGGCCCAGGTAGAAAAAACACCGCCCTCAACCCGCTTTATCGCGACCCGCAATTCCCCGTCATCGAGGCCGGCGCAAATGGAATACGAACGGCGCACTTCCTCCCCATTGATCTGCTCTTTCAGGGTCAGGTACTGGCCCGGGATAAATTCAAATGCGGCTTTCTTATCCTCTGGCAGCGCGAAACGGACACACACCGCGTTGTCGGTTTCCTTGCGCACACTGGCGATGATCAGTGGGTGAAATTGCGTGCTCATCATCGTTTCAGATACATTTGAAATAATCGAAGGGTTCGCGGCAGTCCTGGCAGCGGTACAGCGCCTTGCAGGCGGTCGAGCCAAATTCACTCACCCGTTCGGTCCGTGAGCTGCCGCACAGGGGGCAGGGCACGATGGGCTTGCCACCCAGTAATGCATTTTTGCTGCTGCTGGCCTCGGCGGGCGGCGCGATACCGTATGCCAGCAGTTTGCGGCGGCCTTCAGCGCTGATCCAGTCCGTAGTCCAGGCGGGGGAGAGCCGCTGTTTGACGGTAACATTGACGTAACCTGCCTGTTGCAGCACCTGGCGGATGTCATCGCCGATCACGTCCATGGCCGGGCAGCCCGAATAGGTGGTGGTAATGGTCACAACAACAGAGTCGTCCTGCCGTTCAACGTTTTGCAGAATGCCCAGGTCCCACAGCGAGAGCACCGGAATTTCCGGGTCGTTGACCTGGTCCAGGATTTCCCACAGCGGCTCCACGGCAGGATTTCCCCGCGCTTCCTGCCGCCGGGTCATGGCCGCGGAATTCACCTGGGATAGGGTCATGGGATTACCACTGCAGGCCGGGATAGGCACGCTGCATGAATTGCAATTCAGCGAGCAGGTAACCCAGGTGTTCGGTGTGAACGCCATTGCGGCCGCCCTGTACCGACCAGTCACCGGGCGGACGCGTCAGCGTGGCTTCCGCCAGCACCGCGTCGACGGTCTGGTCCCAGGCGCTACGCAAAGAACTGCGGTCCACCGCCATCCCGGCATTCGCCAGACCTTGTTCCGCTGCGTTCATGGCGAACAGCTCATGACTGTACCCCCACACCCGGTCAAATCCGCGTTGCATGCGTTGATGGCTTTCCGCGGTGCCGTCGCCCAGGCGGATGACCCAGTCCCGGCTGCGGCGCAGGTGATAGCGCGATTCCTTGATGGCCTTGGCGGCAATGGCGGCCAGTGTTGCGTCGGCAGACCCGGTCAATGCGGTAAAGAACTCGACATCGAAGGCATCGACCAGCAACTGGCGCGCCATGGTATCGGCAAAATCACCGATGGGCAGTTCACAGATCAGGAGGTTGGTGTATTCCCGGCAGTCACGGCGATAGGCGATATCATCCTCGTTGCGGCCCTTGCCCTCGATTCCGGCGGCATAGGTATACAACATTCTGGCGCGGCCGATGAAATCCAGCGCCACATTGGCCAGCGCCAGGTCCTCTTCCAGAAAAGGCCCGTTGCTGCACCATTCCGACAGGCGATGTCCCAGCGTGAGCGCATCGTCGGCCAGGCCGATGGCATAGTTGATCAGGGCGGTGTTGTCTGCTGGATGGTTCATAAACCGGGCCGCTGCTTACAGATTCTTGACTTCATCGGGAAGCTCATAGTGGGTGGCATGCCGGTAAGCCTTCTCATCCATGGGGTCATAGAAAGTTTCGACATCGTCTTCCTGCGAAGCGACGATATCGGAGGAGCGCACCACCCAGATACTGACCCCCTCGCTGCGGCGGATATAGACGTCCCGGGCATACTGCAGCGCCATCGCATGGTCCTCGGCATGCAGGCTGCCGACATGCCGGTGGTCGAGGCCGCGCTTGGAGCGCACGAAGATTTCAAACAGCGGTAATGATGGTTCTTTCATGTCGTTACTCTCATTGATCAGCACGCGGCTTGTTGGCTGCGCGCACGCTGCTTGTCGGCATAGGCGTGCAGCGCCGCCCGCACCCAGGCGCCTTCCTCCTGTGCCCGCACATGGTGCTCCAGCCGTTGCCGGTTGCAGGGGCCGTTGCCGGATATCACCTGGAAGAATTCGTCCCAGTTGATTTCACCGAAGTCGTAATGGCCGCTTGCTTCGTTCCACTTAAGCGCCGGGTCGGGAATGGTCAGGCCGATAAACTCGGCCTGGGGCACGGTCTGGTCGATAAACTTCTGCCGCAGCTTGTCGTTGCTCTGGCGTTTGAACTTCCATTTCATCGACTGCTGCGAATGGGCGGATTCGGCGTCGGGCGGGCCAAACATTTCCAGCGATGGCCACCACCAGCGGTTCAGCGCATCCTGGGCCATCTGCTTTTGCTCGGGACTGCCCTGCGCCAGCACCAGCATGATCTGGTAACCCTGGCGCTGGTGAAAGCTTTCCTCCTTGCAAATACGGATCATGGCCCGCGAATAAGGCCCGTATGAAGTGCGCTGCAGGGACACCTGATTGACGATGGCGGCGCCGTCCACCAGCCAGCCAATCGCCCCGACATCCGCCCAGGTCAGTGCTGGGTAATTGAAGATCGAGGCATACTTGGCCGTGCCCTGGTGCATCTTTGCAATCATCTCGTCGCGCGAGGTGCCCAGGGTTTCCGCGGTACTGTACAGGTACAGGCCATGGCCCCCTTCATCCTGCACCTTGGCCAGCAGTATGGCCTTGCGCCGCAGGGTGGGGGCGCGGGTAATCCAGTTACCCTCCGGCTGCATGCCGATCACTTCGGAATGGGCATGCTGGGATATCTGCCGCAGCACGTTCTTGCGGTAGGCCTCAGGCATCCAGTCTTTGGGTTCGACCTGCTGCTCGCTGGCTACTCGTGCATCAAAGGCGGCCAGGCGCGGGTCAAGTTCGGGTGTATTTGCAGACATGCGTTTCCCTGCTTCGGTAAAGCAATCATTGGATGATACAATAATTTCGGAAAATCCAGAAATAGTGTATCACTTTTACGGGGCTGCGGGTGCGACAAGCCGCTTGATGTCAATTTTTTAGTGCGATTACCCGGGTGGCCCGGATGCCGCGGTCAGTGGGGTCGTGCTCCGCGGCGTTGTTTCGGAGTACGATTCGAGCGCATGAAGCACACCGAATTCGAAGCCATTGTGCAGGACGCCATGGCCAGCCTGCCAGACTGGGTGCATGACGCCCTGGAACACATCGAGATCCGGGTCACCGACGAACCCGGCGAAGAATGCGAACCCGGCGAGGACGACCTGCTCGGCCTTTATGTCGGCACGCCGCTGACCGAGCGCAGCCTGGACAACGTCCTTGAGCTGCCCGACATCATCTACGTCTATCGCCGGCCGCACCTGGAGCTGGGGTTGCCGCTGGACGAACTGCGCGAGGAGATCGCCACCACCCTGGTCCATGAGATTGCCCATTACTTCGGCATCGACGACGATCACCTGGACGAGATCGGCTGGGGTTAGTGGTCCTCTTGCCAAAAAGTTATGCCAAAAAGTTAGGACACCCATCACTTAGGCGAAAGGGTGTCGTGGGTGTCCCGGTTATTTCGGTTATTTCTTTATCCGCATCCCGGTTGAACGCCAGATCTGACTTTGCACACTGATGAGTCGCGTGCCGGCGGTCCTGACCAATGACAGTCTGCGTCGCAACAGATCTTTTATCGCTCTTTGTTCTTGGGGATAAATGTCCCCCGTGGGCAAAATACCCAGCCGCATGAGGTGGGCCAGATGGAAGGCATCCTGATGATCCCCGCTGTACTTCAAACCATCGTATTGCTTGACCGCTGCCGTGTTCACCTACCAGTTGAAGGTCGATTCCACGGCGATGCCCTGCAACGTCTCCTGGTACGGCGCCAGCACCTTAACGGTTGCCGACAAATCGTTATTCAGGCGCTTATCCAACACCCGATTGTCCCGCTCGTCTATCACCACCACAACGTGGTTATTTGAGTGCAAATCAATTCCGCAGTAATGTGACATGCCAGTCTCCTCAGCTTTGTGTGAGCTGGCAGTTTAACCACTGGCTGCGAGGAGGCTGGCCAGAGGATTATCAGAGTAAGAACCAATGGTAATATTTACGGTTACCCATTATTGGGTCCAGCACCAAAGGAGCTTGATATGAACACGGTGATCGATGAAGGCAACAGCAAGCAGTTCAAGGACAGGATGGAAGAAGAAATCCCGCCGCGCAGGGCGGTATTGCGCGGCGCATTGGCGGTTGGTTGTGGCCTATTGCTGCCAGTCGTACTTTTTGGGTGTGATTCAAAGAAAGGCGATAGCTCGACCGGTGCTGCCCCGGCCGGTTCTCCAGACACCAGCGCAGACTCTGCCGCACCGACTGGTGCTGCCCCGGCCGGTTCTCCAGACACCAGCGCAGACTCTGCCGCACCGGCGGAGGCCACGAAAGTGACACAGGCAAGTGTGCAGTACCAGACTCAGCCCAAGGGTGAGCAGAAGTGCAGCGGATGCGTGCATTTCATCGCCGAGTCAAATACCTGCAAGCTGGTCGAAGGTCAGATCAGCCCAGCTGGCTGGTGCACCCTGTGGGCCCAGAAGGCTTGAGTCGTTATTCATCAGGCTCGCGCTGCCGGTAGCGCGAGCCTCCTGATTCCGCGCCAATGGCATCACCAAACGGCGCACTACGTAAGGTCAGGCCACGTGGTGTTGAGTGGATACCGGGCAAAAATCAGGACACCCATCACTTTCGCGAAAGGGTGTCGTGGGTGTCCCGGTTATTTCTGTGACAGGGAACTGATCTCGGAAATTCGTAACGCGGCCAACACCACATCTACATAGATATCATGTTTTATGATATATTACGAACATGTTTGAATACTTGGTTACATCAAAGACACGACGCGCGCTCCTGAAACTCCTGTGGGGAGACGGGCGTGTTGGGACCATAGCTGATTTCACCAAGTGGGCAGACGTAGCATTCGCCGGTGCGCATAAGGAACTCCGTGCAATGGAAGATGCTGGATTGGTTGCCTCTGAGTGGAAAGGTGGCAGCCGGGTGTTTTCCAGGGTCAGGAATCACCCCCTGGGGAAAGTTTTAAAGTCGCTGGTTAATAGCGATAGAGCAGCACCTGAGCCAGTCTTTGAATCCAAGAGAAATACCGCCGTGAAAGAAGAGTTGGCCTACTTGGGCATGCCTGTTAACGCTGCAAAAAAGAAGCCCAGGCGCAGCGAAAGTCTTGAGGCTTTGGTAGCCTCTGGATGCGAGCTGGCCAGAAGGGATGCGTCCGTCGCCAGGGCATTACCTGTCTTTTTGTTCGAGCATCGTGATGAGCTAAACGTCAGACAAACTTAAAACCGAAAGTAAGAAGCGGGGACAAAAGCACGCAATGGGATTTTTCCTGGCGCTCACAAGCGAGCTGTCTGGTTACGCGGAGATGAAAGAATGGGCCGAAGGGTTTCGTGATCGTCGCCGCAAGAATCCTACCTATTTTTTTGCTAATCCCACTGAACATACAAAAAGAGTTGCGGGGCTGAAAACGCCCGAGGTTGCGAGAAGTTGGAATTTGCTCATGAATATGAGCATGGATTCATTTGCCAGCACGTTTGATAAATTCAGCCATGCAGCGTCATACGCAAGATGATCTGATCGCATTTCTAAGGGCTGTTGATAGATTTCTTGAACAGCGCTACCCGTTAGTGATCATTGGTGGAGCCGCGGCATCCTTGGCGTATGACGATCGAGCTGCGCGAACTACTACTGACGTGGACTCTGCCAACCCCTTATCGGAAGAATTTCAGCAAGCAATGCGCAGGGCAGCAGAGGCTACTGGCTTAAACGTCCCCATCGAATACCATGGTGTTTACGACGGACCATATGAATGGGAAGAGCGTTTATACAGTCCAGAGCATTTACAGTTTCCCAAGATAAAGATTTCTGTTCCGGAACGTCATGATCTCGCCCTAATGAAGGTAATCAGGGGCGAAGAGCACGACATTCAGACAGTTCTGGATATGCATAAAAATCAGGGGCTCGACTTGCAAGTACTCATGGAACGCTTTCAAACCGAAATGATACATGTGACTGGCAATATGGCCATGATTCGCCTCAATTTCATTGGTCTTGTTGAGGCGCTTTTCGGCGAGGAAGCAGCTACTCGTGCCGATGAGCAAACGCAAAATTGGGGAAAGCACCGGAGTTGAATGAGCACTGAGATTTCTACTTCTTGGCACGAGAACAAAAAACCGACGAATTTTGCTCTGCCCCCAAATATCGAATTAAGTGTGAGGTTTGTTGCAAACTCCGCGGAATAGCGGAATGACGGAATCCAGCCACAACATCGGCCGCGCTCATCAAACGACCCCTTTCCCGGGCCCCGGAACTGCTCCGGGTCCTGGACCGTGCCGAACTCGGGGATGATGAAGGCGCCGTTGGGCGGGCGGTTCCGTGCTCACACCGGCGGATGGGGGATTACTCTGACCCCAAGCTCGGGTAGCGTTCGAGCACAGGACCCAGCGCTTCTTTCAGCGGCCCCAGGTGCGCTTCGAAGTTCCGCCACTGTTCCAGACCGGATCGGTAGATGGGCTGGCGCACCTGCTCCGCGCTGGGGGTGCGGATGGCACGCTCGGTTTCGTAGAACCGCAGGCAGCGGTCTTCGAACGGCAGGCCGCAATGATCGAGCAGCCGCCGCATCTGGCTTTCGGTATCGGCCACCATATCCTCGTACTGCATGAGCAGCACCCGGCCCGGCAAGACCCGGTCCCAGTGATCCATCAGGATCACGTAGTCGCGATAGTACTTGCCGATGTCCGCCAGATCGTAGGTGAAGGTTTGGCCCCGTGCGAATAGTTGCTTGTAACCGGAAAAGCAGCAGGCCATCGGGTGCCGCCGGGCGTCGATGATCTTGGCGTTGGGCAGAATCAGATGAATCAAGCCGATGTGCAGAAAATTGTTCGGCATCTTGTCGATAAAATACGGCGTGTCACTGCGTTGAATGCGCGTGGTTGTGAGGTAGCTCTCACCCAGTTCACGGCATGTTTCGGCAGACAGGTCCTTCAGGATCTCAGGATATTTGGAGGCCGGGTTGCTGCGCGATTTCTGACCCAGCCTGCGCGAGATGGTGATGATGTCGGTCAGCTCGGCGGTGCCTTCGACTTGCGAGTGACTTGCCAGGATCTGCTCCAGCAAAGTGGAGCCTGCGCGCGGCAGACCGACGATGAAAATCGGATCCGCCGCCGGACAACCCCAGCCCCTGCGTGCGGCGAAGAACTCTGCATCGAGGGCTTTGATCTGGCGCGCGGTATCGAACACGTTGATGCGGGCGCTGTAACGGTGGTTGATGCGGCGGATGGCGTTGCCGCGCTGATAGAAGCGGAACGATTCGTCGAACTGCCCCCGATCCTCCAAAGCCTTGCCCAGTGCAAAAGCCAGGTGCGCCTGGTCGTCCGCATCGCCGCCTTCGGTGGTTACCTGAGCGCGCATCTGCGCGATGTCTTCGTCGCTGAACGCGAAGGTCTTCAGGTTAGCCAGACTCCAGTAGGTTTCGCCCACGCCAGGGCTCAATTCAATGCACTTGCGGTAGGCCTGGATGGATTCATCCAGGCGTCCCACCGTCTTTAGTGTATGGCCATAGTTCATTTGCGCGCGCGCCTGCCGCGGATAGTCCTTCAGGACCCGTTCGTAGATCTGCAGCGCCTGGGCGTGATCGCCGCGTCGCACCAGGATGGTGCCTTTCAGGATCAGGAAGTTCGGGTTGTCCGGCTCCAGGGCCAGCAGTTTCTGTACTTCGGCATACGCTGCTTCAAGCTTTTGCTGCCGCACCAGCACCACCGCGTAGTTGTGCCGCGCCAGATGAAATTCGGGCGCCAATTGCAGGCAGCGCTCCAGCAGGTGGCGGGCATCTTCGAACTGACCGAGCTTCATGCCAATGTCCGCGAGGATACGGATGGCCGACACATCAGCCGGATACTGTTTAAGAAAATCCTTGGTTAGCCGTTCGGCTTTCGCCAGTTTGCCGGCACGTATCAGTTCGATCGCTTCGACCAGTTCCGGATGCCGGACCGATACTTCGAAGTGCTTTTCATAGGCGGCTCGGCTGCCGGTCTCATCGCCGGCAACGGCGAGCTGGTCGCCCAGCGCGCGCCAGGCACCTGCATGCTTGGGATCCAGACGGACGGACTTACGCAAGGCATCGATGGCTTTGTCACCTTGCCCGACGGCGCCCAGTGACTGGCCGTACTCATAAAGAAAGCTCGGTGAATCAAAATTCCGGGCCAGCATGCGCTCCAGCACGGCCAGGCTATCCGCGGGCTTGCCCTGCAAGCGAAATGCCGCAGCCAGAATGCGCTTCGCCGGGTCGGTATTTGGAAATACCTTGAGAATCTCACCCGCTTGATGCTCCGCCAGCCGCGGATTTTCCTGCAACAATTTCGCTGCGCGCTTGAGCGCGAACTTCAGATCCGCCGGTTGTATTTCTTCGGTCAAAACCATTTCTGGAATCCCTGCAATGATCCTCTGATCGCGCCTGCCTGCAGTATTAAGCCACAGCACGGGCGCGGAATGCGACCAGGTGCCATTGTACCGCCTGGGCAATAGCCGTACCCGGTTGCTTATGACACCCGGTTAGCACTTTGCCGCCGGGCTGTGGCAAACTACACGAAAGATTAACGAAACAAGGCCGCCGGGATTCAGCCACCAAAGGACGGAAAACAAGAAATCCCGCCGATGACCATTCGCGCGCAAACCTGCAGCGATGGCACCTGGCAGGCGGCCCTTGACCAGACAAGCAGGCACAAACGAGGGAGGGACCGTGAATCAATACAATCGCAAACCTTTATTCAACGCCATTTCATTGGCTGTGGCCGGCACCGCCATGGCTGCGACAGTTGTTTTGCCCGCCACAGCCGCCGACGTGGCGCTCGAGGAAGTGATCGTAACCGCGCAGAAAAGAACGGAGAATCTCCAGGACGTTCCTGTATCCGTCCAGGTGCTGGGCAACCAGCTGCTCGAAGACCTGCAGGTCAAAGGCTTCGATGACTACGTCGTCTTCCTGCCCACGGTTTCCTACACCTCGAACGGCCCCGGTTTTGGCCAGGTTTATATGCGCGGTATTGCCAGCGGTGGCGACGGCGTCCATTCGGGTTCCATGCCCAGCGTCGGGGTCTATCTTGACGAACAGCCCATCACCACGATCAACCAGATTCTAAATGTGCACATCTATGACATCAGCCGTATAGAAACCCTGTCCGGCCCGCAGGGTTCGCTGTATGGCCAGGGCAGCCAGGCCGGCACCATCCGCATCATCACCAACAAGCCGGTCATTGGGGAGCAGGAAGGCGGCTATGACCTCTATGCCAACACCACCAAGAGCGGTGACCCCGGGTATGGCCTGGAAGGGTTTATCAACATTCCCATCAACGACCACATGGCGGCGCGGCTGGTGGCCTGGCATGAATACCAGGGTGGTTATATCGATAATGTGTCGGGCGAACTCCACTACGCCGCCAGCGGAATCGTTAAATCCAATGCCGATGTCGTGGAAAATAACTTCAATACAGCCGAAGTCTCTGGTCTGCGCGCCTTACTGAAAATCGATCTGAACGAAGACTGGACAGTGACACCGGGCATCATGTACCAGAAAGGCAAGACCGAAGGTATCTGGGCACACAATCCACTTTATGTCGGCGATCTGCAGGTCAAGCGCTATTTCCCCGACAGGGGTGATGAAGACTGGTACCAGGCTTCACTGACAGTAGAAGGAAAACTCGGAAACCTTGATCTGGTTTACGCGGGTGCCTATCTGGACCGCAATCTTGACAGCTCATACGACTATTCGGGCTATGCCGAGTACCTCGAGGATCTTTACAGCTCCTACGGTTACTACTGTCTGTATTACGATGCACTGGGTGGTTGCGCCGATCCGTCGCAGTATGTCGCGGGGGATGAAGAATTTAAACGCTTCAGCCATGAAATCCGCGTTCAATCTTCGCAGGATCAGCGTTTCCGCTGGGTCGCAGGCTTGTTCTATCAGCGGCAGGAGCACTATTTCGACCTGCAGTGGGTAGTGCCCGACATGAATCCGGCCGATTCCGTGGTCCAGAACGGCGTTACCACTTGGCAGACGAACCAGGACCGCGTCGACCGCGACAAGGCCGCGTTTGGCGAAGTTTATTTCGACATCACCGAGAACCTGACGGCGATCGGCGGCATTCGTTTCTTCAAATATGAAAATTCGCTGTATGGCTTCAACGGTTTCATAGGTCACTGCACCGGTTTCTACGACGAAAACGGGCATTTTGTGGAGGACGCTAATGGCGAACCACAATTTCCGTGCTACAACACCGGCATCCTCGACGACGTGCAGTCGGGCCATGACCAGTCTTACAAGGGCAGCCTGGAATATCGAATCGACGACCAGAAAATGGTCTATGCCACCTATTCGGAGGGTTTCCGTGCCGGTGGCGTCAACCGTGCCCGCGTGCCCGGAATACCGAAATACGATCCGGACTGGGTGTATAACTACGAGGTCGGCTGGAAATCCTCCTGGGCCGGAGGGCGCGTGCGTTTCAACGGCTCCATCTATCTGGTCGACTGGGAGGACTTCCAGTTCGGCTTCCTCGACTTCTCGGTCTCCAATCTGACCATCATCCAGAATGTCGGCAACTCCCGCACCAAGGGTGTTGAATGGGATCTGGATTTCGCGGCCACGGACAACCTCACCTTGTCATTCGCCGGTTCGTACAACAACGCCAAATTGCGCAAGGACTTCTGGCGTCTGGCGGCTGACCGGGATGCGGGATTGCCGCCGTCCGCGCCCGAGGGCACCCGAATGCCCTATGTACCCAAGCTGCAACTGACCGGAATCGGCCGCTTCAAGTTCAACATGGGCAACCTGCCGGGTTTTGCCCAGGTCGCGGCGACCTACCGCGACGAGGCCTGGACCGATCTCGAGTTGAGTACCCGTGAACTGATGGATGCATATACCATCGTCAACGTTTCCGTAGGTGTCGACACGGGCAACTGGTCGGTGACCGCTTACGCCAACAATATCGCCGACAAGCGTGGCCAGGTTGATATTGCTCAGCCAGGTTATTTCAGCCCCAGCGGTATCGATTACAACCAGAACATCGTGCATCCACGGTCGTTCGGTATACGCTGGGCGCAGCGCTTCTGACCCGTCCGGCTTAAGCCGGACCGGAAAAAGCCCCGGGAAATGGGGCTTTTTCTTGTCAGTAATGATCGCGCGGAATGACCTCTTCGCTGCGGGCCAACGGCAATGCGGTAGAAAATGGAACTGCCCAACAGGTGATTCATGGAGCTGCGGGTGCGATAAGCCGCTTGCTGCCGGTTTTTTAGTATGATGACCCGGGTGGCTTTGCCGGGGCGGGGCAAGTAACACCCCCAAAGAATTGCCCACGTAGAATGGCCACATAGAAATGGATAGGCAAGGAAACTCTGCAATGATCAGAGTTTCACCCACAAGAACAAAAGGAGCACAGGTGTCACCCCAGGGGGACGAACGCGAAGCCCGGGAACAGATTGACCGACTGCTCACCGCAGCCGGCTGGTCCGTGTGTGACGCCGATAAAGCCAATCTGGCGGCGCATCGCGGCGTGGCGATTCGGGAGTTCCCCTTGCCCGGCCAGGGTTTTGCCGACTACCTGCTCTACGTCGATCAAAAAGCCGCCGGCGTCATCGAGGCGAAGAAGGCAGGCAGCACGCTTACCGGCGTGGAAACGCAATCTGCCAGGTACACCTCAGGCCTGCCCAAAGAGCTCCCCGCCTGGGAACGCCCGCTGCCGTTTGCGTATGAGTCCACCGGCATCGAAACGCGCTTCACCAACGCGCTCGATCCGAAGCCGCGCTCGCGCCCGGTGTTCGCCTTTCATCAACCGCAAATGCTGGCCAGCTGGCTGGAAGCGCCCGCCGCGGCCACCATCGCCGACAGCCAGGGCCGCTATGCCCAGGCCGGACGCACCTTCCTCGCCCGCCTGCAACACATGCCCGAACTGATCGAAGATGGCCTGTGGCCGGCCCAGGTCGTGGCCATTCACAAGCTGGAGCAATCGCTGCGCGACAACCGCCCACGAGCGCTGATCCAGATGGCCACGGAAACCAAGACCTACCGGAAACCCGCCGGGGAACGCGAATCGAGCCGGCAAGCTAATGTGACATTTGATGGAACAAAGCTACTATTTCCAAACGACCGCACCAGAGTTGAGCCACTGGAGCAGGCCAGGCTGCATGCCAAACAGACCCGTGAGGCAATTAAGAAAAATTTAGGCATCGACATGCCGGTCACAGCGGTGGTTGCGTTGCCAGGCTGGTTCGTCTAACGGACCGGCAGATCGGATGTTTGGGTCATTAACCCCAAGCGCGGCGGAGCGCTCACGGCTCAGGTGAAGAAGAGCGTCATCCCGCCAGAGCAGGCCGAACGCATTGCGAACTACATTGAGTCCGTTGCTCGCTCCGTGCCCGCGGGTTCGAAGAGGATGGATCCGGATGCGGCCAAGTATTACGATTTCTGGAATAGCCGCCGATTCGAAGAACGCAAACTGGGCTGATGAAGCCGGGTTTAGACCGCCGGCGTTCACTTGGACGAGCAGTGATGGCAATAAGCGAGAGCAATCTTTTCTGGAAAAAGGGGCCGGATACAGGTTTAGTCGTACAAATTGAAGGGAAAATGTGCCTGGCCCCTTTATTCACGTTCCCGTTACCTTTCGAGCGGCATGCGGCCGGGCCAATGATGCGCTCTCTGCCTCGATGCAGCGTTTAGCGCAGTGCAGCGTTTGATTAACGCGCGATGCGCAGCCTCTCTATATCGGTCTTAATTACTCAATTCCGGTTTACATTTTTGCTTCAACGACACCTTATTGTAGACATTCATGTATTTACCCGAACCGTTTTAGGGTTTATATTTACAGCCAAAGGTCTACCAGGAGTTGACTTTTGGCCACCAAAATAAACCAACTGCTGAAGAAACTGCCGCCTGGCACCGTGGCGCTACAGTCGTGGCTCGAGACGCAGGGGGTTGGGCGGAAGCTCAGTCACCGGTACGTTAAGGCCGGCTGGTTGCAGCGGGTTGGGTATGGCGCCTATATAAGAGCCGGCGATACCCCGACTTGGCGGGGTGCGGTCTATGCCTTGCAACACCAGGCTTCAGCCAGGATCTGGCCGGGTGGCGCGACAGCCCTGCAATTGCAAGGCTTCGGACAATACCTTTCCCTGGCCCGGGAGACGGTCTGGTTGTGGTCTGAACCAGGCACGCACTTACCCGCCTGGTTCAGCAATAACGATTGGGGGGTAACAACGCGACTTCGCGGGGTGCGGTTGTTCCTGGATAAGTTCGGCAGATTGAAATCCGATGTGCAAGATGGCTTTGCGATCCAGGTGTCTTCACTGGAACGCGCCAGCTTGGAGATGGCCCATGAGGTGACGGATACCTCTTCGTTTTCCTGGGCTGCAGAGCACCTGCAGAGTCTGGTTAGCCTCCGGCCTGCAGTAATGCAGCAATGCCTGGAAGCGTGTCAGTCCATACGGGCCAAGCGCGTGCTGCTGTTCCTGGCCAAGTTCTACCGTCACCCCTGGGCGGCGCGGATCGACCTGTCGCGGGTCGATCTCGGCAGCGGCAAACGCCAAGTCGTAAAAGGTGGCCGGCTGGATGACAATTTCCACATCACTGTACCCGCGGAATTCGCAGATGGTTGATGAGCATCCCTACGCCCGCCAGGTAAGCCTTCTGGTACAGGCGCTTCCTTACGTCGCAAAGGAGCAAGTATTTGCACTGAAAGGCGGCACGGCCATTAATCTGTTCCTGCGCCCGATGCCGCGGCTATCGGTAGACATCGACCTTACGTTTCTGCCGATCGCAGATCGTGCGCAGTCGCTCACGAATTGCCGGGCCGCGCTGCTTCGTATCGCCGGCGCGATGGATGCGAGTTCACCCCGGCTCGAAGTCAGCCCGCAGATGAACCGGGAGGACGAACTGCGGTTGCAGGTGGTCGATGCCGGGACGCGGATCAAGATCGAAGTCAGCCCGGTCCTGAGGGGCGCCATCCATCCACCGGCGACGCGTGACATACACCCTGAAGTCGAGCGCAGGTTTGGCTTCGCCAGCATCGCGGTACTGGCCCCACCCGATCTTTACGGTGGCAAGATCTGCGCTGCGCTCGATCGTCAACACCCGCGTGACCTCTTCGACGTGATGCTGCTGATGCGCGAAGGCGGATTGGATGGCGGTGTCGTCGAAAGTTTTGTTGTGTATCTGATTTCCCATCCACGACCGATTGCAGAACTGCTTGACCCACAGTTTCGCGATCTGTCCGCTGTATTCGAAAACCAGTTTCGTGGCATGACGCTTGAAGAGGTAAGCCTGCAAAATCTCGAACAGGCCAGGACCGACCTCATTGCGCACATCCGACGGATCCTTACACCTGCGCAAAAGCAATTTCTGGTCAGCATGAAAGGTGGCGAGCCGGATTGGTCCCTGTTGAATACCCCTGGAATTGAAAAGCTTCCGGCCGTGCAGTGGAAGCTGCGGAACATCCGGTCGATGTCATCACACAAACGTAGCAAAGCCTTGCAGCGGCTGGAAGATGTGCTGGCGAGAATGTAGGCCATTGGGCGGTTCACATGCCCTTAATCGCTCTACCCTAAATTCTGGAATCTGCAGCGTGGAATGACGATACTGAGCGTGGCAACGTGATTCGCATCATCACAGCCCGTATCATGACCTCGCGTGAGCGACGAACCTATAAAGATTGACAGAGATAAAATTCGCGACTATCTCTCGCAGCGCCACTGAACCGCCGCTTTTTTTGCTCCACTCTCAGCTCCCCTTTATCCTTGTCGGCAACGCGAGCCGCCCCCGGGTGGGTGACATCTCTAAATAATTTAGGGGTGACACTTCTATATAACTTCTACAACGCGTTTCCGCGGGAAGTGCGCCAGGCCAAGCCTGGAGGAGGAGGATATCTGAGTAAAGGATAAAACGAGGATTGAAACCTCCTGTTGGAGCCCTGCGGGTGCAAGTCCCGACCCGGCAAGGATTAGCCATCCACCGGAACCGAGTGTTGCGTGGTGCGGGGGTGACCCCGGCTGCGAAGCGTACACAGGGGGTCAGCAGGCTGCGTGATAGAGCCCCGAAATGAAACTGTGGGTGGAGCCAACGTCGTTTTCTGAACGGAAGGCCATATCGTTCGTTGCGTCATGGCGAGTGACGAGCGGTCCGCCGGGGTCGAAGAGCGGAGCATGTTGGCAAGGGTTCCCCAGGAACCTGGGAGGTCTCGTTCTCTCCCGTTGCAGCGGCGGCGCGGGCGTCGCTTGAGAAAAGGTCCAGGCTGGCAGAAGGACATCGCGATCTGCTGGAGCGAACAGCGATGGACAACGGGTACGGTGAGGTGAAGGCAACGAAGCCGAACCGGAGGGAGAGCGAGAAGTCGGAGTCTGCTGATAGTACTGCGGAAGGCGGGGAACCAACCCGAAGGGACCCGCTGGAGGGAAGCGGCAGATCGGATCAGGCATGCTTCTGGAGGGATAGATGACGCGGACATCGAGCTGCGAGGACATCTCAACGCGACAACAGAAGATCGTGGCACTGGCCCGGATGGAACCGAAGGTGGCGCTGACCACGCTGGCGCACCACATCGATACGGTGTGGTTGGCCGAAGCGTACCGGCGCACGCGCAAGGATGGCGCGGTGGGTGTGGACGGGGTAACGGCGGCACCGTACGAAGAGCGATTGGCGGAGAACCTGGAAGAGTTGTTAGCCCGGTTCAAGAGCGGTCGCTACCGGGCACCGCCGGTACGCCGGGTGCACATTCCCAAGGGTGGGCGCGGCGCAGCAACCCGGCCCATTGGCATTCCGACGCTGGAAGACAAGGTTTTGCAGCGAGCGGTGCTGATGGTACTGGAACCGCTGTATGAGCAGGACTTTTTGCCCTGTTCGTATGGGTTCCGGCCGGAGCGCAGTGCGCATCAGGCGCTGGAGGCGCTGTGGCGGGGGTTGATGGGGTTCGGCGGGGGTTGGGTCATTGACCTGGATATCTGCCGTTATTTTGACACCATCGATCACCGCCACCTACGGACCATGCTGGACCAACGGGTGCGCGACGGTGTGATCCGGCGCGCGCTGGGCAAGTGGATGAGGGCCGGAGTAATGGAGTCCGGCACGGTGCACTACCCGGAAGCGGGCACCCCGCAAGGTGGGGTGATCAGTCCGCTACTGAGCAATCTGTACCTGCACGAAGTGCTCGATCATTGGTTCGAGCACCAGGTCAAACCGCGACTGCACGGGCGGGCCTTTATGATCCGCTTTGCCGATGATGCGGTATTGGCGTTCGCACGGGAAGCAGATGCCCGCCGGGTGCTGGCGGTGCTGCCCAAGCGCTTGGGCAAGTATGGACTGCAACTGCACCCTGACAAGACCCGGCTGGTTGAATTCCGCCCGCCCGGCAAGGATTCGCCGGGAGGACGGTGCTTTGACCTGCTGGGGTTCACCCACTACTGGGGACGTTCCAGGAAGGGACGCTGGATTATCCAACGCAAAACGGCGAAGGGGCGCTTGGCCCGCGCCGTGTACCGGGTGGGGCAGTGGTGTCGACGGTGGCGCCACCGCCCGGTCGCGGAGCAACACGCGGCACTCGCGCGCCAACTCATGGGTCATTACGCCTACTACGGCATCACCGGCAACGCGCGAGCGCTGTGGCGCTTTCAACGGCAGGTGGAACGCAGTTGGCGCAAGTGGCTGAGTCGGCGGTCCAACCGTTCGGGTATGGACTGGGAGCGCTTCCGCCGGTTGCTGATCCGTTATCCCCTGCCACCCCCGCGCGTGGTTCACAGTATTTACCGTGGCGCAGCGACGCGCTGATCCGAGGAGCCGGATGCGGGAATTCCGCACGTCCGGATCTGTGGGAGCCCCGGGTGGGCAACTGCCTGGGGCTACCCGACCGTCCCCTCGTTATCCCCGTTGCCTGCCCTGACATTCAGTAATCCCCAGCTGTGGTCATTGAAAATTCCCACCGTGGTTGTCAATGGCTGCGAACTGGTGCGACTCGTATCTGAGTGCGCTTGAACGGGGAGTCTGAACGGAAGCCTATGGTGGATTCCCCCATTCCGTTTCTTTGCGCTAACTGATACTAAATTTCCGATAGGCTTCCAGCACTTCACGCGTGTCACCCTCTTGCTGGATGTGCCCGTCCTCGATCCAGATAACCCGGTCGCACATTTCCTGCACCTGGGAGGCATCATGAGACTTAGCTTCCAGCCAGGTATCGGGTACACTCATCCACCATGCCAATGACCATACGGTCATTGATTTGAGCAGGGAAACCGGATTGCCTGAAGAACGCGATGGATCGTCCCCTTAAAGAAATCGTTTATTCGCCGGATTCGGAGCTGCTCAGCTTCGGCAAACTGCTGCGCAGCATGTGGTGTGACCTGCTGGCTTCGCGCGAACTGGCCTGGCGCTTGCTGGTGCGGAACATCAGCGCACAGTACCGGCAGTCGCTGCTGGGTTATGCCTGGGCCTTCATCCCGCCGCTGTTCACCTCGCTGATCTGGATCTTCCTCAATTCGCAACGCATCCTCGGCATCGGCGACACCGGCATGCCGTACCCGGTGTTCGTCATCATCGGCACCGTGCTGTGGCAAACCTTTACCGAAGCACTGAACAGCCCGATGCGCATGGTGAGCCAATCGAAGGCCATGCTCTCGAAGATCAATTTTCCGCGTGAGATGTACCGCATTGCCATGCCCCACCTGATTTCCAGAATGAGCGCTTAGGGCATCCACAGCGCTGTGTTGACGAGCCCTCATTTCAAATGGAATCGTGCCAGCGTATTATCACATTCGAATATGGTACCATAATATGGTACTATCAAAATTGAATCGGAAGCATCGACGAACGCTGGAGCAGATTTTCAGCCGGCCGACCAGGGGGACCATTCCCTGGACTAGACATCGAATCTTTGTTCAAGGCACTGGGTGCGGACATTTCAGAGCGGGCTGGCTCACGGGTCGCGGTGGTGCTGTTCCAAGAGGTTCGAGTCTTTCACCGGCCTCATCCCTCGCCGGAAACGGACAAAGGCGCGATCGCGAGCATACGAAAATGGTTGGAATTATACGAGGTGCAACCATGAATATCATGGAAGTTGACGGCTACAAGGCCAAAATCGAATACGACCCGGAGCTGGAACAGTTTCGAGGTGAGATTCTCGGACTCAACGGCAGTGCGGATTTTTACGGCAACTCACCGGCCAGCTTGCGCAAGGAATTCAGAAGCTCACTGAAGGTCTTTCTGGAGGTCTGCCAGGAGAAGCAGATAAACCCCACAAAGGAATATTCCGGGAAGTTCAATCTGAGGATTCCGCCACGCCTGCACCAGGAAGTCGCGGCCCGCGCTGCGTCCGAAGACAAAAGCATCAACCAATGGGTCGCCGAAATTCTGCAACATTCGGTGCGGGAGTAGTTCATCCATCCATAAGCGACGACGCGCTGTTCTTGGGCGCCCTCACTGGCTCAAGCACATATTGCCTGGCGGATTTGGCCGCGCTGGCTCTAGTCCGTCCATGCGTGACTGCTGAGTAGTTATTCCGCCTGCGGCGTCAGCGACTGCGCCTGGTTGAATTCGGGTGGGGTTCAAGCAGCGCTCCAGAGCGGATTTAACCTAATGGCGTTTCCGCGGCAACGTCCCCTCGTTATCCTCCAATGCCTGCCCTGGCATGCAGTGGTCCCCAGCTGTGTTCATTGAAAAATCCTCCATGGTTAGTCAATGGCTGCGTACTGGTTTGACTCGCCTCTGAGTAAGCTTGAACGGGGAGTGTGAACGGAAGCCTCTGCTGGATTCCCGTTTTCCGTTGCATTGCGCTAACTGATAATAAATTTCCGACAGGCTTCCAGCACTTCATCGATCAACAGGATATCGACCTGGGTCATCAGGGTGGTGGTAAAGCCCAGGCGCAAGCGCATTCCAGCGGAGTATGTTTTCTCTGCTATCTCGCGGCAAACGCTTAGCTTCCGGCCAGGTATCGGGTACACTCATCCACCATGCCAATGACCACACGGTCATTGATTTGAGCAGGGAAACCGGATTGCCTGAAGAACGCGATGGATCGTCCCCTTAAAGAAATCGTTTATTCGCCGGATTCGGAGCTGCTCAGCTTCGGTAAACTGCTGCGCAGCATGTGGTGCGATCTGCTGGCTTCGCGCGAACTGGCCTGGCGTTTGCTGGTGCGCAATATCAGCGCACAGTACCGGCAGTCGCTGCTGGGTTATGCCTGGGCCTTCATCCCGCCGCTGTTCACCTCGCTGATCTGGATCTTTCTCAATTCGCAACGCATCCTCGGCATCGGCGACACCGGCATGCCGTACCCGGTGTTCGTCATCATCGGCACCGTGCTGTGGCAAACCTTTACCGAAGCACTGAACAGCCCGCTGCAGATGGTGAACCAGTCCAAGGCCATGCTGGCCAAAATCAACTTCCCGCGGGAAGCGCTGATTCTCACCGGCATCGGCCAGGTGCTGTTCAACTTTGCCATTCGCGCGCTGCTGCTGGTGCTGGTGATCGCGTGGTTCCAGGTTCCCATCCACGCCAGCCTGCTGCTGGCGCCGCTGGGGGTGATGGCGCTGATCGGTCTCGGCACCATGATCGGCCTGCTGCTGACGCCGCTGGGCATGTTGTATCACGACGTCGGCAGAGCGCTGGGCTATGCCACCCAGGCGCTGTTTTTCCTCACCCCCGTCATCTACCCGGTGCCGAAAGCCACCTGGGCCGCCACGCTGATCCAGCTGAATCCGGTAACGCCCTTGTTGCAGACCACCAGAGATTGGCTGACTGGCGGGTGAGGCCAGCCAGTTGTACGGATTTACCTGGGTATGCGGCATCACCCTGGTGCTGTTGTTCGCCGGCTGGGTGATGTACCGCATCGCCATGCCGCACCTGATTTCTCGGATGAGTGCTTGATCAAGCGGCTATGGGATCAATATCCGCCAATTCATCGGCAAGGCGATGGCTCTCATCCCAGAGATCGACGGCCCGCTGCATGTTGAGCCATAGATCCGGGCCGGTGTTTAGTAAGCGCGCCAGTTTCAAGGCAGTTGCAGCAGTGACGGGTTGTTCCTCCGCCAGAATACGGTGCAGGCTTTGGCGCGACATGTTAAGTCGTTCAGCTAACTCCGAAATGGACAGTCCTGTTGATGGCAGAATTTCAGCCTTCAACGCTGCACCGGGGTGCGTGGGTCTGCGCTTACGCTCCATCAGTGATAGTCCTCCAGGTCAACCTGTGTCGCATCCGAATCGTCCCAGGCAAAAGTCAAACGCCAATTTGCGCTTACCCGAACCGAATAACGTTCCTCAGAACCATGCAGCTTGTGAAAATGAACGGATCACCGGATTGCACTGTAACATATCATGAGACATCACTCCAAACTGTACAGAAAAGCATTGCCAGTACTATTGCGCAGTGGTCAGAGTACTTCTGCAGGAAATACACACCGCTTTTCGTAGGAAATTGGCAAACCGGTTTCATGAAGACTTTTGACTCGGTAATGGAATCAGGAAAAACCATGAACGCACTCCTTCATCCACAGGGATTGACGCCATGAGCGATGATGTACTGGTCAAAGTCGAGGGCGTCTCGAAGAAATTCTGCCGCTCGCTGAAGCGCTCGCTGTGGTATGGGGTGCAGGACGTTTCCGCGGAAATGTTTGGCCGCAACGGCAGCCATGAAGAGCTGCGCAAGAATGAGTTCTGGGCTGTCAACGATGTTTCGTTTGAACTCAAACGTGGCGAATGCCTGGGCCTGATCGGCCCCAACGGCGCCGGCAAGAGCACGCTACCGGAAGCGTTCAAGTGCGGATGTCTTGGAGCACATTGCAGCACACCGACCGTCTCCAGGTCCCCCATCAATGCGCTCTTGTCTGATCTTTGAGTTGCCGCAGCGCCACTCGCGCTCAGACATTAACCATCTCCCGTTCGATGAATGGGCGTAGTTCGGGACAAAGCGCCTTTTCCGTCACCAGGTCCACCGGGCACTGCAACAAATCTTCCAGATAGAACTGGACACCGAAGTAACGTTTGGAGGTGGCCGTCCCGCTCAAGAATGCTTCCGGTACTCGACACGTGTCGCTACACGTTGTATAGTCCTCTGTTATACAAAATAGGCTACAATATGTGATGTCTAACGTAAGTATTCGACTGCCCGACGATGTGGAGCGCCGCCTTGCCGAAGAGGCGCAGCGTACACAGCGAGGCAAGTCGGAAATTGCCAGGGTTGCGATTATCGATTACCTGGAGCGGCAGGAGCGCGAACGCTTTCTGGCCGACATCGCGCGGGCCGCGAGAGCGCGGGGACAGGAGGAGGCACTGGCACTCGCCGAGGAGGCCCTGCTGCTCGACAACGAGGCGTTCCAGGCAACGGAAGGCTCTTTGCAGGTGCATGAACCGAAAGCGAAATATCGCATGCGGCGGAAAAAGCGTTAATGCGCCGCGGGGAAATCTGGATTGGCAACCTGAATCCGAATCGCGGCGCAGAGATCGGCAAAATCCGCCCGGTGCTTATTCTTCAGGCGGACTTTCTGATCGAGCAGGGTGAACCGACCGTTGTCGTGCTGCCGCTGACAACGCAAGTGCGCAAGGCCAAGGAACCGTTGCACGTCACCATCCCGGCTCGCGAAAAGCTGGAGGAGGCCTGTCAGGTCGTCACTGAGCAGCCACGCACGCTCGATCGCCGGCGACTGGTGGAAGGCCCGCTCACGCGGCTCACGGCCGAAGAGATGGCGGCGGTGGAACAGAGTTTTCTGGCGGTGACCGGGATGTACTGAGCCGGGGATTGGGAGGACATAAGCTCCCCGCGAGCCCCGGGTGAGCTGTCCCGTCGCGATAAAGCGTGAGTACCTGGCTTTATTGCAGAACTTTCCGTGGTAGCAGCGAAGAGATTGCGGCTCCTGCTATGCAATCGGGTCAAGCCGCCACGATACGGAACTCGGTAGCTTTTACTACCGGACGTACATGATTTTTTTCCCGCTTCAGTTCAACGATGCCGTAATGGGACATGGTTTTCAGCGTGCGCGACAGGTTGCCAGGCTTGCGACCCGTGGCCTCGGCAAGTGCGGATATCGACTCAGGTTCTGTTTCGGTGATGACCTTGAGTAATGCGCGATTGTCATCACTCAGCACTTCGGCCAGCGACTTCATTGACGTGAACCAGATCCGTGGTTCGCCCGGCCTGGGCTTGTAATCACCGCGTGCGATGGCCATGACACGCTGGCGGATCTTCTCCTGCGGCATGATGCCAATTACGATCGCCTTCATTTTTTCTTCACCTCCAGCAGTACGCGGTCGACGTCCCGGAAGAAATCATCGATCAGCGTCTGTGCATCCTTGAACTCGTAATGCACACCTTTTCCCCTGGTCGATGATGGAACCATGAAGATCGAGCAGGGCGTCAATCGCAGTGTCTCTCTTCATTTTGACTATATCACCTGTTGATAAAGTAAGCGAGACCGGGCTGTGCGGCGCACCGAAGGCCGCACTGGAAGTGATAAGCAGCACGGTCCGTTTTTTCCTGCTCCAAATCATCGCCTCGAGTCGCGTTCAGCGTTGCAGGAAAAGCCCTTCTTATGGGGTAGGAAATCCACCCATAACGTGAATGGCACTTACTTTAGCGTCGTCATGCCCGATCTCCCAATTCACTGGACTCCCGCCTTCGCGGGAACGACGAATCGAGGGAGTTCGGGCTTAAGTAGTGCGCATCCGGAAATGGATGCTCGCTAACGCGGCACAGGGAAGTGCCGCCATAAACGGGCTGGGATGTCCATTTATGGACGGGCACTAATGGACTC
>CAVPUV010000012.1:0-108828 GCA_963708905.1 uncultured Gammaproteobacteria bacterium | reverse complement strand
TGCCTGGCCTACTTGCTTCGACTTTTACGAGTACGTATTGCTGCCAGTTTGGCAAAGTACGGCGCGGAACCCTGGGGCTCCATGTGCAGGATTTGACGGCGGAACTGGCCGGTGCGTTGGGTGTGGGGGACAGGCGGATGCTTTGGTTGCCGAGGTGGTGGAGGGCTCTCGGCGCAACGGGCAGGCGTACGGGCGGGCGATCTGTACGTCCATTGCCGCATACCCAGTACGCGCGTTGCAGGATTTTTATAATGTCGAGGGGCAGCTGCCCATTGGCGAAAAAGAGTCTCAGAGTTTGTGCGTGGAACAAAGATACTACGGGTGAATGTCCGTAGCGCTGCCCTGCGGGATTTGGCAGGCGATAGAATGACCCATCTCTGCATGGCGCGCGCTTCGAGGAGCTACCCACCAAATTGCGAGCAGACCGGGTCAAGGGCGTTTTGCTGGCTGAACTCGACGAGGACAGCGTGCTGGCTCGTAATGGATTGCGCGTTGGTGATATCGTTACCCAGGCCAACCGGCAGGATTCAAACGAGCCCAGGGCTATTCCAGCCTGGAAATCGCCGGCAAACGCAGCGCGCTGGAGCGGGTGTTACGGCCGGACACAGAGACGGAACATCATGAGCGCTTGCAGGCAGCCGGCTGGCAACAAACGGTTCGCTGTTTCCAGGCATTCAACTTTGTAACCTTCCTGGCCTTCCGCAACACTGGAAGCGGAGGCTGATCGGTGCAACATGCGGGTTAAATGCTGAGCGCGGCCTGCGCTTCTATGCGCTCACGCTGGGTGGAGAATCCGTGGGTGCAAGTGCTGTGTGATCAGGCGGAGCAGGTTTTACGCAGCCACACGCATGGCGATTTACCACGCTGGTTCAATGCGCTGCAAGCCTTACCCCGGGTTCGTTGCAGCATGAACGCAGACCGGCCTGCGCCGAAGCTGGGCGCAAAAGCACCTGACCTTGAAACACTGCGCGAAAACCTGATGGCTTTTCATCCCTGGCGCAAAGGCCCGTTCGATCTGGGGGGGGTATTGATCGACACGGAATGGCGCTCTGACTGGAAGTGGGAACGCGTGCGAGCTCACATTGATTTGCGTGGGCAGCGGGTGCTTGATATTGGTTGCGGCAACGGCTACTTCGGCTGGCGCATGCTGGCAGCCGGAGCGCGACTGGTAGTGGGAATCGATCCAACCCTGGTATTCGTGATGCAATGGCTGGCTTGCCGGCATTTTGCCGGCGACGAGCCAAATTACGTGCTGCCTTTAAGTGTGGACGAATTGCCTGCGGGCGCGGCCGGGTTCGACGTAGTGTTCTCGATGGGCGTGCTTTATCACCGGCGCGACCCGATGGAGCATCTGGAACGTATCCACGCGTTGCTAAAACCCGGTGGAATCCTGGTACTGGAATCGCTGGTGTTACCCGAAGGCGCACAGGTGCCACTGCTGGTCCCTCAGCCGCGGTATGCGCGTATGCGAAATGTTTGGGCGATTCCGAGTTGCGATGAACTGCTGCGCTGGGTCAGGGAGACAGGCTATGCAGCGGTAAAGCAGGTGGATATATCACGTACCACCGTGCAGGAACAGCGCAGTACGGAATGGATGAAATTTGAATCATTGGCACAGGCACTGGACCCGAAGGATGCCGGGCGGACGATTGAAGGATACCCGGCGCCCACCCGGGCTTTACTTATCGCCAGGGGTTAATAAACCCGGAAAGTCCATCAGGAGTCACGCCCTCGCTCGATCTTTGAATCCACAAGGAATTTTCTTCAGTCGGCAATACAGCCCGGTATTGCGCTCCCTCAGAAAATCCCTTGTGAATCCAAATCTCTTCGCGATCATCGTGCCTCCTGATGGACTTTCCGGGTTCAATGGATTCAAGCACCGGTTTTGTCACTTTTTCATGGGAGGTTGGTAGCCGGCTTCAATTTCAAACCATGTGGCCTGGCCGCTTGCCAGCAATACGCCAGCAGTGCTGTACAGGGCTGAGCCGGTATGGTGCTTGCGGCCGAGGCGCTCGATTTCCCAGCCAATAACGATGAGTTCCTGTCCGCAAGCAATGGCAGAGTTGATCTGTACAGAAAACTCTCCAAGCACAGCCGGGCGTTCAGATCCGTGCAAAAACGCCCAACCGCTGGGGCAATCCAGCGCGCACCAGACGAACCAGGAGTATAACTTTCCGTGCTCGTCGCCCAAGGAATGGTCCACGACCCACGGGCTGCTGACCAGAGTGGAATCGTGCGACAGGCCGGGAAAAATCCTCAAGCCATCGCCCTCCTCACGGCCCGGTCCGCAAACGAAGCATGTGGGAAATGCGTGGTGGTCAAACCCACCAAAGTGCAACGCCATTTCGCGAGCATCCGCCAGCGTGGGGCAGGCCGGCACATTCTGTTCGAAGTGGTGCGGCCAGGCTTTTGCGACCAGCTGGTCGCGGCAGAGCAACTCGACGCCGGCCGGCGTTCTCACCACCCGCAAGGGAACATCAAGCGGTGGTGGAATGATCAATCTAACTTTGGCGCAACCATCGATATACGAGGCGAGCCGGCCGCAAACGTAACCGCCATTACCGGAAGCCGGCGGTCCGCAAAACCGCCGGTCGATGATGATGCTGTAACCCCCTACAGGCGCGTTCATCAGATCAGCGTGTGATGAGGCCGAGGAACAAAACAGTCCACAGCGCCGCCAGCACCAGGACACTTAAAGCAAAAACCCGGAAACGCCAGAGGACAATATTCGGCCCCAGGTGGATAAAGGTGTGAATGATGCGCAAGCTGACATACGACCAGGCCAGGAACAACACGATGCTGCCGGACTGTCCGGTCACGAACGCGACCAGGCAAGCGATATAAAACAGTATCGGCATTTCCAGAAGATTGATCAGGTGGCGGGACGCAACGCGAAGCGCCAGCGGTTCGTCACCGATATAGGCTTGGTAAAAAGCCATATCCACCTGCTTGCGAATGACCGCGCGGTAACGCAGGTAGCCGAGCCGGGCGCCGACACTGAGGGTCAGGGCAATCAAAGCGAAAATAGGGTAAAGAATATTCAATTCAGAACTCCTGATGGTTATCGCTGCCAGGAGCCTGTCGCGCTCCCTGTGTGGATATGTTAAGCCCACCTGAGGCCATGTTCACGGAAGCGACCGGGTCTGCCGCTGCCAATTGCGCCACCAGGCGCTTGAACTCTGGTGGGCCGTAACCAAAACGCTTCATGCCAGAATACGCGCCATCCTTGACTATTCTTTCGTAGAAAATCAGCGGGCGGCCATGTTCCTGCGCGTAGTGCTTGAGCCACTCGAGCGTTTGCTCCGGGATGGTGCGGCCAACAGGAATGGCATTTATAACCCTGCGACCATGCCATGGCAGTGACAGCAACACAATGGCGCCGCATTGATCGGGGCGCATCCAGTCGGGCAAGGGGCTGTCGGTGACCACCCAGGAACACATATAGTTGCGGCAAGGGTCCTGCGGTCTGTCTTGATAGATACTGCAACCGTCAGTCTTGCTATAAGGGCAGGGTTTGCCCGGGCCCACCTGGTGGCCGCGGATTTCTGCGCCCAGCCAGCCCTGGCAGCAGGCGGTGCAAGGCAAACAATGTCGTTTCGTTACTTCGTTCATGGCATTGGCCCAGGGTGAGGTCGCATATTACACCAGCGAGTCTCGGGACCGTACATAGGATAAGGAGGCCGACAGTCAGCCGCAGACCCGTCTTGGGCAAACCATCAAATCGAGCACAATTCTTACACCAGGAAGGGAAAAGCGCCACGGAAAGCCGCCCATTGCCAGTCTACACTGGAGGCATGAAAACCAGGAACAAAAGCCGCTTTCTCCGCTGTCCGCCAAACCAAAGCGCGAGGTCACGCGTCACCGTGATGACGCGACTTGGTCTCATACTAATCCTGATCGGCTGGTCAGCGCTTGCGGAGACCAGGGCGGATAGTTTGCGCTGTGGCCGCACGGTCGTTCGCAATGGCGACACGCTGGAAAAGCTGCGCCAGCGTTGCGGTGAGCCGCTACGGCGGGACTTTGTGCAGGAGCAATTCTGGCTGGGGGATGGTTTGCGACAGGTTCGTGTCGAACGGTGGCATTACAAACCGGGCAGTCGTGCGCTGGCGCGCTTCGTGCTCATCTACCAGGGGAAAATAGTTGGCGTCAGGACTGGTGAGCGGTAATTGCTCGAAACGCAAATCAACGTTCCTGAAACAAACGCTGTAATGGTATCGTCATCTCGAGTTGACTCCAGGGAAACAAGGGTCCTGGATCAAGCTTGCGCCTCACCATCATCGCTGGCTCGTTCGTCGCGGGGACATTATCAAGGTCCAGTTCTGCGTGACCCGCGATCCAACGAAGGCTGTTGGTTGTTGAACAAAGCCAGCCCAGCAGTTCGATCAGACTGTTGATCTGTTCCTGCGGGTACATTTCACGCATCTGTTGCCGGTCCGTGTGCAGCCAATCGGGGTAGCGACCGCGATTCACCAGTTCAATACCGATGCTGCGCTCATTGAATCCTCTGACATGATGCGCCACGCGCATGATGTCCACCCATTGCTCTATTTGGCCGTCACGGTCGACATAGAAATGCCCTGAGTTGCCGCTGCCGGACTGAGGGTACTGAATTTGTTCACCCAGGGTGCGAGCAGCCTCAAGGTCGGGCAGTTCGGTGCAGTGTATGACCACCAGGTCAATGGTGCCGGGTTCACGCGTTTGTAATGCTTGTTCGTAGGCCAAAGACCGTACATGAATGGTCGGCAGTCTCATTACCGTAAGGCGAGACTTATTCTTCCTTGGCGCATGGTCCCGGGGTATCGCCGTGGTCCAGATGCGCGAAGCTGGAAGCGTTGGAAACCGTTATGGTTTTCTTGCCTTTGTGACAGACCATTTGTTGACCGACGCGTCGGTCGCTGATCGAATCCGTGGCGCAGGACGCCAGTAGCAGCAAAGCAGAACACAGAAGCGCAAGGCGCATAAACTCATCTCCACAATAATTGAACCGGGAACCACTATACCGCAAGGCTGCCGCTGGTAACCATTGAGCAGAAGCGTGCGATCAACCGTTCTGTAACAGGTTGCGTAAATCGATAATCGCGGCGTTTGCCCGGGAAATGTAGTTGGCCATTACCAGCGAGTGATTGGCGAACAGCCCGAACTGGTCGCCATTGAGCACCATGGGCGAATGCAGCGGCAGCAATGCAGTTTCGAGTTCGCGGATAATCTGGCGAAAACTGACCAATGCATTCTTCTTGCGCAATACGTCATCGAAATCGATTTCCATCGCGCGCAGAAACAGCACCAGCGCCCATGCTGTGCCGCGAGATTCGTAGAATACATCGTCGATTTCCATCCAGGAGGTTTTCACCGTCACCTCATTGGTGGTTTGGGTAGATTGACGCGCGTCTGCATCACCCGACAGGTCGGTGTTCAGCCGCACCTGTCCCACGCTGGCTGACAATCTTTGCGATAATGAGCCCAGACGTTTTTCCACGATGGCAAGCCAGTCGGTCAGGTTGTCTGCACGGGCGAAAAACTGGGCTTCAGGTTGCTGGGGCGAGGACAATTTCGTCAAATAAGCTTCGAGCGCGGCGCTGGCTTTGCGCAGTCGGCCCTCGGTGTCAGGCGGAATCCAGCGGGTACTGTCGTAGTGGAACAAAGAGTCGGCCGTGGAGAGATCGATATCTTCGGTAGACTGGGTTTGCGAGCGACTGAAATCGTTACGCATGGCCCGCGCCAGATCGCGCACCTGGGTCAGTACGCCAAATTCCCAGTTGGGGATGTTATCGAGGAAAACCCAGGGCGGCATGATGTCGTTCGCGAGATAGCCCCCGCGCTTGTTCAGCAACACATTCGCTGCTTCGATCAAAGTCGCCGTCGTGGTGTATCCCGTCGCCACGGTATGACCATGCTGCCCGGCATGAAGCGCGCTGCGTTCCAGCGGATCAAAAAGATCCGGCTCATGGTTCAACCAGAACATCATGATGCCGCAGAAAAGAACAAAGGCTGCCGCGATGACGACCCAGAATGAGCGCGAAAGGGCTGAACGAAAGATCTGGAAAAGCTGCATGTTGGGTTAAAGATAGCAGATTTAACTACACCCGCGTGGTGCGGCAGCGAAATAACCGCGAATCGGAAGACCGGAAGGCGGCACCCATACCGCCCGGAAAATCGATCAGGTATTGGTGTTGCGTGGAATAAAAGAGTTCTGCACCAGCGTATGAAAGCCAGCTACCTGTTGATCGAGTGTGCCAATGACAACTGCAGAGCCACCCGCAAGAACCACCAACTGTGCTTGCATGCCGTTGAAACCCAGCATTTCGCCGTCACTGACGACCGTATCCGGCATGAATATCACCGTGATCGGGCCGTGCTCCGTGTTGAGCACCATGTGAGCTCCTTTGCCAGCCGGCGTAGGACAGAACTTGATTACGCCTACCATGCTTGTCAATTCAGGTGTCAGCCCGACCTGGAATTGGTTCAATATCTCATCGACGTTGCCGGCCTGCTGTCCCTCGCCTCGCGCCACCAGCGCAGGACCGTCGTCGGCATAGTGATTTACCACATATTCAGCGACGGTATCCTGGCCCGTGTTCATGCGCCAGGTAATACCCCCGGCTGCAATGGCCAACAACAGGCTGGCCGCCAAAGCGTATTGGCGCCAGGAGCCTGGACGGGCCGTTTTTGATCGCCCGATATCCTGCAGGTTGTGCAGCAAGTCTTGCGGCGCGGGTAGCGCCAGGGCGCGATGGAGGCGGTGTTCGAAGAGATCAGATTCGGCCGCCGCCTGGATAAACTCGGGGGACGATTGACGGGCGCGCAGAAACGCCGGATCCTGGCTGGCCGGATCCGCACCCAGTTGGCGTTTGAATTCAGAAAAGTTCATGTACATTTCCACTTACTCCGTCGATTTGTAGACTTTTCATAAGCTGCTCTCGCGCTCGGAAAAGTTGTGTCATCACCGCGCTTTTGCCGATACCCAGAAGTTGCGCGATCTCTTCACAGCTATGTCCCATAACCACTTGCAAGAGTAAGGGCTCGCGGTACTTCGGCGGCAATTTCTGGATATTACGCCGCAACAGCTGTACTTCTACCTGGTCGTCAGGTTCCAGTTCGGTATCTTCGGGAACCTCGACCGTATCGACATCGGTGAATTTAGGCACCTTGCGCTCGAACGTGCGAGCAAATTCGCGGCGTAGGATCGTTATCAACCAGCTTTTCGCCGCGGCGTCGTCATTCAGCTTGTCAAGTGCCTTCCAGGCGCGCAAATAAGTTTCTTGCACCAAGTCCTTGGCCAACGCATCGTTGCCACATATCCATATTGCGTAACGGTACAAGTCGGTACCATACGCTTCAGCCAACCCGTTGAATTTCGCTTGACGAGCAGCTTCTTTGCTCATGACCGGCATTCCTGCTGGAAAATTACAAATACCCGGGCTGGTTCGCGTCTGGGCAATTTTCCATGCAAGGTTTTTTGGATCTGCATTCGTCTGGCTGCCTCTGGTGTTAAGTGCCGGCCTGCGCACCAAACCCGGCGCGAATGGTGAGGCGCGCGGCCACGGTGGGTGGGAGCATTGATTGAAAAAAAGCGCATCAGGTCCGCTGCTGAGTCGTAACATGATATCGTTGGCGCAGCGCGAAAAGAAGCGTTTGGGGGGCCGGATGTGACTAATGGCACTTAATTGACCTGCATCAGGGCCTGTTAGCATTTACCCGATCACCGCGTTGCTGCCCAAAAAGCGCCCTGGCAAGGCGCGAGGAGTGAAGTTTAGTAACACTAAATGAACGACGAGCAACGCCGCCAGGGCGCTTTTTGGGCACAACCCTTCGGGGCGTGGCCATTTTTCCGCCAAGCGGCGTTGCGGCCCGCTCGTGTAGAATGACTACACCACGCTCGCCGCGCCTGGCCTGGCGAAAAAATGGCCTTCGCCGCGGCGACCGGGTAAATGCTAACAGGCCCTAACATCGCAGTCTTGCGCTTGCTGCAAGCTGTGTAAAGATTTAACCTTGCCAGTTTGTAAAATGGCTTGTCTGAAGCCGGAGGAAAAGATCGTGAGCATGAACTTTGAGCGCGCCCGATTTAACATGGTCGAACAACAAGTGCGGCCCTGGGAAGTGCTCGACACACAGGTACTTGACGTGCTTGAGGCAGTGCACCGCGAAGACTTCGTGCCGGTGCGCTACCGCAAGCTGGCATTCGCAGACCTGTCGATACCATTACCACAGGGCCAGTCCATGATGTGCCCGAAAGTTGAAGGCCGCATGCTGCAAGCGCTGGGCTTGAAGGAAGACGATACGGCGCTGGAAATTGGCACCGGCAGCGGCTTCATCACAGCCTGCCTTTCCACCCTTGCCCGCCGCGTGGTGAGCGTGGAAATATTCGAAGAATTACACCTGGAAGCCAGAAACCGGCTGCAGGACAAGCACATGCACAATGTGGAGCTGTTCGTCGGCGATGTCATGAATGGCTGGCAACCGGAACAGGCACATGACGTGGTGGTGGTTACGGGATCGGTGCCTGCGGTTCCGGAATTGTTTCGCAGCTGGGTCAACCCCGGCGGCCGTCTGTTTTTGGTTTGCGGCGAATCACCGGCGATGGAAGCGCGTCTGCTGACACGGGTGGGTGCCAGTGACTGGCGCGAGGAAAGCCTGTTTGAAACAGACCTGGCGCGGTTGGTGAACGCGGAGCACGCACCAGGGTTCGAGTTCTAGCTCGCATGTTGCACCAGTGCTCGTAGCGAGACGGTTCAGGAGTGCGTCATGGCTGGCTTTCGCGACCGAGGAGCGCGCAGGCATAGTCGACACTATGTCGAGCACTCCGACCGAGCGAAAGCCAGACAGGGTGTGCTCCTGGGCCGTCGCAGTAGAGGACTGGTGCAACATGCGAGCTAGTCCGGCCGGAACCACACGAAGGGTTCGGATTTAACCGGCCGGCAAGAAAATCCAGGGCGCAATAAAGAGTAGCTAGGGAGTAGGAAATGTTGAAGCAATCCAAGCTATGGCTGCTGGCCTGTTGTGGCCTGATGTTGACGCCTGCGGCTTTTGCGGTTGATCTGGTGGGGGTGCACGATCTGGCCCTGAAAAACGACCCGCGCCTGCAGGCAGCCGAATACCGGCGTGAGGCCGCGGGCGAGAACAAGACCCAGGCCTGGTCCAACCTGTTGCCCAGCCTGGAACTGAGTGGCTCCAAGAGCCTGGGTAATTCCAGCACCTCGATTTCCGGCACGGAAATCTCCGATGTCAGCACGGACACTGACCGGATTGGCGCCACGCTGCGCCAGAGCCTGTACCGCCAGGCCAACTATGAGACGCTGGATATTTCACGCGCGCAGATATCCCAGGCCGACGCCGTCTACCAGATTGCGTTCGAGGATTTTCTGCTGCGCGTCGCCGATCGTTACTTCGTCGTGCTGACGCTCACAGATGGGGTAATCTTTGCCGAGGCCGAGGAGAAAGCATTTCAGCGGCAATTCGAACAAGCCGAGCAGCGCTTCGAGGTGGGTTTGACCGCAGTCACCGATGTGCATGAAGCCAGGGCCAGTTATGACAATGCGCGCGCGCGCGCTATCGTGGCCCGCAATAACCTGGCGGATGCGAAGGAAGCCTTGAGAGAACTCACCGGCCAGTACTTCGAAGACTACGATAAGCTGCAGGAGGTGTTGCCGCTGGTTGAGCCCAGCCCGGCCAACGCAGATGACTGGGTGACGCTGGCCCTGACCCACAGCCCAACGGTGCTCTCTGCCCAGGCCGGCGTTGAGGTGGCTGATTCCAATATGCGGTTACAGCGGGCGGGGCACTTCCCGACGCTGGATCTGGTGGCCACTTACAGCGACTTCACCAACAACAAGTTTCTGGTTCGTGATGACTTCCAAGTACCCATTCGCACGACAACGCTGGGCGCGGAAGACACCCAGGTGCAGCTGTTACTCACCGTGCCGATTTATCAGGGCGGCGTGGTCAACTCGCGCACGCGTCAGGCCCATTATCTTCTGGATGCCACCGCTGAGGACCTGGACGACACGCAGCGGCAGACGGTACGACAGACCCGTAACGCTTTTCGCGGTGTTATCGGCAGCATCCAGGAAGTGGAGGCGTTTGGTCAGGCGCTGATATCGGCGGCCAGCGCGCTGGAAGCCACCCAGGCAGGATTCGAAGTGGGAACGCGCACGATCGTGGATGTGTTGATCGCCGAGCAGCGCTACTACCAGGCGCAGCGGGACAACTCCATTGCGCGGCACGCTTACATTGTCAACCACCTGAGGTTAAAGGCCGTCGCCGGCCTGTTGACTTCGGAAGACTTGCGGGTGATAAATCAGCTGTTGAACTGATCCAGCATCTGCTCGATGATGTGCAGGGTGCGCGACAGCGCGCCTTGCCCGCTGCGCACCAGGGCCAGTCCGGCCGCGCCCATTTGCCGCCGTAATGCTTCATCGCCCAGCAAGCGCGCCGCGGCGCGCTCCAGCTCGGCAGCATCGTTCACCCGTTGCGCGCCGCCGCTGGCCAGTAATTGTCCGGTAATGTCCCTGAAATTAAAGGTGTGAGGCCCAACCAGAACCGGGATCGACAGGGCGGCGGGCTCGAGTACGTTGTGGCCGCCAATACGGTCCAGGCTGCCGCCGACAAAGGCCACATCGCAGGCGGCGTAGAAAAGCAGTAGCGCTCCCATCGCATCCACCACCAGGCATTGTGTCGTGGGCGCGCAAGCCGCGCCTTCGCTGTGCAACTGCACTGCCAGTCCGATGGCCCGCGCGGACCGGGCGACGGGCTGAAACCGCTGCGGATGTCGCGGCACGAGTATCAATAAGGCTTGAGGAAACGACCGCAGCAAACCGAGAAAGGCGGTCAACACCGGTTCCTCGTCGCCTGCATGTGTGCTGGCAGCCAGCAAAACCGGCCGCTGCCTGCCCCAGCTCTGGCGCAGGCAACGGCCTTGCTCTTGCAGTCCGTCGGGCAGATTCAGGTCGAACTTCAGGTTGCCGGTGACTTTTATTCGATCCGCTTTGGCGCCGAGTTCACACAGGCGTCCGGCGTCTGCCGCGCTCTGCGCCGCGATGCGCGCAACATGTGCCAGCGTGGCCTGCGTCAGGCGGCGCAGGCGCCGATAGCGGGGTATGGAGGCCTCAGATATACGGGCATTGGCCAGCATGATCGGAATACCGCTCCGTGCCGCCGCAAAATACAGGTTAGGCCAGATTTCCGTTTCCATGATGATGAGAAGACAGGGCCGAACGTTACGGAAAAAGCGCCTTACCGCGCCGGGCAGATCCAGCGGGAGATACAGGTGGAACACGTTGTGCGAGAGCAGGGTCTGGATCCGGTCCGAACCGGTCGGGGTGAAACTCGTAACCGTGATCGGCAGGCTGGAATACTTTCGGGCCAGCGCGCGTATCAACGGCGCCGCTGCATTGACCTCGCCCACCGAGGCGGCATGCACCACGATGCCACCGGGCGGCACTGCGTGTTTATACCGGCCAAAGCGCTCACCCCAGCGTTGCAGAAAAGCGCGGTTGCGCAAGCCGCGCCAGGCCAGGTGCAGCAACAGCAGGGGCGTCAGAAGATAGCTGGCGAGCAGATACAGCGTACGCATGTGAGTTGGCTCTTGCCCCGCCTTGTCCTGACGGAAAAAGTATAGCACTCCTGATGGTTGTAACGCGCCGCCGCTGGAATCACGGCCGGTGTTGCTGTGCGGCGGGGACTTCTTCACGGGACACGCCGTGAATACCTCCCTGTAGGCTCAAATGCGACATCCTTGTCGCATACGGTCCCGTGAAGAAGTCCCCGCCACGGCAACAGTTGGACTTGGCCGCCGAAGCAAGGACAATAGCCGGGTGCTGACCGAACCTGGACCGAGACCCCCTTTCACCCTCCGCTACTGGGCGGGTTGGCTTGGGGTGGGTGTACTCTGGCTGCTGGGAAAAACACCCCAAAGGCTTGGCCTGGCGTTTGCTGTGCCATTGGCTGCGGTGCTGCGGCTGGCGATGCAAAACAGACGCCGCATCGCAGAGCGCAATATTGAGCGTTGCTTTCCGGAACTGCCAACAGAGGCCCGCAACGCCTTGCTACGCAGTTGTTTTCGCTCACTGGCAAGGGTGGTGTTTGAGACTGCCTGGGCCTGGTCGGCATCCGCGTACCGCATCCAGCGCATGGGTCATGTTGAAGGATTGGAGCACATAGCGGCGGCGCGCCAGGGCGGGCGCGGCGTGCTGCTGGTTACCGCACACATCAGCTGCCTGGAAATCGGCGCCCGCCTGCTGGCCATGGAAATGCCCATCGCTGCTATCTATCGGCCGCTGCGCAGCCCGGTGTTGGAGTGGTACCAGAATCGCAGCCGGCTGGCTTATGGCGAGGCAGTGATCAGCAAAAGAGAAATGCGCGGCGCCCTACGATTGCTGCGGTGTGGCGGCCTGGTCTGGTACGCGCCGGACCAGGATTTTGGCCGTGAACACAGCGTGTTTGCGCCTTTTTTCGGCATCCAAACCGCTACCTTGCTGGCCACGCACCGCCTGGCGCAACTGACGGGCTGTGCCGTGGTGCCCATGTTTCCGGTTTATGATGAGCGCAAGCGGCATTATATCGTGCGCATCCTGCCCGCGCTGGACTCGTTTCCCGGGCCGGATGCGCGCGCCGGTCTGGCACGAGTCAACGCCATCATGGAGGTGCACATCCGCTCAGCGCCCGGACAGTACTGGTGGATTCATCGCCGTTTCAAAACCCGGCCAGCCGGCGAGCCGCCGTTTTATTCCACTTAACCCGGAAAGTCCATTAGGAGGCGCGATGATCGCGAAGAGATTTGGATTCACAAGGAATTTTCTGAGGGAGCGCAATACCGGGCTGTATTGCCGACTGAAGAAAATTCCTTGTGGATGCAAAGATCAAGCGAGGGCGTGTCTCCTAATGGACTTTCCGGGTTTAATTGCCATGGAAACATCATGAAAAACCTGTTGCGCCTGTTTTTTCTTTTGACGATCGCGTTGATTACAGCGTCTATCCTGCGTTCTTTGACTTGAGCGAACAAGCAGGCAAGTACCCGCTTCAGGCCGATTCCACATGATCGCGTATGGTCGAAGCCCATAAACCCAGCAGGAACCAGATCAGCGAAGAGGTATACGTACCGTATATGGCGAAATGCGAATTCAAGCGGAAACAGGATCAAGGCGATGGCCAGCATGAACGGGAAAGCCTCCTGGCGTTGCGCCGGAGTTGTCTGACGCCAGCTGCGAATGGCGAACAACAGCGCTGCCAACAGGCCGGCCAGACCAATGCTGCCGGTATCCGACATCACCTCGAGAACGACGTTATGAGCATGTGTCGCACCTGATTTGCCGCCCGACTTGGCAATATGAATGTCGCCCTCCCCAGCGTACACCATATAGGCTTCCGGAAACGCGCGCACACCGACACCATTGATCGGGTGATGACGATACATCCTCAGTGCGGTGGTAAATATGGGCAGGCGTTCCGAAGACGCATAGTTGACGGCTGCTCCGGTGCTTTCGTACAGCGCGCGCGTCAGCTCCAGGCGCTGCTGAAACAGCGGCGAGGCAAAGTAACTGAGGGCCATGATCATCACCGCCAGCACCGGTACCGTCAGCATGGTGCGGCGCAATTCACGGTTTTCCCGCCGCAACATCAGGACAAAATAAGTGACGAGCACGAGGGCCATGCTGAGCCAGCCCGAGCGCATGCCTGAAATCATCACCGCACCGAGGATCAGGGTAAAAGACAGGGCCCATGCCCAGGACGGCCATTCGCGGCGGGCATATTCAAGCAACAAAGGCGACAACATGGCCAGGGTGGGGCCATAAAACTGGTACTTTTTGATGAACAAGGCGTTGAGGCGGTCCGGGTGCATGGCAATGCCGAACAGGTCACTGCCGAACAGCAACTGGACGAATCCGTCAACAGCCCAGAAAACCAGCAGATAGGCTGTCCAGCGCAGCACCCGCCAGCGTGAAGACGGGGTGTGCAGCAGAGTCGCCATGGCCAGGGCAGCAGCGAGAAAGCGCAGTGCTGCGAGACTTTGCGTCCAGCTGGCCTGCGGTACCATCGAGTCGACACTGGAAATGACCATTGGCAACCAGAAGCATAAAAATAGCGGGACTACCCAGGGGATGGCTTTGCGTAGGGTCTGGCGGTGCTGATCCACGCGCCACAGGAAGGGTAAGGTCAGCGCAAACAGCGACAGCGGAATTTCGGACAGGCGGCCAAACGGCAGCAAGGCAATAAACAGCACAGCCGTCCAACTGGGCCATTCGGCATGCAGGCGCCGGATGAAAAGCTTCATGGTCTGACCTCCGGGCCGGTGTCGTGACAGACGGATTGGTACAGTTGCAAGTGGCGCTCCAGCGAATCCTGCAACAAGAAAGCGGTGCTGCGTGGCACCAACGGCCGATCTCGCAGGAACGCCCTTGTGCGGGCCAGCAATTCCGCTGGGTTGTCCGGCGCCACCGCTCCTTGCGGAAACATTTCGGCCAGCACTTCCTGCACTCCGCCATGATTCCAGCCAATGGCCGGAACGCCAAGGTGCAGGGCTTCCGGTATGGTACGGCCGAACGCTTCCGGCGGATCGCTGCACAAGCTGAAGACGATCTCGGATGCTGCCATCCAATCGCGAATATCCAGGCGGACACCGGCAAAGGTGATGCGATCCAGCACGCCGCTGCGCTCGGCCAGTCCTTCCAGTTCACTGCGAAAGCGCGAGCCCGGCCTGGCGCTGCCCACCACCACACCGTGGATGTCAGGAAACTGCCGGAGCAGCGCTGCGATCAGCTCAATAAACACACTGTGGCCCTTATAGCGCGACAACCGTCCCGGCAGACATAACAGCCGCTTGTCGCGCAAAGTGGGGAACTCGCTAAATGTCCGGCTGAACCAGGCGGCATCCGGGCGATACCCGTGGGGAAACGACTCCGGGCTGGTGCCACCATGGATGGTCACAACGCGGGCCGGATCGGCCACCGGGTAGTTGCGCAGGGTGTATTCACGAATGTCATTGGATACCGCCACCACGCGATCGCCACCCGCCATCACGGCGCTGTAGCGATTGACGGAGTAGTGGCCATGCATGCTGGTGATGAATGCCGGCCGCTGTTGTGGATCAAGCCGCCGCATGGCCAGACGGCAGACCCAGGCGGGCAGGCGCGAATGCACATGCAACACGTCCGGACGTTCCTGCCGCAGCCAGTCACCAAGGCGGCTGACGTAGGACAGTGTAGAAAGGCGTTTCCTGCCTATGGGCCAGGCCAGGTGATCTGCGCCGCAGGCATTGATGCGCGCTTTGAGGGGACCGCTGGCGGCGATTACGGTCACCCGGTGATCTGCCCTGGCCAGATATTCCGCGAGTTCGGTGGCGGCCAGCTCTGATCCGCCTACATTCAGCGCTGCCAGAGCCTGGACGACATGCATTGTTTCAGGTGGAGAGCTGCAGGCTCAATCGACCAGCAGGTAGCGGGCACTGCAATACGGACAAGTCGCTTCACCGCTTTCCTCTATGGGAAGATAGACGCGGGGGTGAGAATTCCACAGCTTCTGCTCTGCTGTCGGACAGGATAAGGGAAGATTCACCCGGCGGACCTGGTAAATGGATTGTGTATTGGCGGTTTCCAGGCGGGTATCTGCTGCATCTGTGGCGTGGGTCACAATGTGGTCTCCAAAAAACGGTTCATCCGGGCAATTGCTTATTCTACGGTACAGTCTTCGCCGGATGTTAGCAGCCTTCGGCTTGCGGCAATCAGGCCCGTTGGCCAGGAACGCTTCCCAGCAACCGCTCGAACACCTCGGCGGCCGCGCGGGTATCGGTTTGCTGGTGGTGCCCGCCGGCGGTGAGCGTTGCCAGCATGCGTTGCTGCTGCAGCGATTGCGCGGTCTGCTCAAGAATGTCAGCATCCTTGCGTGCCAGCCAGCCAATCGCGGACAAAGCGTGCAATTGCTCCAGCAGGGTGGTCCCTTCCAGCACCTCGGGGTGGGCCGCTGCCGTCGCCAGAACCCCGTACTGAACGACAAACTCGATATCGACCAGGCCGCCCGGTTGATGCTTCGGACCCGCTGCCCCCGGTGTGGACAACGCGAGTTCTCGCGCCATCTTGTCACGCATTTCGGACAGATCCGCACGCAGCTGCGCCAGTTCGCGCGGCCGGGCCAGAACCTGCTGGCGTATGCGGTGAAAAACATTGCCGGTGGCTTCATTGCCGGCCACGAAGCGCGCGCGCGTCAGTGCCTGCAACTCCCAGGTCCAGGCCTGGTTCAGCTGGTATTCGGCAAATGCGTCCAGCGTGCTGACCAAGGAGCCGGCGCGGCCATTGGGCCGCAAACGGGTGTCGACCGGGTAAAGGCGTCCAGAAGGTGTCATCACAGTGAGAAAGCTGAGCAGCCGCTGTGCCAGCCTGGCATAGTAACGTTCGACCGGCAGGCCGCTGCTGCCATCAGAAACCTGGTTCGATGAGCCATCCGGGTGGGCAAACAGAAATACCAGATCGAGGTCCGAGTCATAACTGGGTTCAATGGCGCCCAGGCTGCCGTAAGCGATCACGGCAAGACTATGGCACATGCCATCAGCACCTGCCCTGGAGTGCGGCATGCGACCGTGCCGCGCTTCGATTTCCACCGTGGCCAGGTTGAGTACACCCTGCAGCAGCGCGGCAGCCAGGCTGGCCAGGGCGGATTGCGCCGCATCGCTGTCGAGGGTTCCTTCCAGTTGTGCTACCGCAATTCTGAGCGCAGATGCCAGCTTGAGATAATTCAGGGCTGCCAGCACGATCTCGGTTTCCTGGGCCGTGGCCAACAGCCGGACAACGCTCTGTTGCAGCTCCTCAGCGCCGGGAATCTCGCGGCCCAGGGCGGGCGCAATCAACTCGTCCAGCAGGGCTGGAAAACGGATCACGCTGGCGGCAATCCATGCGCTGCGGGCAAACAGCTTGATCAGGCGGTCGAGGGCTGGGGGATTTTGCACCAGCAGCACCAGATACGGGCTGCGCTGACAGATGGCCAGCACCAGGTCGAACACGCGATTCAGCGTGGTATTTTCCAGGGTAAATTGGTCCAGATGATGTAGTAATACCGGCATGAACTGATCCAGCCGGCGTTGCGCGCGCTGGCTCAGTGACAAGCGCTCCAGGCCGCGCAGGAAGGCGGTCAGGGCTTGATCCTCACGTACTTCAGCGGGCACCATCGATTCCTGGTGGCTGGTTTGAAGTTGGCGCCAGACTTCAAGCCATTTTGGCTCTGCAACCGCAACCGCCTGCTGGGAAAAAATGGAGTGGAAACGTTGCCTGACGCTGCCCCGCACCTGCTGCAAGTGCTGGTTCAGCACTGCCGGGTCAACCAAGCCCATGGCCCGCGTCAGCCGCAGTAAGTCTTCTCCCCCGGGAACACGGTGGGTCTGTTGGTCATGCAATGCCTGTATGCGGTTTTCCAGCTGGCGCAGGTAAACATAGTCGCTGCGTATTGCCGTCACCGTTTCGGTGTTGAGCAAGCCCAGCTCTTCGATTCCCGCCAATGCGCTTCGCAAGGAAGGCGTTTGCAAAACGGACTCGCGGCCACCGCGCAGCAGTTGAAAGCATTGCACGAGAAATTCGATTTCCCGAATACCGCCCGGGCCGCGCTTGATATCTTCCAACAGGTCCCTGCGCCGGGCATCCTCGCTGACAGAAGCATGCATGTCCTGCAGTGCTTCAACGGCGGTGAAATCCGTGTAGCGGCGGTAAACGAAAGGATGCACCCGGTTCATCAGTTCCAAGCCCAGCGCCTGTTCGCCGGCAACCGGACGCGCCTTGATCAGGGCGTAGCGCTCCCAGTCCCGTCCCTCGCGCTGGTAGTACTGTTCCAAAGCCGTGAGGCTGGTGCACAGCGGGCCCGAGTCGCCGAAGGGCCGCAGCCGGGTATCCACACGGAAACAGAAGCCCTCATCCGTTACCTCGGACAGGCTGGCGATGGCGGCACGCGCCAGGCGGGTGAAAAACTGCTCATTGGACAGACTGCGCTTGCCACCGCCTGCGCACTCCCCATTGCTGCCATAGCAGAACATAAGGTCGATATCGGAAGAAAGGTTGAGCTCACCCCCTCCAAGCTTGCCCAGACCGATGACCGCCAGACGCTGTTCCTGGCTGCTTTCATCGACGGGGGCGCCAAACTTTTCCTGCAGCTTTTGGCGGTTACCTTCAATCGCGGCGGCAAGACAGATTTCGGCCACAGACGTGAGGTCGGCAAACGTTTCGTCCAGCGAGGCCAGATGGCACAGATCACGCCAGATGATACGCAGCATCTGCTGGTTGCGGAAACGGCGCAAACCGGCATCCAGCCCCGACGCTGCAATTTCCGTTGCCAGCGCGTCTGCTGCGGGTGGCTGGTGTTCGTCCAGGTGGACCGCCCAATCGGGATGGCGCTCGAGCATGCCAGCCGCGAACGGGCTGCAGTAACGCACGTGTTGCAGGCGGTGTTCCGTTGGCACCGGCGGCGAGGGCGCGTGGTTCCAGACCGGTACGGGCTTGGGCAAAGACATCGTGGAATTATAGGGCTGCTTAGCGAATGGCGGCTATAATCATGTCAAGTCAAAACCTGCGGGGAAAACTTATGAACCGGCTCGAGGTAAGACAATTTGGCTGGCATGGGGTCAGTTTCGGGTCAGCCCTGGCCATGGCCATTTCCTTCAACATCAACCATTCCATCGGCTGGGCCATCCTGCACGGAATTTTTTCCTGGTTTTATGTCGTTTATTACGCATTTTTCGTCAATGGGTGACGCCCAATCCTAGTTGCAGATTGAAGGTCTGCTGACGGACACACAGCGAATGAGCGCTTATTCAGGTTTCTCATTATTGCGCAACGCCCTTGGCGGCCACCGCCGCTGGCCGCGCGCGTGGCGTGATGCAGCGCCGAAGAAGCACTACGACGTGGTCATCGTTGGCGCCGGCGGACAGGGACTGGCGACCGCCTACTATCTGGCCAAATACCAGGGGGTTAAAAATGTCGCGGTGCTGGAAAAAGGCTACCTGGGTGGCGGCAACTCGGGGCGCAACACGCAGGTTTGCCGCTCGAACTATTTTTACCCGGAAAGCGGCGCATTTTACGAACACTCACTGCAGCTCTACGAAAACCTGAGCAGCGAAATCAACATGAACGTGATGTTCAGTCAGCGCGGCATCCTGTCGATCTGCCACAGTCATCACGAGATGGAAATCTACCGCCGCTGGGCCAACGCCATCCATATGAACGGCATCGATTCGGAAATCGTGTCGCGCGAGGACATCAGAAAACTCGCGCCGCAGATCAATCTTGATTGCCGCTTTCCCATCTGCGGCGGCTTTATCCAGAAACGCGGCGGTATAGCGCGTCATGATGCGGTGGTGTGGGGTTATGCGCGGGCGGCTTCAGCAGCCGGCGTGGACATCATTCAGCAATGCGCCGTCACCGGCATGGTTTTATCGGACAGCCGGGTGACGAGCCTGGAGACCGGCCGCGGCCCGATTTCCGCCGACCGATTCGCCATCTGCGTAGCGGGCCACAGCAGTCATCTGGCGGCCATGGCGGGTCTGCGCCTGCCCATTTCCAGCGTCGCCTTGCAGGCGATGGTGACTGAACCCGTCAGGCCGATTTTCCATATTGCCCTGCTGTCGGCGCATGTCCATGTCTATGTCAGCCAATCGGATCGCGGTGAGATCGTCATTGGCGGCGCTGTCGACGGCTACAATTCCTATGCCCAGCGGGGCGGCCTGCCGGTACAGCACAACAACATGCAGGCACTGGTGGAATTGTTGCCCGTATTCAGCCGGCTGCGCATGATGCGCCAGTGGGCGGGTATCTGTGACATGGCGCCGGATGTGAGCCCCATTGTCGGCAAGACACCGATCGATAATCTGTTTATATCCACGGGTTGGGGTACCGGGGGCTACAAGGCCATCCCGGCCGGTGGTGAAACCCTGGCACATACCATCGTCCACAATAAACCCCACCCATTGTTGCAACCGTTCCAGCTGGAACGGTTTGACACGGGGCGGCTGATAGACGAAGGCGCAGCCTCCGGCGTAGCCCATTAATGTCTGTCCATAAACGGGCATCCCTGCCCGTTATGGAATCGCGAAGCAAAAGCGTGGTTTTGCTTCGCTCTCATTTTCAATGACTTACGTCATTGAAAATGGCGGCACTTCCATGTGCCGCGTTAGCGTGCATCCATTTCCGGAAGCGCACTAGACTGGCAGCTTGTCGAATGCCGCGCTCAGGTGTCCGACCGTGCGATCGATGTTGTGCAGCTTGTCGAGGCCGAACAAACCGATTCTGAACGTGCGGAAATCAGCCGGTTCGTCGCAGCGCAACGGAACACCCGCAGCAACCTGCAGGCCTTGTTGCGCGAACTTTCTGCCGTTTTGAATCTCTGCATCATCGGTGTAACTGACCACGACACCGGGCGCCTGAAAGCCCTCGGCGGCAACGCTTTTGAAACCTCTGGCGACACAAAGCTGACGCACTTTCCGTCCCAGTTCCAACTGCTCCGCCCTGACCTTATCGAAACCGTAGGCCGCGGTTTCTATCATGGTGTCGCGGAATCTCATCAAGGCATCGGTCGGCAGCGTGGCATGATACGCATGGCCGCCGTTTTCGTAGGCTTGCATGATTTCCAGCCATTTGCGCAGGTCGCAGGCAAAGCTGGTGCTGGTGGTATGGCTGATGCGCTCCCGCGCCAGTTCGCTCAGCATCACCAGGGCGCAGCACGGTGAAGCACTCCAGCCTTTTTGTGGTGCACTGATCAAAACGTCCACACCACTGGCCCGCATATCGACCCAAAGGGTGCCGGAGGCGATGCAATCCAGCACCAACAGCCCGCCTACCGCGTGTACCGCGTCAGCAACCGCACGGATGTAGTCGTCCGGCAGCAGGATTCCGGATGAAGTTTCCACATGGGGGGCGAAAACCACGGCGGGTTGCCAGGTCTTGATCTGTGCCAGGACCTCGTCGAGTGGCGCCGGCGCAAACGCCGCCTGGGGTCCAGTTTCGACCGGCCTGGCTTGCAATACCCTGCTGGCGGCGGCAATGCTGCCCGCCTCCAGGATTTGCGTCCAGCGATAGCTGAACCAGCCATTGCGAAGGATCAGGCAGTTCTTGCCGCCGGTGAATTGCCGCGCGACTGCTTCCATGCCATAAGTGCCGCCGCCGGGCACGACCACAACGGCCTCAGCCTGGTAAACGTCTTTCAGGGTCGCGGAGATATCGCGCATCACACCCTGAAAAGTTTGTGACATGTGGTTCAGCGAGCGGTCGGTAAAAACCACGGAATATTCAAGCAGACCATCAGGGTCGATATCAGGTAACAAACCAGGCATATTCGCTTCTCTTGTGTGCGGAACAGCAAACTACAAGTCTAAGGCATAACGGGGCGGTCATGTTCGGCCAGGCGTCATTGACGGGCATTCTCACTGCGGACCTTTTCAGGCCGGGGACTACGGATGGCAATGGTCGAACCGGCGATGAAGGCCGGCAACAATTCAAGGATGTCCTTGCGCCGGATATCATTCAAACGTCTTTCGAGTTCACTGTAAGACACGATTTGCCCGTACCAGAACCATTGCCGGGCGAGATCATCCGTCAGTTCCGGGTTGCTTTGGGCCGCGCTGACACGCCGGCCCAACAGGTGCTGCCGCGCTTCATCGATTTCCTGTTGGGACGGGGGCTCCCGCAGCAGGCGCCGCAGCTCCTGGTGCAGCAGTTCCTTCATGGCGGGTAATTTGTCCGCATCCACGCCCATGCTGAGCGTGATCCAGCCATTGCGACCATCGCTGCGGTAGGCGCTGTCGATGTAATAAATCAAACCCTGGCGGCTGATGGCTGCTTTGCCCAGCCGGCCCTCATACCCATGGCTGAGGATATACAAGGCGATTTGCCAGGCTGTCGCAGCTGTTTTTTCCGGCCTTGGCGCCCGCACCACATAACCCAGCTGTTCCTGTGCCGCGGCACGCGTCAGGGTCGATTCAATGGCCATCAATTGGCGGCCTTCGACTGCGTCAGGGGCTTTCAGGGTAGCCGGACGCAGTTCACCGAAACCGGTTTCGAGCTGTTGCAGAACGCGCTCGGGATCGATATCCCCGCTGACCAGCAACAAGAGCGGGGCGCCTGTGCTTTCCGCGTGCGCGGCACTTAATCCCAGAACCTCCTGGAAGTACCGTTCCAGCATGGCAGCTGGATCACCGGGATCCGGTTCCGTGGTGGTCAGCAAGGGCACGGCGGATTTCAATGCCGCGCGGGCCTGGCTGATCGCCGTACTCAACTCTTCCGGCAGCAAGGCGAAATCGAGCGAGGTGACGCCCCAGACGGGCTGGTCGGGATGGGCCGGGACTGCCGGTGGAAACGCGGCAGCCGGCGTTACCACCTTGAGGCTGACCGTCGCAGACAGGCTTGAGCGCTGCACGATCACCGGCGTGCCATTGCTCAGGCGGGCGACGGCAGGAGGAGCCACCGCCTCATGGCTTACAGCAACGGCCGTGGTCGCTGCGCTTGGTCCGTGACTGGTATGAATGCCTGCGGTCACTTCATCCGCCGCAGCTGGTGCCTGGGTTGTGGCCGTCCCGGCCGGTGCGGGCCCGGTGGTCTGCTCCGGTGCGGCGTCCAGGGGGACATACCAGCCGATGGTTCTTTTGCTGCTCCGCAAGTAGTGGTCCATCACCCGGCCGATGTCCTGCGTGCTGACGGTGTCAATGGCATGCGGTAAATCGAGCAGGACATCCAGGGCATCGAGCCCGGTGAAGAAGGCCAGTTGATGAGCGGCATCTTCAGTGGTCTGGACATCGAATACCAACGCCCGCAGCACGCTTTGTTTCGCTTGTTCCAGCGCAGCGGCCATGGGGCTCGCATTGGCCGTCAACTTCCTGCGCAAATCATCAATTCCAGTTTCGATCGCGCTTTCGATCTGGTCTTCATCGGCGTCGGCCGGGGCCGACCCACCGATGGTGAACACATATTCCTGCGCCGATGGCGGAAACCAGGTCGTCAAATCGCCGCTGATGCCGGCCAGCGCGGCATCGGCGCGCACCGGCGTGTCCCAGTCGTTCTGCAAAAAACTGACCCCCGATCCGCCGCCAAGGAGTTCCTGGGCCAGCAGAAACGCCGCATAGTCGGGATGGGTGGCCGCCGGAGCCCGGTAGGCGATCTTGACGTACTTGCGCTCCAGGCCACCGCGAAGATGAATGCGGCGTTCGCCCGTTTGCTCGGGCTCCACCGTATGTGGCGCAGGAGTTGAGTCCTTGCCCGGGAGCCCGCCGAAATAATGCCGCACTTGCTGATTGACCTGATCCGCGTTCACGTCACCGACAACCGCCAGCACCGCATTGCCTGGCTGGTAGTGCTGGCGGTAGAAATCCACCAGCTCGGCACGACCGATTTGCATTACATCACTCTCCCAGCCGATGGTGTTGTTGCGATACGGGTGGGCGAGAAAAACCAGGTACAGGACATGGTCCTGCAACACCGACATGGGGTCATTTTCGTAACCATGCATCTCGGCCAGCACGGCGCCGCGCTCGGCCGGGACGTCCGTCTTTTGTATGTCCAGCCGCGCCATGCGGTCCGACTCGATGCGCAGCAGTAAATCGAGTTGCTGCCATGGCGCCGTGGCGAAATAGGTGGTCTGATCGAGCCAGGTATAGCCATGCCATTCACCGCCGACGGCGTAGATGGAACTGACCAGTTGCGTGCCGGGAAAATTCCGCGCAGATCGAAACGCCATGTGTTCGAGGAAATGGGCGAGGCCGGTGGCGCCGGACGATTCGTTCCTGGCACCAACGCGATAGAGCATCTGCACGCTCACCACGGGAAGGCTATGATCTTCCAGCACGATGAGCGTCAGGCCGTTGTCCAGGTGCTCCAGCCGGGCCGCGGCCAGATCCAGGTAGGCGCTGGCCGGGAGCGGTAACAGCCATACCAGCACCCCCATCATCCGGGGGATGAATTCGCACTTCCTGTGCCGTGCCGGGGTTGCGGGATGACTTCGGTGTGGCGTGGGCATGGATCAAGCAAAGCTATAAAGGATTAGCTACCGGTCGATGCGGGCAATCATAGCAAAATCGGCGCCGCAATAGCCCGGAATCCAATGCTCATTGCAGCCAAAGAAAAACCCCGCCGAAGCGGGGTTTTTCAGATGAGCTCGGTCATTCGACAGCCTTGAAAAGGCGCCCGGATTACATCATGCCGCCCATGCCGCCCATGCCGCCCATATCACCACCACCGCCATGGCCGTGCGACTCTTCCTTCGGAAGTTCGGCAACCATCGCCTCAGTGGTGATCATCAGGCCCGCGATCGATGCAGCATTCTGCAGCGCGGTACGCACAACCTTGGTCGGATCCAGAATACCGGCCTTGATCATGTCGGTGTATTCACCCGTGGCGGCGTTGTAACCGAAACTGCCCTTGCCCTCGGTTACCCTGTTCAGCACCACGGAACCTTCCTCGCCGGCATTGATGACGATCTGGCGTAACGGTTCGGTCATCGCCCGCAGGGCAATGGTGATACCCACGTTTTGGTCTTCGTTGGCGCCTCTCAGTTTTTGCAGTTTGGCTACCGCGCGCACCAGCGCAACACCACCGCCCGGTACCACGCCTTCCTCTACCGCGGCGCGGGTCGCGTGCAGCGCGTCTTCAACGCGGGCTTTCTTTTCTTTCATTTCCACTTCAGTCGATGCGCCGACCTTGATCACCGCCACGCCGCCGGCCAGCTTGGCCACGCGTTCCTGCAGCTTTTCACGATCGTAGTCAGAGCTCGATTCCTCGATCTGGGCGCGGATTTGAGCAACCCGGCCTTCAATCTTCTTGGAATCACCCGCACCGTCTATGATGGTGGTGTTTTCCTTGCTGATGGTCACCTTCTTGGCCGAACCCAGGTCGTCCAGGGTGGCTTTTTCCAGGCTCAGGCCGACTTCTTCCGAAATCACGATGCTGCCGGTCAAAACAGCGATGTCTTCCAGCATGGCCTTGCGGCGATCACCGAAGCCCGGCGCCTTGACGGCGGCAACCTTGACAATACCGCGAATGGTGTTGACCACCAGTGTAGCCAGCGCTTCGCCTTCCACGTCCTCGGCGACGATCAGCAGGGAACGGCTGGACTTGGCGACACTTTCCAGCAGCGGCAGCATGTCGCGCACGTTGCTGATCTTCTTGTCGTACAGCAGCACAAACGGGTTTTCCAGCTCAACGCCCATGGTCTGCTGGTCGTTGATGAAGTAAGGCGACAGGTAGCCGCGGTCGAACTGCATGCCTTCGACCACATCCAGCTCATTGGCCAGGCCGGTACCATCTTCCACCGTGATCACGCCTTCCTTGCCCACTTTTTCCATCGCCTCAGCGATGATCTTGCCGATTTCCTCGTCGGAATTGGCGGAGATGGTACCGACCTGCGCAATCGCGCTGTTGTCGGTGCACGGGGTGGACTGGGCTTGCAGGGCGGTTACAGCCTCGCCCACGGCCTTGTCGATACCACGCTTCAGGTCCATCGGGTTCATGCCGGCGGCAACGGCTTTCAGGCCTTCCCTCAGCATGCACTGAGCCAGCACGGTGGCCGTGGTGGTACCGTCGCCGGCTACATCGGAAGTCTTGGAAGCAACTTCCTTGACCATCTGGGCGCCCATGTTCTCGAACTTGTTTTCCAGCTCGATTTCTTTAGCCACGGACACGCCGTCCTTGGTCACGGTGGGTGAGCCGAAGCTCTTGTCCAGAACCACGTTGCGACCCTTGGGACCCAGTGTCACCTTGACCGCATTGGCCAGGATGTTGACGCCTTTCATCATCTGATTACGCGCGTCTTCACCAAATCGTACGTCTTTTGCACTCATGTTTTATTCCTCAATAACAAATTCAATGGTATTAAATTTGAAGTTCAAATTGGATGAAGAGCGTGTTCAGCTCTCGATGACAGCCATGACGTCGTCTTCGCGCATGACGAGTAATTCCTCGCCGTCCACCTTGACCTCAGTGCCGGAATACTTGCCGAACAGCACGGTGTCGCCTTTTTTCACATCGAGGCCACGTTGTTCGCCGTTATCCAGAATCTTGCCCTTACCTACGGCCAGAACCTTGCCACGAATGGGCTTTTCAGCTGCGTTATCGGGAATCACGATGCCGCCTGCAGACACCTTTTCTTCCTCCATGCGTTTTACAATTACGCGATCATGCAAAGGACGAAGTTTCATTTCAGAATCTCCTAAAATTGGTACAAACCGGTTTGATTAATTGATCCAGATGGTTTTCCGGATGGTTATATAGCTCATCTGTATTGTTTTTTGGCTATTCAATACAGCCTGTCACGGCAGATGGGGTTGCCCCAATTGCGTTTCAAGTGCCGGGGCCTGCATCACTTCGTGTAACTAATTCCCCTCGGACGCGTTTATGCTCCAGGAGCTTGTCGGGCTTAACCGATCTTAGCGAGGCAAAGCCGGTTTGAGGCAGATTTTTCGCTCTTTTGAGGCGAATGGCACCGCTATTTAACGAGAAAGAGCGGAAAATATGACCAAATCCGGCTTTGCCGCAGTAGATCAGTGTTAAGCCCGACAGGCTCCTGAACCATGAGCAGACGCTTCCGGCAGTGGGTGAACGAATACCAGGACCAGGCATGGACCCTGGCCCGCTATCTGCTCAGAGACGGCGCGGAGGCCGAGGACGCCTGCCAGGAGGCATTTGTGAAACTCTGGCAGCACCAGAATTCCATCGATCCGGCAAAGATCAAGCCATGGCTGATGAAAGTCACGCGCAATGGTTGCCTGGATCGCCTGCGGCGGCGCAAGTCAACTGAAGAGTTTTCCGAACAGACAGAGCAGGATCATGCGCCCGGACCCCTGCAGGACACGCATCAGCGTGAATTGGCGCAATGGCTGCGCCGGGCTATCGCCAACCTGACGGAGCCTTACCGCAGCCTGGTGGTACTACGGGATATTCAGCAGCACAGCTATGAGGAAGTGGCGGTTGTGCTGGAACTTAGCCTGCCGCAGGTCAAGGTGTACCTGCACCGGGCGCGCAAACAGTTGCGTGAGCAGCTGGCGGAGGTAAGACCATGAGCGGGCAAGACCCTGCAACACCGAAAGACTGGGAAATCGAGATCAACGCGCTACTGGACGGTGAACTGGATGAGGCCTCGGCAAGGGCCCTTAGGATGGCAGCGGCCGAAGACAGTGTTCTGGCGCTGGCCATCGTCGAGGCCTGGCAATTGCACCAAAGCCTGGATCAGCAACGGCCGGAACGGGCGCCAGCCAGCCTGAGGCGAAAGTTGCGGCGTATTCCCCGGGAACAGAAGGTTGCGTCAGGCCGCCTGGTTTTTGGTCTGCCGCGATGGGTGTCCGCAGGAGGCCTGGCAGCTGTTGTCCTTATCGCTGTTGCCATGCTCTTGAACGAGCCGGCCGGGCAGACAGTGTCCAGCTCACAGGCAACGGCGAGTCGCAACACAAGCGATGTGGCACGACGGGAGCAGGCCCGGCGCGAGCTGGCGATTGCTTTCTTCTACCTCGACAAGGCCGGCTTGCGACTGGGCCAACAAATCCACCAGCTGCTGAATGATGAGCTCTCGGCTCCGGTCAAGGATGAGCTTTCCAAGCACATGCCCTATGTCGGGCAAGCCCACAAGGAGAACAACGTATGAGATACCTTTTGATCATCTGCACCGCCCTGTTGGCTTGGCCGGCCTGGGCCCAGGACGAGGCCATGAAGGACCTGCCCGGCTACGTTGATTTCGGCCAGCTCAGCGAGATTTTCGGTGAACCCAGCGTGGAGATCGCGGTGGGACAATCCCTGCTCGGCATGGTGAGCGCATTCAGCGCCAGCGACGACCCGGAAGTGGCGGCATTGTTCAAGCGCCTCAAAGGAGTACGCATCAATGTATTTGCAACCAAAGGCCTGACCGCTGGTGCGCTCGATCACGTCAAGCTGGTGTCGTCCCGGCTGAGCGCGCTGGGCTGGGAGCCTGTGGTCAAGGTCAATTCTGCGGACGAGCAGGTGCGCATCTTCATGAAAATCAATGGTGATGCGGTAGATGGGATTACCGTGATGACCATCGAGGAGGATGAAGCAGCGTTTATCAACGTGATCGGCAACCTGGACCCGGCCGAGTTGGCAAAAGTAATGGACAATTTTGATGTGCATATCAATGACGATGAAGGCAAGGATGATTAAGCCGCTTCCATCGGGCCGGCCCTGCTGCATTTTGCCGCAAGCCACATCGATGACGACGCGGAAATGAAGCGGCTGCTGCGCCGTCTCGATGGCGTGCGCATCCGGATTTATCAGATCGATGGAGATGCGGCCCGCGTCGCCAAACGTCTTCGACGTATGAGCGCCCACTTGCAGGCGGATGGCTGGGAACCGGTTCTGTTGGTCCGTGACCAGCAGGAAGAAGTGCACATGTTGTTGAAGACGCGTGCTGGATCGATCCGCGGCATGACCGTGCTCAGCTCGGATGACGAAGCTGAGGTGGTGGTGATCAATCTGATGGGAGAAATCCCGCCGGAGCGCTTCGGGGGCGTCATGCTGGCCCTGAAGGTGGATGCCGCCGCTGTGCAGAACATCCAGGTGGCGGATGCGTCGAATTAATGGCTCAGGGATCGTCCCGTACGATCACGGTGTCAGTCACCAGCAATACCTCGTCGGCCGGCAGCCCGGCCCTTTGGGCGTGTTCCATGAGGGCATCCGCGTCTTCAGCCTGATAGATGCACACGGTACCCACAGTGCCGTCTTCTTCTTCCAATACGTAAGAACGAATCCATTTCACCTGTCCGGGCATTTCCTCGTCAGCTACCCGCGTGGACTCTTCGGTGGCCTCCTGCAGATCCAGCTCCTCCTTCCATGCGCTGCGGCGCATTATCACAAAGGTCTGCATGTTGTTTCTCCTGTACCTGGTTTTCTGCAGGATAGCGTAAAAGGCAGCAGTCTGCAGGGCAAGAGGTGATTCTGCGACGGAAGGCTGGAAAAGCGCAAGACGGCGGACGCGAGAAGCGTTACGATTCCTTCAACCAGAGTCATGAGCTAGTACCGTGCGCCAAGTGTTCCTTATCCCCTTCCTCTTGTTGTGCGCTTCGTGCGTTTCTGCCGAACCGCAGGTCGTGCTCAAGGGCGAGCGCTTTAGCGTCGAACTTGCAACCACGCCGAAAGAACAGGCTCTTGGGCTGATGTTTCGCGACAGCATGGCCGCTGACCACGGCATGCTGTTCGTCTTCCCCAGCGCAACGACACGCAGCTTCTGGATGAAGAACACGCGTATCCCGCTGGATATATTCTATTTCGATGAGAATCTCAGGCTGGTCAGCGTCACGCAGAATGCGAAACCGTGCCATACGCCACAGTGCCCCGGCTATTTCAGCGCGGGGCCGGCCAGGTATGTGTTGGAGCTCAATGCAGGCCAGGCTGCGGAGCTCGGGGTAAAGCCGGGTGACGTGTTGGAGCTGGAGCTGGATTGAGCGGAATTTCCGGCCCCTGGTGCAGACCAAAACCCCAAATCACATTCCAGGCAAACCGTTCCGGCTGGTGCAAATCAGTGACTGCCACTTTTCAGCCAGCGCGCAGACGCCATACCGGGGCCAGAACGCCGAGGCAGGACTGCTATCCTTGTTGCCGGCCATTGCCGCCTGGCAGCCTCACCTGGTTCTGGCAACAGGTGATCTGAGCGAGGACGCCAGCGCGACCTCCTATCAGCGCCTGGCGCATTACTTCCGAGGCATGAACGCGCCCGTTTACACCTTGCCGGGAAATCATGACGACGATCTGCTGATGCAGCAGTATTTTCCTGACGGGCCATGGAACGGCCCGTTAATCAGGCAGGCAGGCGACTGGCAGCTGGTGTTGCTGAAATCCACGCTGGCCGGGCGAATTGATGGCGCGATCGGCCAGGCGGACATTCAAGGCGTGAAGCAACGGCTCGATACCGGGCCCAAACAGCCCGTGCTGCTCGCTCTGCATCATCAGCCGGTGCCGGTGGGATCAGCGTGGATCGATCGCCATATGCTCCTGGCTCCGGACGCTTTGCTGCAGCTGCTTGAGCGCCATAACCAGATCCGTGGCATGGTTTGGGGTCATGTGCACCAGGCGTTCGAGACTCGCCTGGGGAGCGCGCGCCTGCTGGCTTGCCCGTCAACTGCGGCCAACAGCCGGGTTGGAACGTTACGGTTCGAATATGATCCGGCCGGGCCAGCCTGCCGTTGGCTGCAATTGCATGCGCGAGGAAAGATCGAGACCGGTTTGCTGTATGCCCGCTGAAGAGGAAACACCCGGTCGGGTTCGGCCGGCGGCCAGTACGGTTATCTGCGCGGCAGGATCAGCCACAGGAACAGGTAGACGATGATGCCCGGGAAAGCCGCGGACAGAACAGACAGCAAAACATAAGCTACGCGGGTGCCGGTAATGGACCAGCCGAAGTACTCGGCGATGCCGGCACACACACCGCCGATCATGGCATTGGCGGAGGAACGGTGAATTCCGGTCTGTACAGTCATATACCTGCTCCCTGTTATACGGCCATATAACCCCAGTCTAACTTAGTGTCTGTCCATAAACGGGCATCCCAGCCCGTTTATGGAATCGCGAAGCAAAAGCGTGGTTTTGCTTCGCTCTCATTTTCAATGACTTACGTCATCGAAAATGGCGGCACATCCATGTGCCGCGTTAGCATGTGGCTTTTATGTGGCGTTATTGGACAGATACTACTCACAGTTCGACCAAATCGAAATCTTCTTTACTGGCGCCGCAATCCGGGCAGACCCATGAATCCGGCACATCCTCCCAGCGGGTGCCGGGCGCGAGGCCTTCTGCGGGGGCACCTTTTTCCTCGTCATAAATCCAGCCACAGATGATGCACATGTAAGTCTTGTAATCGGAGGCACTCACTCGATTTATCCTGATCGCGTTGCAAAAAAGAGGCGTAGTTTGCCACGCCGCTGTAGGACATGAAACCATACTGCGGCTGCTTGAGCAGATTCAGTTTAAAATGCTGACCGCAAGATCCTGCAAAGCCGGGCTGATGATGACAAGGACGCAAAACCCATGAATACCAACACTGATCTACTGCGGCGGGCGCGGCTGCGCATTCCCGGCGGCGTGAATTCGCCCGTCAGGGCCTTCAACGGTGTCGGCGGCGAACCGGTGTTTTTCCAACGCGCGGCGGGCGCATGCCTGTACGATACCGCCGGGCGCAGTTACATCGATTATGTTGGCTCCTGGGGGCCGATGATTGCCGGGCACGCGCATCCGCACGTTGTGCAAGCGGTGCAGGAAGCTGCGGCGCAAGGCCTGAGTTTCGGCGCGCCCTGCCCGGCCGAGGTCGAGATGGCCGAGCGCTTGTGCGCGCTCGTACCCGCCATGGATATGGTGCGCATGGTCAACTCTGGCACTGAGGCAACCATGAGCGCCATACGCCTTGCCCGCGCCGCCACCGGCCGTGATGCCTTCATCAAGTTTGAAGGCTGTTATCATGGTCACGCCGACAGCTTCCTGGTCAAGGCGGGCAGTGGTGCCCTGACATTGGGTGTGCCCAATTCGCCCGGCGTACCAGCGGCGCTGGCCGACCTGACCCTGACGGCCCCCTACAACGACCTCGGGGCGGTTGCCATGCTGCTGCAGGCGCGCGGCCGGGATGTTGCGGCCATCATCGTCGAGCCAGTGGCCGGCAACATGAACTGCATTCCGCCGGTTGCGGGTTACCTCGAGGGCTTGCGGGCGCTGTGCGACCAGTACGGTTGCCTGCTGATATTCGACGAGGTGATGACCGGGTTTCGCGTAGCGTTGGGGGGCGCGCAGGGACTATACGGCGTCGAACCCGACCTCTCCACCTTCGGCAAAGTGATTGGCGGCGGCATGCCGGTTGGAGCCTTTGGCGGCAAGCGGCAGTATATGGAAATGGTGGCTCCCAGCGGGCCGGTTTACCAGGCGGGCACCTTGTCCGGCAACCCGGTGGCGATGGCCGCGGGACTGGCCAATCTCGATTTGATCTGTGCTGAGGGTTTCTACCAGGCGCTGACGAAAAATACCACCGAGCTGCTGGCAGGTCTCAAGCGTGAGGCTGATTGGGCGGGTGTTCCGCTGCACGTCACCCAGGCCGGGGGCATGTTCGGAGTATTCTTCACCACGGCTGAACAGGTAGTCAATTTCGCCCAGGCAGGGCAGTGCGACACCGGGGCTTTCAAGCGCTTCTTCCACCTGATGCTGGAACGCGGGGTATACCTGGCGCCTTCCGCCTACGAGGCCGGTTTCGTGTCCTCGGCCCACAGCGGGGAACATATTGCAGCGACCATCGATGCCGCGCGGGAGGCGTTTGCGAGAATGGTGACGAACGGCGCGTAACGCGCCGTTGACCTACCGCAGCTTCAATCCTTTATCATAATCGTCTGCGCCGTTTTCACCGCACCCGCGAGCACATTACTTGGAATCTGCCGGCTGGACACAAGAGATGCTGACCTGGCTTAATGCCAATCCAGGCTGGGGTGTTGTTTTTGTTTTTGTGGTTTCGTTGCTGGAGTCGGTGGTGCTGGTCGGCATCCTGTTACCAGGAATCATGATCCTGTTCGGGGTGGGCACGCTGATCGGGCTGGGCGTGATGGACATGGTGCCGGTCTGGATCGCTGCCTCGAGCGGCGCCTTTCTTGGCGACACCCTGAGTTACACGCTGGGCCGTCGTTACCGTGAACACCTGCTGGAAATCTGGCCTTTTTCACGTTATCCACGGATGATGGATCGCGGCCTGTGGTTTTTCCGCAACCACGGCGCGAAGAGCGTGGTTGCAGGCCGCTTTATCGGTCCACTGCGTCCGATCATACCCGCGGTGGTGGGTATCATGCGCATGCGGCCATCGCGCTTCATACCGGTGGATCTGGCCGCCAGCATTGCCTGGGCGCCCGCATTCCTGCTGCCGGGCATGCTGTTCGGCACTTCGCTGGAAGTCGCTTCCGAGTATACCGGACGCTTGACCGTGGTGCTGGTCATTCTGTTGGCGACGTTGTGGCTGACCTGGTGGGTGATGCGGTTGATCTATGAACCGCTGGCCAGCCGTTCGGTGCGATGGATGCGCCACGCCATCCGCTGGGCCCGCCGCCACCCCTTGCTGGGCAAACTCGTTGGGCCGCTGCTCGACCCATCCCAGCCCGAGGTGCTTTCCGTCTCAATGCTGGGCATCCTGCTGGTGATCATCTCCTGGGGCCTGGTGCTGCTGCTGTTCCTGTCGCCATTCTCGAGTCAGCCGCAGGCGCTGGATCAGGTGGTCCAGGGGTTGGCTTTGTCCTTGCATAATCACCTGGCTGATCCGGTCATGGTGGCCATTGCACAGCTTTCACGCTGGCAAGTCACGCTGCTTTCAAGCGTGGCGGTGTTGCTATGGCTGCTTGGAGCGCGACGGCAACAGGCGGCCGTGCATTGGCTGATCGCCATCGGTGGCGGCTGGTTGATCCAGCTTCTGCTGGCCTGGGGATTGCGCGCCACGCCGCAAGTCATCGAGCTGCCGCAGGAGGCCGTGCGCAGCCCCAGTTCCGCCATGAGCCTGACCACCGTGGTGTTTGTTTTCTTTGCGGTGATGATTGCCCGCGAAGCAAAGCGCAAACATCGCCAGTGGTCTTACCTGGCCGCCGCCCTGGTCCTGACCATCCTGACCCTGGCGCGCCTTTATCTGGGCCTGGAGTGGTTGAGCGGCGCGCTGATGGGCCTGCTGCTTGGCCTGGCGTGGACACTCATCGTCGGTATCGCCTATCGGCAACGAGCCTTACAGCCATTTTCCGGGGCCATGGCAGGACTGATTTTCTATGGTTCCGTATTTTTCCTGTTGGCTTGGCAATCCGATGTAAATGTGGCCCGTGAAACCGCTGCGCTGCAGGCCGTTAATGTGGAGGAGCACATGCCGGCAGAAACCTGGTGGGCATCTGGCTGGCAAAAATTGCCGCCAGAACGCACCAGTGTTTCGTCGGTAACTTCCCGGCGCTTCAACGCCCAAGTGGCGGTTACGTCCGATCGAATGGCTCAGGTGTTGTCCGCTCATGGCTGGCAACGTGTACCGGAAAGCGATTGGCGCTGGATTCTGCAGGCTTTGAATCCAGAACCGAACGAAGCATCCTTGCCATTACTGGGGCGCGAATTTCGCGGGCGTTCCGAAGCCTTGTTGATGCGCAAGACGCTTCCTGACACCGGCCAGTTGCTCACCGTGCGCATGTGGGATTCGGGCGTACGCCTGGATCCAGGCAATCAGATTCTGTACCTGGCGCAGTTCTCCGCAGAGCAGCTGGTGCAACGGCTGGGTTTCTTCAGTTACTGGCGTGCAGCGCCATTCGATGTTCGTGGCATGAAGCCCATCAGGAGCGCGCTTGAGGATCTGCTGCAAAAACCGGTGTATGGCGAACTTTTGCTGTTGCGCGAACGAAGCCATCCATAACAAGCTAAGGAAACTCTGATGTGCGCCACGAGGCGCTTGTTTAGCTTACGGGTGAAAGTCCCGTTTGGGAAGTGGTGACCCACCACACCCGGTATCGAGTCTTGGGCTGGCATCGATAACGATGCGGGTCAAGCGTAGACAGAGAGTGGGTAGGCCGTAAACCGAGAGGTTGAAGTGATTGACTCCCGTTAATTCCTATTTTGGGTTGGCCGATGGTATATCAGAGCCAGCAGGCAACATCGTAGGTCACGCGATCAGGGCAGTGAGCTATGGCGATCCCGGGGGCAGAGAGCACGGCATGCACATAAAGCAGACAGGTGAACGTGGGAGGTCCTGGCAACTCTGCGAAGGAAGGCAGTATCGACGAACAAGCCTGGTAGGTGAGGACGTTGAGAAGAGGGCCAGGAAGTCAGATGGGTCATAGTACCGATGAAGCGCGGTAATGCGCGTGAAGGGAAGGACCCTGGGCAAGGCTGCCCGCTGGAGGGAAACGCCGTGAGTCCAACCGAGGCTCAAGCAACGGCGGAAACGATACTTCAGCGGATAGCGTGGTTGTCGGCAAGGGACGCATCGAAGTGTTTCGACACGGTGATGCACCTGTTCACACAGGAAAGCCTTGCCGGCTGCTTTCATGCGCTGGATGGAAGGAAAGCGGTGGGAGCGGATGGCATGACGAAGGCTGGGTATGGCGCAGATCTCGAGCGCAATCTGACCGAGTGGGTGGGGCGCATGAAGCGCATGGGCTACCGGCCGGGTGCGGTCCGAGAGGTTCGGATTGCGAAGGCCGGAGCAGCGGGTGCGACGCGTGCGCTGGGCATCAGCTCGCTGGAAGATAAGGTGGTACAGGGGATGGTGCGTAAGGTGCTTGAAGCGGTGTACGAGCCGGTGTTTTTGGACTGTTCCTACGGGTTCCGTCCAGGACGCGGGCCGCACGACGCGGTAAGGGCTCTGCACCAATATCTGTACCGGCACGAGATTGAATGCGTCATCGATGTTGATCTGGCACGCTATTTCGACAGTATCGATCAGAACCGATTGCTTAAGATGATAAGCCAGAAGGTTAGCGACCGACGGTTTCTGCGCTATCTCAGCCGGCTGTTCAAGGCAGGCATATTGAGGGACGGAGAACTGTGGGTGAGCAACGAAGGGGTTGTGCAAGGCAGTGCCTGCAGCCCGGTGATGGCGAACATCTACGCGCACTATGTTCTGGACGAGTGGTTTGAGACGACGGTGAAGCGGCATTGCAAAGGTGAAGTGGCGCTATTCCGGTACGCGGATGATGCGGTTATCTGCTGCCAGTACAGCCACGATGCTGAGCGCATTCGCAAGGCCCTATCTGGCCGATTAGCCAAGTTTGGCCTGGTGCTGAATGAGGCGAAGACACAGATGGTGCCGTTCTGTTGGCCGGCCCGCAAACAGCAGGAGCGGCGAGCGGTGTTTGATTTTCTGGGCTTTACGTTTTACTGGGGGGTGAGCCGCCGAGGCCAACCGCTGGTAAAGGTGAAGACGAGCGGCAAACGATTACGCAGCAAGTTGCAGGCGATTTACCAATGGGCGAAACAGACTCGCAGCCAGTGTACGACGCAACAGTTCTGGGCGTTATTGTGCGCCAAGGTACGCGGTCATATCCGCTACTACGGCGTGTCTTTCAACATCCGGGCGGTTATGACGTTCGTGCATAAGGTACGGCGGATCGCCTTTCATTGGCTCAATTGTCGCAGCCAACGCCGGTCGTTTACATGGGAGACGTTTGAGCGTTTTACCGGCGCCCATCCGCTTCCACACGCCGTGGTTTACCATCGGCTATTCTGATGTCATACAACCACCTGAAGGCCTTGTCTTGAGCCCATTGCCTGAATCGGGCACGATGGGTTCTAAACGGGGGGGAGTTGGGGTAACCCGCTCCTCTACCAGCTTAATTCAGAGTTTTCGTGGCACAGGGATGTGCCACCATTTTCAATGAGTGTAATCTCATTGAAAATGAAGCCAAACAAAAATCACATTTTTTGTTTGGCGTGCTCTGATAATGCATGGATGCATTATTCAGAGCTTTCCTAATCTGATTGGAACCGGGGCAGAATTTCCAGCAGATTCTGCAGCCGTTCCATCGGGTCTGTCAGTTCCAGCAGGTGCTGTTTTTCGCTCGTTGACAGGGGCAGCAATTCGGCCAGCCGGTAACCAACCCAGACCGCGTCATCGAGCTTCTGCGGAGAGTACGATGGGTAATGCGACCGCAGCTTATCCATGAATCGGCTGAGCACCTGGCCGAGCACGAAAAAAGCTTCCGGTAGCGGTCGGGGCGCAGGTTCGGGCAGCCACTCCACGGCGCCCACCAGCAAGCCGTCGTCCTGCCGGCGAGTGTGGTTCAGCAGGAAGCGGCAACTTCCGATAGCGGACACACCGAGCAAGCCATCTTCCAGGGTGTACCAATCGACGATGCGTGCCATCGTGCCAAACCGTTCCGTCCGCTCCGCGGCAATGGTCTCTTCACCTTCGATGATCAGGCAAACGCCGAAACCGCTGTCGCTGCGGGCGCACTCTCGCACCATGGACAGGTAGCGTTGCTCAAAGATACGCAGCGGCAAATAACTGCCCGGAAACAGCACGGTGCGCAGTGGAAACAGCGGAATCTCAAGCGCGCTCATGGTCCTTGAGCATTTGGCAGAAACGCAGTGGTGCGGCATCGAAACCACCGTTGCTCATGAACACCACATGGTCACCGCTACGCACAGCGTCCTGCATTTGCTGCAGTAGATCATCGGTCCGGGTTACCACGCGCCCGCGCCCTTGCAGTGGCGCCAGGGCTTCCTGGGGGTCCCAGTTGATGCCGTCACCGGCCTTGAGCCACACGCGATCGGCAGCGACCAGCGCGGGACCCAGTTCTTCGATGTGAATGCCGGCGCGCATGGTATTGCTGCGGGGTTCCAGCGCCACCAGTAAACGGGCGTTGCTCACATTGCGTCTGAGGCCTTCCAGCGTGAGCCGGATCGCAGTTGGGTGATGGGCGAAGTCGTCGTATACCCGAATGCCGTCAATGTCCGCCACCAGTTCCATGCGACGCTTGACACCCCGGAATGAGGCCAGGGCCTCGATCGCCCGTTCCGGGTCAACTCCTGCAGCTGCGGCAGCAGCGATCGCAGCGCAGGCGTTCATGGCGTTGTGCCGGCCCTGCAATTCCCAATTCAGCGCTCCCAACGCTTGCCCCGCGCGCATAAAAGAGAGCTCCCGGCCGCCGGGCCGTTTCATCTGCACCTGCCACTCGGCGGGTTCTGCACCCAGGGTGAATCGTTCCAGCCGGCTCCAGCAACCTCGTTCCAGCACGGCTTCCAGATGGGCGTCAAGGCCGTTGGTGATGATGACGCCATTGCCGGGAATGGATCTGACGAGGTGGTGAAACTGCGTCTGTATGGATGGCAGATCCGGGTAAATATCCGCGTGGTCGTATTCCAGGTTATTGAGAACGGCAATGGCGGGGCGGTAATGGACGAATTTGGCGCGCTTGTCAAAAAATGCGGTGTCATATTCATCGGCCTCGACGACAAAGAATTGTTCCCCGTCGCGGGCTGAGTAACCAAAATCATGCGGTATGCCGCCGATGAGAAAACCCGGTTTCAAGCCGGCCTGTTCCAGGATCCAGGCGACCATGCTGGCAGTCGTGGTCTTGCCATGGGTACCAGCCACGGCGATCACGGATTTGCCACGCAAGTAGTTTTCACCCAACCAGCGCGGACCCGAGGTGTAGTTCATGCGCTGGTTGAGTACATGCTCAATGGCGGCGTTGCCGCGACTCAGTGCATTGCCGATGATGACCAGATCGGGCTGCGGATCGAGATGGTCGGCGGAATAGCCTTCAAACAGGGTTATGCCTTCCGCTTCAAGCTGATGGCTCATCGGCGGATAAGTGTGCTGATCGGAACCGGAAACCTGGTGGCCGGCGCGCTTGGCCAGCAGCGCCACGCCTCCCATGAACGTACCGCAGGCACCAAGAATGTGAATATGCATAGCGTTTCCCGGGTTCTGGTCAGGTCGTAAACATCATTTCGCTGGCGATGAAATTGAGTGCAAATATCACCACAGCCACCAGCACACCGAGGCTCATGGTAATGGACATGGCATGGCGGTATATATGGGCATCGACGGCCAGACTCCACAGAAAAGCACCGAACCAGACCAGCGCCAGGGCCGGCTCGGCCACCCCTGGCCGGGTTTGCATGATCAGGATAATGGACAGCGCGCCGAACAGGACACCGGTGCCGGCCAGCGTGGTAAGCGTTTGTGGCAGGCGCGCACTCAAGCGGCGGAAACCGAGCATAAGGAACGTAACCAGGAATTGGATCGTAACCGCTACCAGGCCACGCGGCGCCGAATCGGTTTCATTCAGGATCTGGTCGGCGATAAAACCCTCGCTCAGATACAGCAGGCTGAACAGGATAGCCATACCCCAGCCGGCCGGCATATCCTGCGGGCCGGCACGCAATCGCATGACATCAAGCAAGCGCAAGAAAAGGTGGCTCATACGGGCGGGTTTAAAAATCAGCTTGCGTGGGCGCGCAGCACGCCGCTGATGCGCTGAAACACGTCCTCTATGGCGCCTTCTCCGAGAATTCGGGTCAGAACCCCCTTATTGGCATAGTAATCGACCACTGGCGCGGTCTGCGCGGCATAAACCCGCATGCGATTACGCACCACTTCCTCGCTGTCATCGGTGCGGCCCTCCAGGGCGGCGCGTCCGGCAATCCGCGCAACGATCTGCTCCTCGTCCACATCGATCTGCAAAGCTTCTTCCACAGGCTGTTGCAGACGAGCCAGCAGACGGTCCAGCGCTTTTGCCTGGGTAATGTTGCGCGGATAACCATCCAGGATAAAGCCGTTGCGCACGTCCCGCTGGCCAAGTCGCTCCTCGATCAGGCCCAGCATAATGTCATCGGAAACCAGCTCGCCGCGATCGATCACCGCCTTGGCCATTTTCCCCAGATCGGTTCCGGCCTTGACGGCAGCGCGCAGCAGGGCGCCGGTCGAAATATGTGGTACCTCCAGCTGTTGCGCCAACAGCGTTGCCTGCGTGCCTTTGCCGGAACCCGGAGCGCCGAGTAACACGATTCGCATAAATGGCTTCTCGTCCACTAGAATAAGCCGTTAACGCTAACCGCTAGCCATGGCCAAGTCAATGCGACAGCGCATCACCCGGATGAGTCCACTTTCATGAAGCAAAATATTCTCTATGCACAATCCGGGGGGGTTACTCCCGTGATCAATGCCACCGCCTGCGGCGTCATCGAAACCGCACGCCAATACCCACAAAGATTCGGCAAGGTGCTGGCCGGCAAAGACGGCATCCTGGGCATTTTGCGGGAACAGCTGATTGACACTTCGCGCGAGAGCAAGGCCGACATTGCTGCTTTGCGGCACACGCCGGGCGGCGCTTTTGGATCCTGCCGTTACAAGCTCAAAGGCATCGAGGAAAGCCGGCGCGAGTACGCGCGCCTGATGGAGGTCCTGCGCGCGCACCAGGTCGGCTATTTTTTCTACAACGGCGGCGGCGATTCGGCGGATACCGCTTACAAGGTCTCCCAGATCAGCAGGAAACTGGGCTATCCGCTGCAATGCATCGGCGTGCCCAAGACCATCGATAATGATCTGCCGCTGACGGACAACTGCCCCGGCTTCGGTTCGGTTGCCAAATACGTTGCAGTGTCCATCATGGAGGCCAGTCTCGATGTGGAGTCCATGGCCTCCAGTTCCACCAAAGTATTTATCCTTGAAGTGATGGGCCGGCATGCCGGCTGGATTGCTGCGGCGGGCGGGCTGGCGCAGCGCAAGGCCGGTGACCCGCCGCATGTGATCCTGTTTCCTGAAGTGCCATTCGATCAAGCGGCCTTCCTGGCCAAGGTCAAGCACGCAGTCGAGAATTATGGCTATTGCTCTGTCGTCGTATCGGAAGGGGTGCGTAATGCCGCCGGCCAGTTTCTGGCCGAGGCCGGAACCCGGGATGCCTTTGGTCACGCCCAGCTGGGCGGTGCGGCTCCGGTCATAGCCGAAATCGTCAAGTCCGGACTGGGCTACAAGTATCACTGGGCGGTCTCTGATTACCTGCAACGCTCGGCGCGGCACGTGGCATCGGCCACGGACGTCGAGCAGGCTTATGCAGTGGGAGCGGCGGCGGTAAAGTTTGCTTTGGCGGGCAAGAATGGAGTCATGCCGGTGATCAAGCGGGTATCGGACCAGCCCTACCGCTGGAAAATCGAAGAGGCGGCGCTGAGTCGGGTGGCCAATCGCGAAAAGCGCATGCCCAGGAACTATATCACCGCAGACGGATTTGGCATCACGCCAGCGGCCCGCCGCTACCTCGAGCCATTGATTCGGGGCGAGTCCTATCCGCCCTATGACCGGCACGGGCTGCCGCGCTACGTGCGGCTGAAGAAGGTATTGGCAAAACAGGTGCTGCCGCAGTTTGAGCCGTAAGGGGATCAGCACCCAAGCCCGTTTTTTGTTACCATGGCGCGATTTTTCAGCCCGGCGGTTACTGGACCTGGGGAGGACCATGCCGGGGAAGGCTTAACACAGGTTTTCTATTTAGTGCGCATCCGGAAATAGATGAATGCTAACGCGGCACATGGAAGTGCCGCCATTTTCAATGATGTAAGTCATTGAAAATGAGAGCGAAGCAAAACCATGCTTTTGCTTCGCGATTCCATAACGGGCTGGGATGCCCGTTTATGGACAGACACTAATTTGCGCGTTTTGGAGGGAATTTCTGATGACTGACGACATGGCGTTGTGGCTGGCGCTTGGCGCTGCCTTGTTGGCCGTGGTTTATGGCCTGATCATGGTTTTCTGGATTCTGGGCAGACCGGCGGGTAACGAAAAGATGCAAGGCATTGCAGCCGCCATCCAGGAGGGTGCAGGCGCCTATATGAACCGTCAATACACGACCATTGGCATCGTCGGTGTGGCGCTGTTCGTGCTGGTCGGATTCGCGCTCGGCTGGCCCACGGCGATTGGCTTCGCCATTGGAGCGCTGTTCTCGGCCATGGCCGGCTATATCGGCATGTTTGTTTCGGTACGCGCCAATGTGCGCACGGCCGAGGCGGCGCGCAGCGGCATCAGCCCTGCACTCAATATCGCTTTTCGTGGCGGCGCCATCACGGGTTTGCTGGTGGTTGGCCTTGGCTTGCTGGGTGTGGCGGCTTATTTCGCCGTGCTGCAAAAAACCGGAATGTCACAGCAGGACGCATTGCATGCGCTGGTCGGCCTGGCGTTCGGCGGTTCCCTGATCTCCATATTTGCCCGTCTGGGCGGTGGTATTTTCACCAAGGGCGCCGATGTGGGCGCTGACCTGGTGGGCAAAGTGGAAGCCGGAATTCCCGAGGACGATCCGCGCAACCCGGGCGTCATTGCGGACAATGTCGGCGATAACGTAGGGGACTGCGCGGGCATGGCGGCCGACCTGTTCGAAACCTATGCGGTAACGCTGGTGGCGACCATGCTGCTGGGCAGCCTGATGGTGGAAAGTGTGGGCGTCAACGCGGTGATCTACCCGATGGTGCTGGGCGCTTTGTCGATTGTGGCCTCGGTCCTCGGCACTTTCTTCGTGCGCATCAAGACGGGTGGAAAGATCATGAATGCGCTGTACAAGGGCGTGATCGTATCCGGCATCCTGGCGGCAGTGGCGTTTTATCCTGTGACCATGACCCTTATGGGTGATGATTCAATCCATCTTTATTTCGCCGCCCTGATCGGCCTGGCCCTGACCGCGGCCATGGTGGTCATCACCGAGTACTACACCGGCACCGAGTTCAGCCCGGTACAGAAAGTGGCCGCAGCCTCGACCACCGGACACGCCACCAACATCATTGCCGGGTTGGGCGTATCCATGAAAGCAACCGCGCTGCCCGTGATCGCCGTGTGCGCGTCCATCTGGGGCGCTTATCAACTGGCTGAGCTGTACGGCATTGCCATTGCGGCCACTTCCATGCTGTCAATGACCGGCATGATCGTGGCGCTGGATGCCTTCGGCCCGATTACCGATAATGCCGGCGGCATCGCCGAAATGGCCAATTTGCCGGACGATGTGCGCAAGACCACAGACGCGCTGGACGCGGTGGGTAATACCACCAAAGCCGTGACCAAGGGTTACGCCATTGGCTCGGCCGGTCTTGCTGCGCTGGTGTTGTTTGCCGATTACACGCACGTCTTGGAGAAAGAGGGTTTCGGCGTACTGCGCTTCGATTTGTCCGATTACCGCGTCATCATCGGCCTGTTCATCGGCGGCCTGGTGCCCTACCTGTTTGCTTCCATGGCGATGGAGGCCGTGGGCCGTGCCGCCGGCGCGGTGGTGACCGAGGTGCGGCGCCAGTTCTGCGAGATCGCCGGCATCATGGAAGGCACGACCAAGCCGGACTATTCGCGCGCGGTCGATCTGCTGACCAAGGCCGCCATCAAGGAAATGATCGTTCCTTCGCTGCTGCCGCTGTTGATCCCGATCATCGTCGGCATGCTGTTGGGCCCGGAGGCCCTGGGCGGCCTGCTGGTCGGCACCATCGTCACCGGATTGTTCCTGGCAATCTCGATGACTACCGGTGGCGGCGCCTGGGATAATGCCAAGAAGTACATCGAGGATGGTCACTTCGGCGGCAAGGGAACCGATGCACATGCAGCGGCGGTGACCGGCGATACCGTGGGCGATCCGTACAAGGACACCGCTGGCCCGGCCATCAATCCCTTGATCAAGATCATCAATATCGTGGCTCTGCTGATCGTGCCGCTGCTGTGATGGAAGCCTGGCGGGCGCGCTGAATCTTACGGTGAATCAAGCCAGCCACAAGGCCAACAGCATTTTCATGCTGCATGTGGACATCGTGCATGAGGGGCCGCTGCGGCTGCCTGTTTGAACGTCGGGCCTGAAATCCGGTCTATGTGCCATTGACACGAACCAGCGCAGGACGATGAATGTTTCACCACTGCAAACCGGTCCCAGACTTCTGATGAATTCCTCGAGTCCGAAACCAAATCTGTTTCTGCGCTGTGCGCTACTGGCCGCCGCCCTGCTCATGGCTGGCGCCCTGCAGGCCATCGAACCCGGGGATGTGCGTGATTTCGGCGATGTGTTCGTCATTTCCGCTCAGGCACCCGACCGCAACCGGGTCGAAGTCAGCTGGGACATCGCCCCGGGGTATTACCTCTACAAAAATCGCTTCCTGCAGTTCTCGGCGCAAACGCCCGGAGTCGTGATCGGTGAGCCCGAGATTCCGCAGGGTACTGTCAGCTTCGATGAACTGCTCGGAGAAGAGGTAGAGAAATATCACGGACACTTGACGGTCACCCTGCCCATCCGCTCGGTCCAGCCGGGGATCTCCGGGTTCCGGTTGCAGGTGCGCTCGCAAGGCTGTCTGGAAAATGTGCTGTGCTATCCGCCGACGGATCAGGTGTTGCTGGTCGGGCTGCCGCCTGTTGCAGCGGTGGAGCCGGACAGCACTGAGGCCGTGGATCAGCTGTTAAACCTGCCATCGCCGGCGGAACAGCTGGGCCAGGACGCCGCCATCGACGCGCCGCTCATAAAAGCAGGCAACGACCCTTTGGCCGGCCTCGGACGGGTTGATGCGCAGGATCCCGCCCTGGCGGCGGACAGCGCGTTCGTTTATGAAGCCATCGGACTCAGTGCGGAAACGGTGCTGGTGCGCTTTACCGCGCAACCGGGCTATTACCTCTACCGGGACAAGTTCGCCTTTCGCGTGGCGGATGCCAGCGGCTTTTCCGTGCGCGAGGCCAGTCTGCCGGACGGAGTGATCAAAAACGACCCGGAATTTGGCGACGTGCCGGTCATTTACGGCCAGGTGGAAATACCGGTGCGGATGAACCGCCCCGCCGGGCCGGCCAGCACGATTTCGCTGCAGGCGGATTTCCAGGGTTGCCGCGACGGTGAAATCTGCTACCCGCCACAGTCCCGCGTGCTCAGTCTTGAAATGCCGGCCGCGGCCAGCGCTATCGGTGAACCGTCAGCGGCGGGCAGCGCTACGGCAGGCACGCGCGTTGCCTGCTGCCCCGGTCAGTGAACAGGACCGTCTGGCGCGGCTGCTGGGCGAGCATCCTGCGAGTGCGATCTTCGCTTTCTTCATCGCCGGCATCCTGCTGGCCTTCACGCCCTGCGTGTTCCCGATGCTGCCCATTCTTTCCGGCATCATCATGGGGCAGGGTGAACGCCTGACCACGCTGCGGGCTTTCTGGATGTCGCTGGTCTACGTGCTGGCCATGGCGTTGACCTATACCGTGGCCGGGGTGCTGGCCGGGCTGTTCGGCCAGAACCTGCAGGCGGTGTTCCAGAATCCGTGGATTCTCAGCGGTTTCGTGTTGATCTTTGTCCTGCTGGCCCTGAGCATGTTCGGCTTTTTCGAGCTGCAATTGCCGGCCCGGCTGCAGACCCGGCTGGCCGCGGCCAGCAACCAGCAGCGTGGCGGACACCTGTGGGGGGTCGCCGTCATGGGCTTTTTATCGGCGCTGATCGTCGGCCCCTGTGTGGCGCCGCCGCTGATGGCTGCGCTGATCGTGATCGGCGCCTCGGGCGATGCGCTGCTGGGTGGTTCCGCCCTGTTCGCCATGTCCATGGGTATGGGGGTGCCGCTGATCCTGTTCGGCGTGTCGGCGGGCAAGCTGGTGCCGCGAGCCGGTGCATGGATGGACGTGGTCAAATCCGTGTTTGGCGTCGGCTTGCTGGCGCTGGCCATCTGGATGCTGGAACGGATCCTGCCGGGGGGCATCATCATGCTGTTGTGGGGCATGCTGGCCATTGCCTGCGGGGTCTACCTCGGCGGGCTGGAGCGCGTCGCCGCGGGGGCCTCGGGCTGGCGTCGTCTGTGGAAAGCCCTGGGCGTGATATTACTGCTGCTGGGCGCGCTGGAGCTGGTCGGCGCCGCCGCCGGCGGAGACTACTGGCTGCGGCCCTTGCAGAGCTTGCGCCCCGGCGCCGGCGGCATGACCGCAGCGGAACCAGCGGCGTTCCGCCGCATCAAGTCACTGGACGACCTGCACAGCGCGGTCAGCCAGGCCAACGCGCAGGGCAAGGGCGCCATGCTGGATTTTTACGCCGACTGGTGTGTGGAATGCCTGCGCATGGAACGCAATACCTTTCACCAGCCCGAAGTGCAGTCCCTGCTCAGCCAGCTGCAGACGCTGCAAGCCGACGTCACGGCCAATGACGCCACCGACCAGGCCCTGCTGCGTGCCTATGGCATCATCGGGCCGCCGGCTATTCTCTTTTTCGACCATGAGGGTAATGAGATGAAGGACTGGCGGCTGGTAGGCTACTTCACGCCGGAAGAATTCAGCGCGCATCTCATCAGCGTCATCACGGCGCAATGATGGCGGTGTTTCCCGGTTGCGGATGAACGCCCGCCAGATCATTCTGCTGCTCTCGATCGCCTTGCTGGCCAGCATCGGCGGCGCGCTGGCTTATCGTTCGGTTTTTACGCAAAACGTGTCTCAAGGCCAGCAGGCCTTCGCCAGCGCGCCTGTGGAAATCGCCCCGGACCTCATCGGCATGCGGCGGCCGGACTACACCCTGGGCTCCGGCAGCGGTGAGCAGATTTCCGCCGATGATTTCAACGGCCGCGTTGTGCTGGTCAATTTCTGGGCCACCTGGTGCAAACCCTGCCGCGAAGAAATGCCGATGCTGGTCGATCTGCAACAGGACTTCGATGAGCAGGAGTTTCAAGTGGTGGGCATCGCGCTGGACGATGTACAACAGGCGCGCGAATTCGCCGCCGAACTCGGCGTCGACTACCCCATCCTGGTGGGCTCGACCGATGTGATGGCGGTGGTGCGGCTGTACGGCAACCGGAGCGGGGTCTTGCCCTATAGCGTGCTGGTCGACCGTGAAGGCATCATCCGCTGGGCGCACCTCGGCGAGTTAAAGGATGAAGAACTGCAGCGTCAAATCGGTGAGTTGTTGCCGTAGAACGCTACTGCCAAAAAGGCGTCCGAAGCTTTGCACAGCTCTTTTCGACGTCATCCCGGTCTTTGCGCAGATCATTTTCCGGCGTCATCCCAGGCTTTGCGGAGCAAACGCCTGGGATCCAGCGCAGCTGCTCCTGAGCCGACTGTCCGGGAGAAATTGCCCCCAAGCCGCACTACACCTAAACTGAACACCGCCACGCGCCACAAAAGGAGGCGCAGCAACAATACGGGACCCTGCGGAAGGACTCAGCCATCATCCTGAGTCTGTAAACGCTGATCGCGGTGACCTTTCCCCCTGTACTCCATCTGGTTTTGGTGAGGGAAATTCATCATATCAGGCAGCCTTTTCAGCGAACACTGCCGGGGGCTGACAGCCGAAAGAGCTGGGTGAACACAAGCGGTCATGCTGGAATCGAGTAATCTGGGCAATGAGGGGTTTGAGCGTACTGCAATTGCAGCCATGGTTTCACGCGATGAGACCATTATTCGTGCTCTGTGATATCGAGGCACGGCTTTTCCCAGAATGCGCAACGACTTACACTGGGGCTGCTCATGCCTGACCACAACTACTTTTCGAACCTGATCTGGCAGATCGCCGACCTGCTGCGCGGACCCTACCGCCCGCCGCAGTATGAGCGCGTCATGCTGCCCATGACGGTGCTGCGCCGCTTCGACTGCGTGCTTGCGCCGACCAAGGCGAAGGTGCTGACAGAATTCCATAGGCGCAAGGGTGGCAAGCTCGAAGGCGATGCGCTTGACGCGAACCTCAGCAAAGCCGCCGGCCAGCGCTTCCACAACCACTCTCCGCTCGACTTCGAAAAGCTCAAGGGCGACCCCGATAACATCGACAAGCATCTCGTCAGTTACATCAAGGGCTTCTCGAAGAACGTGCGCGACATCTTCGACTTCTTCGAGTTCGAGGCCGAGATCGAGCGGATGCGCGAGGCGAACCTGCTCTACCTCGTCGTCTCCAAGTTCTGCGACGTGGACCTGCACCCGAACACGGTGCCGAACGAGCAGATGGGGCTCATCTTCGAGAACCTCATCCGGCGCTTCAACGAACTGGCCAACGAGACCGCGGGCGACCACTTCACGCCGCGCGAAGTCATCCGGCTGATGGTGAGCATCCTGTTCATCAACGACGACAAGCTGCTCGCCACGCCCGGCACCGTGCGCAAGCTGCTCGACCCGGCCTGCGGCACCGGCGGCATGCTGGCCGAGGCGCAGAACTACCTGCGCGAGCACCACGGCGCGGCCAGGCTCTACGTTTATGGGCAGGACTACAACAAGCGCGCCTTCGCCACCGCGGCGTCCGACATGCTGATGAAGCAGGTGGACCATAACGGCGGCGGCAACAACGTGCGCTTACGGCGACAGTTTCACCGAGGACCAGTTCGCGGCCGAGACCTTCGACTACTTCCTCACCAACCCGCCCTTCGGCGTGGACTGGAAGAAGCAGCAGAAGGAGATCCAGCAGGAGCGCGACAAGCGCGGCTTCGATGGCCGCTTCGGCGCCGGGCTGCCGCGCGTGAACGACGGCTCGCTGCTCTTCCTGCAGCACATGTGGGACAAGCGCGAGCCCGTGCGCCCGGCGGAGCACAAGCATCGGCTCGCGCCTCGCCATCGTCTTCAGCGGCTCGCCGCTCTTCACCGGCGGCGCGGGCTCGGGCGAGAGCGACATCCGCAAGTGGATCATCGAGAACGACTGGCTCGAAGCCATCATCGCCCTGCCGGAGCAGATGTTCTACAACACCGGCATCGGCACCTACGTCTGGATCGTCACCAACCGCAAGGAGAAGCGGCGCAAGGGCAAGATCCAGCTCCTCGATGCGCGCGACGTGTGGACCGCGGGCGGCAGCGAGGACAACAAGCGCAGCCTCGGCGACAAGCGCCGGCACCTCACCGCCAGCCAGATCGCCGAGATCGTCAAGCTCTACGGCCGGCAGACCGACGGCGAGACGTCCAAGACCTTCGACAACGCCGACTTCGGCTACACCCGCGTCACCGTCGAGCGGCCCCTGCGCCTGCGCTACCAGATGACGCTGGAAGACAAGGCCCGCTTCCTCGACGCCTGCCCGCACCTGCTCGATGACGTGCAGGCCATCGACAAGGCACTGGGCCGCGAGCCGCAGCGGGATTGGAATGCGGTGTGGAGCCGCATCGAGAACCTCCTGCACGCGCGCAAGTCGCGCTGGAAGGCGACCGAGCAGAAGCTCTTCCGCAGCGTCTTCACGCAGAAGGATCCCGAGGCCGAGCCGGTCGCCACGGGCGGGCGCAACGACGGCTATGAGCCCGACGCTGACCTGCGCGATTTCGAGAACGTGCCGCTCAAGGACGATATCGATGCTTACTTCGAGCGCGAGGTGCGCCCGCACGTGTCCGACGCCTGGATGGACCGCGCCAAGGACAAGGTCGGCTACGAGATCAACTTCAACCGCCACTTCTACAAGTACACGCCGCCGCGGCCGCTGGAGGTCATTGACGCGGAGCTGAAGAAGGCGGAGGAAGAGATCATGCGGTTGCTTCGGGAGGTGACGGAGTGACCGTCCTCGCACCGCGTCCGGCGATAGCGAAGCGGCTGAAGTACGTCGTTTCGCTTCGGCGCTCGCGCGTCGAAGGGGCCGCAGACGAACGGCCGTACATCGGGCTGGAGAACATCGAGTCGTCGACTGGGCGACTCATTGGCGAGCCCGCGGCGACAGACGAGTCCGCGCTGTCGGCGTCTGGAGAATCGGAGTCGCTGAGCAATGCGTTCGAGCCTGGCGACGTCCTCTTCGGAAAGCTCCGTCCGTATCTCGCGAAGGCTTGGGTAGCTGCGTTCAAGGGACGGTGCACCACCGAACTGCTCGTCATGCAGCCTGTGGAGACTGAGTCCCGCTTTCTTCGATACGTCTGCTTATCGCGCGACTTCATCGACGCGGTAGACGCTTCGACGTTCGGTTCGAAGATGCCGCGGGCCGATTGGGACTTCATCGGCAACATGCCGATTCCGGCGCCGCCTCTCCCGCAGCAACGCGCCATCGCCGACTACCTCGACCGCGAGACGGCGCGGCTGGATGCGCTGGTGGCGGCGAAGGAGCGGGTGCTCGGGCTCTTGGCCGAGAAGCGCCGGGCGCTCATCACCCGCGCCGTCACCCGCGGCCTTGATCCCCGCACCCCCCTCCGCGAATCCGGCATCCCCTGGCTCGGTGAGATTCCGGCGCATTGGAAGATCGTAGCGCTTCGATTCTTGGTTGACCTGACCAGTGGAGCGACGCCAGACACAGGACGTCCCGAGTACTGGGACGGAGACATTCCGTGGGTGTCTCCCAAGGACATGAAACGTAGTGAAATCTCCGACGCGCAGGATCACGTTGGCGAATTGGCACTATCGCAGGGTTCTCTACGCTTGATTGCGCCCGGTGCCGTACTAATCGTTGTACGTGGCATGATCCTGGCGCACAGCTTTCCTACTGCGGTTACAACCGCGTCGGTCACGATCAATCAGGACATGAAAGCCCTGCGCTGTCGCGAGTCGCTCATGCCCTTCTACTTGCGCGCCTTTTTCCGTGGGCATGAGGAACACGTCGTATCGCTTGGGGATTCGTCAGCCCATGGAACGCGAAAGCTGGAAACGGAGGTCCTTGGACGCTTGGAGATCGCACTGCCTCCGGTGAGTGAGCAACGTGCAATAGTAGCCCATATTAGTCAGACGACTTCACGGCTCAACGCTGTACGAGTAGCAACGGAGTCGACGATTGCTCTACTAAAGGAGCGCCGTTCCACCCTCATCGCCGCAGTCGTGACGGGTCAGATCGACGTACTCCAGCATGTGCCGATGCCTGAGAATCAGAACGAAGCTGCCAGACAGGGTGTGCCATGAAGCACGCCATCCGTAACAATCTCATCGAACGCGTACGGAACAGTCCTATAAGCGCCGTTGATTTGTTCTGCGGCGCTGGTGGATTGACCCATGGGCTGATGAGAGCGGGGATCCGAGTCGAGGCCGGGATCGACATCGACGAGCAGGCAGCCTACGCGTACTGTACGAACAATCCCGGTGCGCAGTTTCTCTGCTGGGACGTCGCGGCGAAGTATTCCCCGAGTATTTCGAAGCTGTTCCGGTCGGGATCGATCCGACTGCTCGCCGGCTGTGCACCGTGCCAGCCATTCTCAAAGCTCACTAACGGTAGCGGAATGCACGAGGATTGGAACCTGTTGGACTACTTCGGCCGTTTCGTCCGGGGGATCCTCCCCGAGCTAGTGACCATGGAGAACGTCCCGGAGCTGGCGGAGCGCGGCAGCGACGTATACCTCCGTTTCGTGAATACGTTGGAGGCATGCGGCTACAGTGTGGCTTGGAAACTCGTCCACTGCGAAGAGTACGGTGTGCCGCAGTCCCGCCGGCGCCTCGTCTTGTTGGCGTCTCGGTTCGGCGAGGTCACGATACCTGAAGGTCGCTATCGTGATTCGTCGGGATGGAAGACCGTCCTACAGGCCATCGGCGATCTTCGCCCGCTTGCCTCCGGAGAGGAAGATCCCGATGATCCTCTCCACGTGGCATCGATGCTTTCTTCGACGAATCTAGAACGGATTCGCGCGACGCCTCACGACGGTGGCACGCGGAAGCACTGGCCCGAGGACCTCGTTCTGCCATGCCATCGGAAGGACACGGGCAAGACCTACGGGTCCATATACGGACGCATGTGGTGGGACAGGCCCGGACCGACGATGACGACCCTTTGCACGGGCATTGGCAACGGTCGCTTCGGCCACCCCGAGCAGGATCGTGCGATCACGCTCCGGGAGGCAGCGCTGCTTCAGAGCTTCCCTCCTGCATACGAGTTCTGGCCGCGTGACAAGAGACTCAATCGGAAGGCGGTCGGTCGGATGGTCGGGAACGCAGTTCCCCCCAAGCTCGCGAAGGCTCTTGGAGAAACGCTCCTCTCGCATGTCGAGGCTGTAGCCAGTACGAAGAGAGTACGCATATGACCAACCCCGATTCACCGTTCTCGTTCGAGATATCGCTGAGCGTCCTGAACCATCTGGGACGGCAATTGTATCGGAGCTTCGCGACCGTTCTCGGCGAGGCGATCTCGAATGCCTGGGATGCCGATGCCCGCAATGTTCGCATCTACCTGAACCCGCAGAGGGATGGATTATGGATCAAAGATGACGGTGTGGGAATGACGGCCGATGACTTCCAGAATAGGTTCCTGAAGATCGGCTATTCGAAAAGGAAGGATGGTACGAGCAAGTCGCCGAGCGGGCGTCCGTACATCGGACGAAAGGGGATCGGCAAGCTCGCACTGCTGTCCTGCGCCACGCGCATCAGCGTCCTGTCCAAGGTGAAAGGTGGCTCGTATGTGGGTGGGGCGATCGATAACTCCGAACTCGACACCGCCATCACGGAAGACTTGACGCCGCAACAGTATCGTCTCGGTCAAGCCGATGAGTCGCATTTCTCCCCATACATCGAAGACCACGAGCACGGTACCATCATCCACTTCGAAGGACTCAAGGATGGCGTCAAGCGTAGTTTTAAGTTCCTACGGAAGATGATCGCCTTGTACTTCCGTTTCTCACTATTGGACCAGGAGTTCAGAATCTTCCTGGACGAGACCGAGGTGACCCACGACGACCTGAAGCCATTGGTGGAGAAGACGGAGTTCCTCTGGAAGGTCGGTCAATACGACGATCCATTCGTAACCAGCTTGGAGGAGGCGTTCGCCGGCGAATCCGACAAGCACGAGTCGAAGGTTATGTCGCTCCGAGATGCGAAAGGATTCCTTGGATCCGTAAAGTTACCTCGGGATTTGAAGGTTCTGACAACCGAAGAGCGTGTAGGCGTCGACCTCTTCGTGAATGGCCGATTGAGAGAACGAGACATCTTGAAGCACGTTCCTACGGCCCGGCTCGTGGAAAACTACCTGTACGGACAGATCCATTTCGACGCACTCGATGATGAAAGGGACAGGTTCACCAGTAGCCGTGAAGGGATCGTGGCGGACGATCCGAAGTTCGAAGCCATTCTCGTCGAGTTGCGGAAGCTGCTCTTGAAGGTCGTCGAGGACTGGGACGTCTGGCGACGCAAGCATCGGGAGGATGGCGATCCTGAGAACGAGAACATCTCGAAAACACAGCGAGCTTCCGAGGGCCTATTCAATGCCGTCGTCAAGGAATTCGAGCCAGCGGAAAGAACCGAGGATGCGAAGCAGGTCGAAGCATGGGCGGCCGACCTGAGCGCTGATGCCGCCTTCAATTTCGAGTCCTATGCGGAGTGTTTCATCTCGGAGAACCTCGTTCGGAGATACATCACGGACCGCACCATACCGCTTTCGAAAGAGGCGAAGAAGGAGGCGGACAAGTGGAAGAACCGCGAGGTCGAGAACAAGAATAAGGGCAATATCAGCATCGACATACGCCGGAACCAGAACGAACTGAGTTATTTATCCATGGACGACCTCGCCAATCTCGTCGACAAGCCGAAAGACAGACAGAAGGATGCCGCCCTTGTCCGAGACGCGACCGAATTCAAGCCGATGAGAGACGCGGTCGCACATACCGCATTGCTGACGGATGCGGCTAAAGGGCGCCTGCGGACGGTGCGCGAGAACATCAAGGGAAGAATCAAGACGCTCCTGACCAGTCGGGCGGAGGAATCTGCGCCGAAGAAGCCGGAAAGCAGCAGTGGGAAGAAGTTCCGCAGGAGAAAGAAGTGAAGCGGGAGGCGAAAGTCGGCGTCGCCCGCGCCCATCCGCTAACTCGCTCCGAGCTCATGAGGAGAGTCGGAAGCAAGCACTCGGCCGCAGAGCGCACGTTCCGTTCTGCGCTTCACGCTGAGGGGCTGCGTTTCCGTCTGCATCGCCGCGTTGAGGGCGTCGCCGTCGATGTCGTGTTCCCGCGAGCGCGGGTAGCGGTCTTCATCGATGGTTGCTTCTGGCATGGTTGCCCGAAGCACGCCACTGTCCCGAAGACCAATCGAGAGTATTGGTTGCCGAAGCTCGCGGAGAACAAGGAACGAGATCGCCGCCAGACTTCGAGGATCAGAGTCGCAGGGTGGAGAGTCTTCCGGGTGTGGGAACACGAGTGCCTGCCAGCGGAACACAGGGTCGTGAAGCGGATCGTTCAGGCGTGTCGCCGAAGGTCACGTGATGCCTGAGCGCCACTCCGAAGCCGCCTTCGAGACCGTCATCGAAGCGCGCCTCCTCCGGTACGGCTCGCTATTGCGCGGGAGGCGGGATCGATGACGAAGCGCGTCAGCAAGAAGGCCGCGAAAGCCGCCCCGAAAAAGGCGGAAGCACGGGCACTGCTTGCCGAGATCGCTCTTGGAGAGGACAGCACGCGCCAGTTCAAGCGCAACGTGACCAACTCCAATGGGCTCGCTGCCGAGATGGTTGCCTTCGCCAACGCCGAAGGCGGAACCCTCTTCCTTGGCGTCGATGATGATGGGACGACGCCGGGCTTGTCGGCCGATGATGTCACGCGGCTCAACCAGCTCATCGCCAACACCGCAAGCCACGCCGTGCGCAGTCCGCTCACGGTGCACACGAAGAACGTTGCCCTCGCGAAGGGCCGCGTCGTCATCGTGCTCACGGTTCCCAAGGGGCTCGACAAGCCCTACTTCGACAAGAACGGCGTCATCTGGCTGAAGGCCGGTGCGGACAAGCGTCGCGTCAACTCCAAGGAAGAGCTGCGCCGGCTCTTCCAGATCACCGATCAGTTTCATGCCGACGAGCTGCCCACACGAGCGGGCCTCGATGCGCTCGACGAGCTACGCTTTCGCGACTTCCTGCGCGACACCTACGGCCAGCGGCTTCCGTCTCGTCAAGCAGGCCGATTGCAGCTTCTGCAGAACATGAATCTGGCCACCGGTGGGGGTACGCTCAACCTCGCGGGCCTGTTGCTCTTCGGAGAGCAGCCCGATCGCTTCAAGCCGCAGTTCGTCGTCAAGGCGGTGAAGTATCCAGGCAATGACATTCACACGACGCGCTACGACGACACCGAAGACTTCGGTGGCTCGCTGCGCCGCGTCTTCGACGATGCGCTCGCCTTCGTGCTGCGCAACCTGCGCAAGGTGCAGGCGGGGCGCGGCGTCAACAGCCCGGGCGTGCCCGAGATCCCGCCGGTCGTCTTCGAGGAGCTACTGGTCAACGCGTTGGTCCACCGGGACTACCTGATCAGCGCGCCGATCCGCCTGTTCATCTTCGACGACCGCATAGAGATCACCAGCCCCGGCACGCTGCCGAACAACCTCACGGTCGAGAACATCCGCGCCGGCAACTCGAACCTTCGCAATCCCATCCTGGCGAGCTACGTCGCCAAAGGCTTATTGCCGTACCGAGGTCTCGGCTCGGGCGTGCCGCGGGCGATCGAGGCCTGGCCCGACATCGATTTTCGGGACGACCGGGACGGCGCTCTCTTCGTGGCGACGGTCCGGCGGAAGAAGCTGGGGCCCGACGACTTGGCCGTTGACGAAAGCGCGCCAAAAACTACCCAGAAAACTACCCAGAAAACTACCCAGAAAATCCTCGCCCTCATCTCAGAAGACCCTGGCGTCACCCGCCGGCAGCTTGCGGAGGCGTTGGGAATTACGTCCGACGGCGTGAAGTACCACCTGCGCAAGCTGCAAGAGCAAGGGCTTCTCCGGCGCATCGGGCCCGATAAGGGCGGTCGATGGAAAGTAGAGACGGAATGAGCGCCCAACGCCACACCGAAGCCGCCTTCGAGACCGTCATCGAGTCGCACCTCCTGCAAAACGGGTACGTACAGGTTGCTCGCGAGGGTTTCGACCGCGAGCGCGCCATCTTCCCCGAGACGGTGCTCGCCTTCATCCGCGAGACGCAGACGAAGGAATGGGACAAGCTGGAGGCGCTGCACGGGGACAAGACCGGCGAGCAGATCCTCGGCGACCTGTGCAAGTGGATGGACCAGAACGGCGCGCTCGCAACGCTGCGCCACGGGTTCAAGTGCTACGGGCGGCCGCTCCGCGCGGCGTACTTCAAGGCCGCACACGAGCTCAATCCGGAGTTGGAAGCCCGTTACGCCCAGAACCGCCTGGGGTTGACCCGGCAGCTTCACTTTTCGCCGCGCTCGGAGAAGTCTCTTGATGTGACACTGAGCCTGAACGGCATCCCCGTGGCCACGGTGGAGCTGAAGAACCCGCTCACGGGTCAGCGGGTTGAGGAAGCGCGCAGACAATACAAGCAGGACCGCGATCCGCGCGAGCCGATCTTCGAGTACAAGCGCCGCACACTGGTGCACTTCGCAGTGGATACCGAGGTGGTGCTGATGACCACCCGCCTGGCGGGTTCGGCGACGCGCTTTCTTCCGTTCAACAAGGGGAGCGACGGCGGCGCTGGCAACCCACCCGATCCGGCCGGGCGGAGCTACCGCACGGCCTACCTATGGGAAGAGGTACTGCAGAGCGACAGCCTGCTCGACCTCCTGGCACGCTTCATCCACCTGCAGATCGACGAGAAGCGCGACGACCAGGGCCGCAAGGTCAAGACCGAGTCGATGATTTTTCCTCGCTACCACCAGCTTCAGGCGGTGCGCCTGCTGGTGGAAGCCGCGCGCAATGAGGGCGTGGGGCACAACTACCTGGTCGAGCACTCGGCCGGCAGCGGCAAGAGCAACACGATCGGATGGCTGGCGCATCGGCTCGCGTCTCTGCACGACGCGGCCGACCAGCGGGTCTTCGACAGCGTGATCGTGGTGACTGACCGGGTGGTGCTCGACCAGCAGCTTCAGGACACCATTTACCAGTTCGAGCACAAGCGCGGCGTCGTGCAGCGGATCGATAAAAGCTCACGGCAACTCGCTGAGGCGCTCGGGAATGCAGTGCCGGTGATCATTACGACGATGCAGAAGTTCCCGTTCGTTTCGCGCCAGTTGCTCAAGCTGGCTGAGGAGCGCGGGACAAGCGGCACTGGCACGCTGACCACCCGGCGTTGTGCCGTCATCATCGACGAGGCCCATAGTTCGCAGGGGGGCGAGACGGCAACCGACCTCAAGGAAGTGCTCGGCGGCGAGGGACTGCGGGACGAAGCGAAGAAACGCGCGGCCGACGAGGGGCGCGACGACATGGAGGAGCTGTTCCGCAGCATGGCCAAGCGCGGGCGGCAGGCGAATCTGAGCTTCTTCGCCTTTACGGCCACACCCAAGCACAAAACGCTCGCCGTATTTGGCCGCGATGGGCAGCCCGCGCATCGCTACACCATGCGGCAGGCGATCGAGGAGGAGTTCATTCTCGACGTACTGAAGCACTACACAACATATGCCACCTACTTCAAGCTGCTGAAGGCCTGCGAGGACGATCCCAACGTCGAGCGCAAGAAGGCAGCACAGGCGCTGGCGCGTTTCATGAAACTGCACCCGCACAACATTGCACAGAAAACCGAGGTCATGGTCGAGCACTTCCAGGCCGTGACCCGGCACAAGATCGGCGGGCGGGCCAAAGCAATGGTGGTCACCGGCTCGCGGCTGGAAGCTGTGCGCTATAAGCAGGGCTTCGACCGCTACATCCAGGAGAAAGGCTATGCCATCAAGACGCTGGTTGCCTTTTCCGGCACGGTGCAGGACGACAAGCTCCCGAGCGCGACCTACACCGAAGTGGGTATGAACCAGGGCATACGGGAGAAGGAACTGCCCGAGAAGTTTGCGACCACCGAGTACCAGGTGCTACTGGTCGCGGAGAAGTACCAAACAGGCTTCGATCAGCCCTTGCTGCACAGCATGTTCGTGGACAAGCGGCTCGCGGGCATACAGGCCGTGCAGACGCTGTCGCGCTTGAACCGGACTCATCCGCTCAAGGAAGACACATTCGTTCTGGACTTCATCAACGACCGCGAAGAGATCCGCGACGCGTTCAAGGTCTACTACGAGGGCGCGGAGATGGGCGAAGAAGTCGATCCCGCTCGCATGTACGCGATCAGGGGTGAACTCGATGCGAGTGGAATCTATCTGGATGAGGAAGTTGAGCGATTCTGCGCCGTGTACTTCAAGCCGAAGCAGCGGCAGAATGCGCTGGACCATCAGGCCATGAACGCGGCACTCGACCCGCCGGTTTCGCGCTTCATGGTGCGCCAGAAGGATGACGAGCAAGAAGCCGAGCTCTGGCGCGGCAAGGTACAGGCGTATCGAAACCTTTATGGATTCCTGAGTCAGGTGATCCCTTACCAGGACTCGGACCTCGAACGGCTGTACGTATTTCTCCGCCATCTTGCAGCGAAACTGCCGCGACGTAAAAGCGGCCCGGCCTACCAATTCGACGACGAGGTGAAGCTGGAATACTACCGCCTGCAAATGATCAGCGAGGGCTCGATCTCGCTGCGGGAAGGTGATGCGCGGCGGCTCGATGGTCCCACCGAAGTGGGCAGCGGTCTGGTGAGGCCGCAACCTGTGCCACTCTCACAGTTAATCGACGTTGTGAACGAGCGCTTCGGGACAGACTTCAACCAGGCCGATCAGCTTTTTTTCGACCAGATCGTCCAGGCGGCAATGGCCGACGATGGACTGCGGCAGGCGGCCTTCGTGAATCCCGGTGACAAATTTGAACTGGTGTTCCGAAACCTCCTGGAGCAGCTCTTTGTAGAGCGCATGGATCAGAATGAAGAGATCTTCGTGCGTTTCATGAACGACGTTCCATTCCAGAAAATCGTGACGACGTGGATGGCATCAGAGGCATATCGGCGGCTGCGGAGCGATACAAGAGAAGACGAACGGGAAGCAATCTCACGGGTTTTGCCGTCCTGTCTCCATATAGTCGAACCTAAGCCCACAGAACGCAATGTCACCTGTGTGCCCCTCATTCCTTTGCAGGCTGCGGCCGGTGCGTTCAGCGATCCACAGAATGTGGAAGATGATGGTTGGGAATGGGTGGCCGTCGATACCCGCCACCGCCTCCGTCCGGGCCTGTTCGTCGCGCAGGTAGTCGGAAAATCCATGGAGCCGTTGGTGCCGGATGGCTCGTTCTGTCTGTTTGCTGCTCCTGTTACCGGTACGCGCCAAGGTAAGACGCTTCTGGTGCAACTGCGTGATGTAAACGATCCTGAGACGGGCGCGCGCTATACCGTCAAGCGGTATGAAAGCGAGAAGGTGCAAGACGGCAGTTCGTGGCGCCACCGTACGATCACCCTTAAACCAATCAACCCCGCATTCAAACCCATCATCTTTTCGGGTTCAGATCAAGGTGAGTTGCAAGTTGTTGCAGAGTTGATCGAGGTGTTTTCCGCCTAAAGGAAAAGATCAGATCCCGGTTTTCCCAGTGGGAAGGCTAAGTTCTGAAAACAGCATCCCAAAACGGTGAAGACACGCCAAAGCCGCGCCGGGTGTCACGGAAATGATGGGCGAGGTGATGTCGGCGGATTTTGCTCAACAGCGGCGAGTCGAATCCTTTCGCGTGATGAATGGCGTAATGCATCATGTCATAAGCCAGGTAGCCGGCGAGAAAGCCGCTGAAAAATCCCCAGGCCGATGTCCCCATGAGCAGGTGAAAAAGCGCCAGCAATAAAAACGCCAGTGGAATGCTGACGGTAATCGGCATCACCAGCCGGTCCTTGTCTTGCGGGTATTGATGATGCACCCCGTGCATTACAAACTGCAGGCGGGTCTGGAAAGCACCTTCCGGCTCAAAATGAAAAATGAAGCGGTGAAAGAAGTACTCGAACAGGGTCCAGAAGGCCGCGCCAGCCAGGAACAGCGCGGCTGATGCCAGCGCGGTTCTGCCGGCGGCCAGGCTGAGGTAAAATGCAGCGGCCATGAGGGGCAGGAATACCGTCAGCACGGTGGCCGGCCGGATGCGGCTCAGGCGTTCCAGCAGACGGCTGTTCTCGAACATGATCAGTTCGCCGCGCTGGGGCGCCAGGTGGGGTGGAATGGGGTCTGTTCTGCGATTCATGGGGATACAGAATATACTGTAATCGCGGTCAGTTTTCACTGCTGCATGAAACAGGACCTCTGCGCTGGCTCCAGGAGCGGGAGCCAGCCGGCAATCGGGACGCATTTATGCCGCAATTTGTCTCGATCTGCTGCAATACGGCGCCGAATTGTGGACAAAGTCCTCAATGTCGTGCAGACTTCCCTTCCCTGAAACGAGAGTGTGACCGTGGCCAGCATCCTAGTTATCAATGGCCCGAACCTGAATTTACTGGGTGGACGGGAGCCGGAACAGTACGGCCACCGGACCTTGCAGGAAATCATGGAGGACCTTGACCGCTTCGCCGGTGCTTGCGGGCACGAGTTGCGGCACGTGCAAAACAACAGCGAAGGCGCACTGGTGGACATTGTGCACCAGGCGGCCTGCGACAAGGTCGATTACATCATCCTCAATCCGGCGGGCTATACCCATACCAGCGTGGTGCTGCGTGACGCGCTGCTGGCGGTGGGAATTCCATTCGTTGAAGTACACCTTTCCCTGGTGCATGCCCGTGAGACGTTCAGACGTAAATCCTATTTCTCTGACATTGCCATGGGCGTGATCAGTGGCTTCAGGGGCGAAGGCTATATGCTGGCCCTGCAGGCAATCGTCAATCGCATCGAACCCTGAAGGCCGTCAGCTACGCCTTCGATGCCGCAAGGCAGGAGCAGAGAGCGCATGGATATCAGAAAAGTAAAAAAGCTCATCGAGTTGCTGGAAGAGTCCAACCTCACCGAACTTGAGATCGTCGAGGGCGAGGAATCCGTGCGGCTGAGCCGCAGCAGCAACTTTGCCGCGCCGCAGCCACTGCCGCAGGTCGTTACGCCAGCACCCGCTGCAGTTGCTCCCGCGGTGCCGGTGTCGGTGGCGCCTGTTGCCCGTACTGAGCCGACGATTGAAGAAGAGTCCGTGCCGGAAGGCGAGATACTGCGTTCGCCGATGGTAGGGACGTTTTACTCCTCTCCCAGCCCGGATGCCGATCCCTTCGTTGCGCTGGGCCAGAAAGTCAGTGAAGGCGAGACTCTGTGCATCATCGAGGCGATGAAGATGTTCAATCAGATCGAAGCGGAAGTTTCCGGCACGGTCGTCGCCATCCTGGCCGAAACCGGCCAGCCGGTAGAGTTCGACCAGCCCTTGTTCGTCATTCGTTGAACCCGGAAAGTCCATCAGGAGGCGCGATGATCGCGAAGAGATTTGGATTCACAAGGAATTTTCTGAGGGAGCGCAATACCGGGCTGTATTGCCGACTGAAGAAAATTCTTTGTGGATGCAAAGATCGAGCGAGGGCGTGTCTCCTAATGGACTTTCCGGGTTGAGCTGATCCATGGCTGCGCTGGAAAAAATCGTGATCGCGAATCGCGGCGAAATTGCCCTGCGTATTTTGCGCGCCTGTCATTCCATGGGCATCAAAACCGTGGCGGTGCACTCCACCGTGGACCGCAATCTGAAGCACGTGGCCATGGCGGATGAATCGGTCTGTATCGGACCGGCTCCGGCGCGCGAGAGTTACCTGAACATTCCGGCCATCATCGCCGCCACCGAGGTGACCGATGCCGTGGCGATACATCCGGGTTACGGCTTCCTGGCCGAAAACGCGGATTTCGCGGAACGCGTGGAAAAAAGCGGTTTCATTTTCATCGGGCCGCGGCCGGAGACCATCCGGCTGATGGGCGACAAGGTTTCCGCCATCAAAGCGATGCAGGAAGCTGGCGTGCCCTGCGTACCCGGTTCGGATGGACCATTGCCGGCGGACGCGAAAGAATGCCTCGAGATTGGCCGCCGGGTCGGCTACCCGGTCATCATCAAGGCGGCTGCCGGCGGCGGCGGGCGCGGCATGCGCGTAGTACACACCGAGGCGCATCTCAGCAATGCGCTGCAGCTCACCCGGCAGGAAGCGCACAGCACTTTTGGTGATGCCACCGTATACCTGGAAAAATATCTCGAGAACCCGCGCCATATCGAAATCCAGGTCATGGCCGACCAGCATGGCCATGCCGTTCATTTTGGAGAACGCGATTGCTCCACCCAGCGGCGCCACCAGAAAGTCATCGAGGAAGCGCCGGCGCCGGGTATCAGCCAGCAGCAGCGTGATGAAATCGGCGCCGTCTGTGTCGAAGCCTGCCTGCGCATCGCTTACCGTGGCGCCGGCACCTTCGAGTTCCTGTACGACAATGGCCGGTTTTATTTCATTGAAATGAACACCCGCATCCAGGTGGAACATCCGGTCACCGAACGCATTACCGGCGCCGATCTGGTGCGCGAGCAGATCCTGGTGGCGGCGGGCGAGAAACTGTCCTATCGGCAGCAGGACATCCAGTTCCGTGGTCATGCCATCGAGTGCCGCATCAATGCCGAGGACCCGGAATCCTTCATGCCCTCGCCGGGACTGATTCAGGGTTTTCACGCGCCGGGAGGTCCGGGTATCCGCATGGAGTCCCATATCTATGATGGCTATCGGGTGCCGCCCAATTACGACTCCCTGATCGCCAAGGTGATATCTCATGGCCAGGACCGCGATTTGGCCATCGCCCGCATGCGCGTCGCGCTGGACGAGATCGTGCTCAACGGCATCAAGACCAATATCCCGCTGCACAAGTGGGTGCTGCGAGACCCCGGTTTCCTCAGGGGTGGTTTCAACATCCATTACCTGGAAAAGCGTCTGGTGGAAAAAGCCAGAGCTGTTTAACCCGCATGCGCAGTAGTGAACTGGTGCAACGTGCGGGTTAACCCGCTGTGACCTTGATGATAGCCTGGGTGGAAGTCAGCCTGAGCATTCCCCGCGAACAGGTGGCTGCCGTCGAGACCGCGTTGCAGGAGCTTGGCGCTGTGGCGGTCACCTTGCTGGATAGTGCGGATCAAGCTGTGCTGGAACCTGCGCCAGGCACCACGCCGCTGTGGCCGGTAGTACAGATGCGCGGCTTATTTCCCGCCGCTGTCCAGCGTGCGGAAGTCTCGCTTGCGCTGATGAAGGTGTGCGGTTTTGACCAGCCGCAAGCGCTGGCTTGGAGAGATGTGGCTGACCAGGCCTGGGAGCGCGCCTGGATGGACCGGTTTCGGCCCATGCAGTTCGGCAACCGGCTGTGGATTGTGCCCTCGGGCATGGACGCACCCGAAGATGAACAGGCGATTTTGCTGCGGCTGGATCCGGGCCTCGCCTTTGGCACCGGCACCCACCCGACCACCGCACTATGTTTGCAGTGGATCGATGGGCAGGAATTCGCCGGGCGCAAGGTGGTCGACTACGGCTGTGGCTCAGGGGTGCTGGGTATCGCCAGTGCTATGAAGGGCGCGAAGCGTGTGATTTGCGTGGATAATGATCCGCAGGCGCTGGAAGCAACCGCCGCCAATGCGGCGCGCAACAACGTGTCTGCACGCATCGTTTGCCAGGCGCCGGAAGCGTATCGGGAAAGCCGGGCAGACGTACTGTTGGCCAATATTCTCGCAGCACCGTTGATCGAACTGGCGCCCGTACTGATGGCCAGCCTGCGTTCCGGCGGCCACATCGTTTTGTCCGGCATACTGGAGGAGCAGGTGCAGACTGTGGCGCAGGCCTACCAGCAGCGTTGTGGCGATATGAACGTCACCACGCAGGAAGGCTGGGCGCGGCTGCATGGCATCGCCGTGTGAATATTGAGACGCAAAATGACGGCATCAGATGACAACAGGCTCATGATCAACCTCGGTTCCGGGCATTGGAAGTTCGAGGGTTGGATCAATGTCGATCGTGACATCGCCAGCCGCCCTGAGGTCTGCGCCGACCTGGCGCGCAACCTGCCGTTTCGCGACGCGTGCGCGGCTTTCATGCATACCGAGGATTTCATCGATCAGCTGGACCTGGAGCAGGCTCGCGGTTTTCTGCGCGAGTGTCATCGCATTCTGCAGCCCGGTGGGGTGATACGGGTGCTGACACCGGATGTGGAGCAGCTGGCAAGGCTGTATCTGCACGAACCCGGAAAACTGAAGGCATTGTGGCGTGATCATGTCGGCGTTCCACTCACCTATGGCACCGCAGCGGAAATTCTCAACGTGGGCATGCGTTTTGCCGGTCACACGTTTCTCTACGACGCGGAAACTTTTGCGCAGTTGGCGTCCGATTGCGGATTCCGCGCCCAGCGTGTTGCTTTTCAGTGCAGCGACTTCGCGGAACTACGCGGCCACGATCTGCGCAGTCCCGATAACGCCATCAGCCTGTACCACGACTGTTACAGGTTGGGCTGATCAGCGGAACCGCTGGTTCCTGCAAAATGTCATGCCAGGCTGACACGATTTTACCGCCGTCATGCCAGACTGCCATATTTTTACCGCCGTCATGCCAGACTGCCACATTTTTGCTGCCGTCATGCCAGACTGCCGCAGGCACGTCTGGCATCCAGAGCAGCCGTTCAACGCAGACTGGATCCCACGCGCCTGCTGGCGCAGTCGCTGGGATGACGTCGTTAATTGCTTTACCGCCGTCATGCCAGACTGCTGCTCGGGCCTGCGCTGGGATGACGCCTTTCTGAAAAACGCAATTACCGGGATGACGTCGTTATTTTTTTCCTCACTTGAGATTACCCTCCTCGTTCTCGCAAGGTAAGTCGTGAATTTACGACCGGATCAGGGCGAGCAATTCCTGCGAGGACTGCCAGTCCCGCCCACAAACGAAACGCGGCAGGTTCCAGCGATCGGATGAGCGGTTGACGGGCGCCGGGGCGGTTCCCAGTGCGGCGCGGCAGCGGTGCAATTTCGGGTATTGCGGGAAAAACTGCTCGCGCAGGTAAGCACTGGATTCGCCGAAAGGATAGGCGAAGTAGCGGGGCCGGCGGCCACTGACGTGCTCGATGGCGCCAGCGGCCTGTACCACCTGCAGCAAACATTGTTCGTGGGTATCGACGGTATGAAAGGAGCCGCGCTGCGCGCCGGCCAGATCGGGGTGGTTGTGATCCCAGCCATGATTTTCGACGGCAATCAGGCCGCCGGCGTCGGTGTCGCGCCACCAATCGTCACTGATCCAGCCCTGTCCGAACAGCGAAGCGGAGTCTATGGTATGGCGTGCCGCCCGGCTTGCAATCACGAAAGAAGTAGCGTGCAACGGCGCCGGCAACGCCGGTGCCTGATCGAGAAAGTCATGGAATATTCCCGCGAAACTGCGCTGCCGGCCATGGCCCGGGTAATCGAGGTCGTGCACATCAAAATCGCAGCCGTCATCAAATGTCAGCACCACTGCGTGCTCCATGCTCGAATCATCGCGCTCGCCGTCCAGCCATGCTGCCAGCCAGTCCAGCGGCGCCACGTGATAGCCAGCCCGGTACAGCGCGCACAGGTCTTCGTGCAGGGCGATATGGTCGTTTTGTGCATAGCCACTACCGCTGATATTCTGCGAATGATAAGTCAGGATGGGTACGGTGCGCATGTTCAATGCCAGCCAGTTTCGGTACCTTCATGCTGGCTCAGTCCGGGGTTTCGCCCCACAGTTCGGCATTTTTTTTCCACCGCGAAAGAACATACGGCCGGAACAGAGCTGCCTCGTCCGTTTCGGGCCGTTCATCAATATAAGCCAGCAAATCTCTGGGGTGGAGTTTGCCGAAAATCACATCGACGAACTGGGCGAAAAGCTCTGCATACAGCGGTGTATAGGCAATATCACAAGCCGCTTCCTGGATGCGGGTCATTTCACGCCTGATACGCTCTGCTGACAAACCATTGCCAGCGCATATTTGCACCGACTGCGAATCATGAAAATTCGCCAGTGGCTGGAAACCGGCCTGACGGACGTACAGTTCAAATTCTTCGGGGGTGCAGAACTGGTTTCTCGCTACGTCCTTGCGTTGGCCATGGTCTGAATCCCTCCACACCAGCGGCTCATACGCCCAGCGCCGCCACCCCACCGGGCTGGTGAGATTCCAGGTTTCGACGTAGATCATGCCGCCGGGCTTTACGACGCGATTCAACTCCTGCATGTACAGATACAGGTCTTCCTTGTCCATGTGGCAAAAGACGGCAATGGAATAGGCTTTGTCGATGCTGTTGTCCTGCAGCATGTCGAGGCTGGTGCGCGTGAGTTGGTGAAAACTGACGTTGGCGCGGCCAGACAGGCGTTCACGGGCATGCCGGATCATGTTTTCGGAAATATCGACCCCGGCCCATTGGCCGCAAGAAGGTGCCAACTCCCGGCCGATGCGGCCGACTCCGCAGCCAAGCTCCAGCACGTGGTCGGATGTTTGTATGTCGAGCGCGGTTTGAACCTGCCGGGCAGCCCATCGCCCGGTATGCTGCACGATCGTTTCATTAGTGCTGCCATCGACCGCTGCGATGGCAGCCTCCTGGGATTTCGCCCTGTCATTCCAGCAGTCTTTGTAGTTTGTCTGATTCATGGATTATCCGGTAGAGATGCAGCAAGCCCGACATTATACCGAAACGGCGCTGGGCGAGGTAACCTTTAAAGAGGGCGTGGGGGATTCACCCTGACCGTGGCCACTTCCTATGATTTGCAGACGCATGCCGGTAAAATGGCGCGCCGTCCGGTGAATATCACGCGCGAAAGCCTGGTCCGGCTATTACGCATAGCGCCCGGAGATAGTGCAACTGATGCGCGAGTATATCGATGGCTAAGTTATATTTTTATTATTCGGCAATGAATGCCGGCAAGACGACGCTGTTGCTCCAGTCCGCACACAATTACCGCGAGCGGGGCATGAATCCACTGCTGTTTACGCCCGCGCTGGATGACCGTCATCGAGTGGGTGTCATTCGGTCACGCATCGGTCTGGAGGCTGCAGCAGCGGTATTTGATCCCGGCAGCGATCTGTTTGCCCATGTTCAGCAGGAACTGCAAGAGCGTAACATCCATTGCGTGCTGGTCGACGAGGCGCAATTCCTCAGCCGCGACCAGGTGTACCAGTTGACCGAGGTGGTGGACCGGCTGGAAATCCCGGTGCTGTGCTTTGGTCTGCGCACCGATTTCCAGGGCGAACTGTTCGAGGGCAGTCGTTACCTGTTGGCCTGGAGCGACCAGCTTGAGGAAATCAAAACCATTTGCCATACCGGGCGCAAGGCCACCATGGTGGTGCGCCTCGATGAGGCCGGGTATGCCTTGAAGGAAGGATCCCAGGTCGAAATCGGCGGCAATGAGCGCTACGTTTCCGTCAGCCGCAAAGCCTTTAAAGAAGTATTCCACGGTGGCAAGCGCGTGCGCCTGATCGATCCACTGGAACGCGCCGAGGATAAAAAAGCGGAGGATGCACAGACCAGACTTGTTGGACTGAACCACAGCCTTTTCAACGGAGGGCATGCCATGCGTTTTCTTGTAATCATCATCATTGTACTGCTGCTGGCTTACGCCTGGTGGCCGCAACGGGAACCGCCGCCGCTAGAAGAAACCTTTATTGGCGACCAGATCGTACCGCTGCGCAAGGCCGAAAAGTTTCAGCAAAAAGACTACCTCGAGGAGCTGGATCAACACCGCAAACAGTTGGACGCCCAGGAAGCCGCTGACGGCTCCTGATGCCGTTCAGCTGTCGGTCCGTGCCAGCGCCTGCAGCAGGTCCGCGATGATGTCTTCCGGGTCTTCGATGCCCACCGACAGGCGCAGCAAGGCAGGCGAAATTCCCAGGCGGTCCCGTTCGGCCGCCGCCATTTTCTGGTGCGATGTCGCGACCGGCTGACAAATGGTGGTTTCAACCCCGCCCAGGCTGACCGCACAACGGATCATCTGCAGTGACCGCAGGAACAGCACAGGATCCAGCGCACGGTCCAGGTCGAAACTCAGCATGCCACCAAAATCCTGCATTTGCCGCGCGGCAATGCCGTGCTGGGGGTGCTGCGGCAGGCCGGGATAGTAGACCTGGGCAATGCGGGTTTGTTGCTGCAGCGCCCGCGCCACCGCCAGCGCGTTGTGGCTCTGCTGCCGCACCCGCAGGTGCAGGGTTTTCAGGCTGCGTTCCAGCAGGTGGCAATCCTGGGCATTGAGGCTGCCGCCGTGCATCAGGGCATGCTGGCGCAGGCGTTCGATCAGCTCCGCCGAGCCGGCAATGGCGCCGCAGCACAGGTCGCTGTGGCCGCCGAGGTACTTGGTGCCACTGTGCACCACCAGGTCGAAACCGTGATCGATGGGGTTCTGCAGTATGGGCGTGGCGAAGGTTCCGTCGATGACCGACCACAGGCGCCGGCGCCGGGCGATGCCCGCTACCGCGTCAAGATCAAGTACCGTCATCAGGGGGTTGGTGGGCGATTCGATGAACAACATCCGCGTGTCTGCTTCGACGGCCGTTTCCATGGCGGCCGGATCGGCCGGCACGAAGGTCCAACGGATACCAAAACGGCGGAACTCGGTCGTGATCATCGCATGGGTGCCGCCGTACAGGCCTTCCAGCATGATCGCGTGATCACCCGGCCGCAGCAGACCCAACACTACCGTGCTGATGGCCGCCATGCCGGAACTCGTCACCAGGGCGGCCCCGGCATTTTCCAGCGCAGCAATTTTTTCCGCCACTACCAGGCTGTTCAGCGTGTTGAAATAACGCGGGTAACGTACCTCGGTATCGTCCAGGTATTCGATCGCACTGGAGGTAAAAATGGGGGTGTTGATACCGCCAAAGTTGAGTTCTCTGCGATTGCCGGCATGCACGGCCTTGCTTGCTTTTTTCATCACATGGTTCCTGGGGCTGGTTTGCTGTAAGGATGTGCCTGGCTTGCCGCCGCTAACGCTGGCAACGTGGACAATAATAACTCGAACGCTGTCCGATGACCGTGCGCCAAATCGGCGTCTGGCACTGGAAACAGGCTTTGCCCTCGCGATCATAAACCAGCAGTTCCTGGGCAAAGTAACCGGGTTCGCCTGCGGAGTTGACAAAATCGCGCAGCGTGGTGCCACCGCGGCGGATGGCGCGCTGCAGCACGTCCTTGATGACCTCAACCAGGGTCTGGTAACGGGGAAGAGCAATCCGTCCGGCCGCGCGGGACGGGTGTATACCGGCCATGTACAGTGCTTCGGAGGCATAAATATTTCCTACCCCCACCACCACTTTGCCGTTCATGATGAAATTCTTCACCGGTGTTCGCAGTTGACGTGCACGCTGCCACAGGTATTCCCCATCGAATTCCTGCGAGAGTGGCTCCGGGCCGAGTTCGCGCAACAGCTCGTGAGCCTGAAAGGGCGGATCCCACCACAGTAATGCGCCAAAGCGCCGCGGATCGTGAAACCGCACGCAGTAAGCAGAGTCAAGCACCAGGTCGAAGTGGTCGTGCAGCCGTGCAGGATCGCCGTCCTGGCAGATACGCAATGACCCGGACATCCCCAGGTGGCACATCAATCCACCGGTTTCGCATTCGATCAGCAGGTATTTGGCGCGCCGGCTCAACCGATGAACCTGTTGGCCGCAGACTTGCTGCACGGCGGCCGTGACCGGCCAGCGCAAGGCGGGGTTGCGCACCCTAACCTGCCGGATCACATGCCCCTGCAGGAACGGGCGGATGCCGTTCAGAGTGGTTTCGACTTCGGGTAATTCAGGCAATTCAGGTCCAGGGCATCGTGTTTTTCAGGATTGCAGAGCGTACTACGTCTGGATGGCATCGGACAGGATTCTGAAGATGTATAAAGGCCGATACACCGTTTGTTTGGTTCCAGAGGGGGGGCTGAAACGGGGAGTTATTTTCAGGACACGCCGTAAACCCGTCCCTGGGGGCTCGGACGCAACGTCCCTGTTGCGTACGGTCCTGAAAATAACTCCCCGCTTCAGCTCTTTGGCATAAAGCTCGTTCCGAAATCATTCCTGGGAATATCGATGTGGGAAAGTGGAAGTATTGGAAGGAACAATTGATCGCCTGTTTTACTTGCACCTCGATCGTTGGTTTAACCTCGAGCTCAAAAGCCTGATTGGGGGCCTTCTTCCGGGACCATATGAAACAGGATGTTTCATCCGAGGCTACAGGGATGTATTAACGCCGTGTCCCGGAAGAAGGCCCCCAATCAGGCCCGAAAGGTGGGGGAAAAGTTTTGACCTGTGGGTGTGGAATACAGGCAAAAAAAAGCCCGCCGCTCGGCGGGCCTTTCTACAACCGTGGGCTGTTATTTTATTTTGCCTTCTTTGTAAATGACGTGCTTGCGTACTACCGGGTCGTATTTTTTTACTTCCATTTTTTCCGGCGTGTTTTTCTTGTTTTTGTCCGTGGTGTAAAAATGTCCTGTTCCGGCGGAGGAATTCAGGCGAATCTTGTCTCGTGCGCTTTTGGCCATAATGATCTCCTCAGGCTTTCTTGCCGCGGGCGCGAATATCGCTCAACACGGCATCGATGCCATTTTTGTCGATAATCCGCAGACCCTTGGTCGACACGCGTAGTTTAACCCAACGGTTCTCGCTTTCCACCCAAAAGCGGTGGTTGTGAAGGTTGGGTAGAAAACGCCGCTTGCTCTTGATATTGGAGTGCGACACGTTGTGACCGGACATCGGACTCTTTCCGGTTACTTGGCACGTTCTGGACATGGGAATTCCCGTTTGAAAAATTTAATCTGGTACGAAAATCAGCCGCACTTTATACCGCAAGCGCAGAGCAGATGCAAGGAATTCAACGTTTCGCGCCGCGTTGGGTTGCAATTATATAGCGCGCATCCGGAAATGGATGCGCTAACGCGGCACATGGAAGTGCCGCCATTTTCAATGATGTACGTCATTGAAAATGTGAGCGAAGCAAAACCACGCTTTTGCTTCGCGATTCCATAACGGGCTGGGATGCCCGTTTATGGACAGACGCTATATAAGTCCGCGCGCAGCCATGGAAACCGGCGTGCCCTCGCCAATGACGAAATGATCCAGCAGGCGAATGTCCAGTAGTGCCAGCGCCTCTTTGAGGCGCCGCGTGATGGCCTGGTCGGCCAGGCTGGGCTCGCTGACGCCGGAGGGGTGGTTATGCGCGACGATAAGTGCAGCCGCTCCATGGGTCAGGGCTTTCTCCGCAACCACCCGGGGGTAGACCGTGGCGCCGTCAATGGTGCCGTGGAACAGCTCCTCAAATGCGATCACCCGGTGCCGGGTATCGAGAAACAAACAGGCAAATACCTCATGAGGGCAGTCGCGCAGCGCGGATTTGAGGTACTGTTCCGTTGCCTGGGGGCTTTCCAGCGGCGCTCCCCGCACCAGGGTCTGGTGCAAATACCGGCGGGACAACTCCAGTACGGCAGCCAATTGAGCAGACTTGACCGGACCCAGGCCGTGTTGCTCCTGCATGGCACGCTGATCAGCCCGCAGCAGGCCACGCAGGCCGCCAAAGCGTTCCAGCAAACCGCGCGCCAGCTCGAGCACCGGCATCGAATCGACCCCGGTGCGGAGCAGGATGGCCAGCAATTCGTGGTCGGACAGCGCGGCCACGCCCATCTGCAACATCTTCTCCCGTGGCGCCAGTGATTCAGCCGTTAAATTCAACACATGCCTCGCCTCTCTTGAGCCTTGTGCCAGCATGCCCGCCGGGGCAAGCGGGCGACAGCGAAGATCACCGCCAGTTGGTGTAATCTTTCGGCTCGCGCAGGTGCCAAGAGCCTGTCGGACTTAACCGATCGTAGCGAGGGAAAGCCGGTTTGAGGCAGATTTTTCGCTCTTTTGAGGCGAATAGCACCGCTATTTAACGAGAAAGAGCGAAAAATATGACCAAATCCGGCTTTGCCGCAGTAGATCAGCGTTAAGTCTGACAGGTTCCTATGGAACAGGGCGGAGGCATTCACTACCCAGGCTTGTTATGATTGCGCGGGCGCCCGGAAAATGCGGCCACGGCCGTGATTCATGGGCCACAGGGAAGCACAAACGTTGAAACCCATTCAAATCAAGGTGATCGATCCCAGGCTGGGAACGGAAATTCCGCTGCCAGATTACGCTACCGCAGGTTCGGCCGGCATGGATTTGCGCGCCTGCATGGACGAAACCATCAGGATAGAATCGGGCGAAACCCGCTTGATACCGACCGGCTTTGCCATGCATTTGGCAGATACCGGCCTGGCTGCGGTTCTGCTCCCCCGGTCAGGCCTGGGGCACAAACACGGCATTGTACTCGGCAACCTGGTGGGTTTGATCGACAGCGATTACCAGGGCCAGGTCTATGTGTCCTGTTGGAACCGCTCCGCAGAGGCCTTCGAAATTCAGGTCGGCGCGCGTATTGCGCAGATGGTTTTTTTGCCCGTCGTGCGAGCACAGTGGGAGTTGGTCACCGAGTTCGAGACTTCGAAGCGCGGAGAGGGCGGCTTCGGCCACACGGGGAAGCGCTGACGCGAACACACCATGAGCGACGCTGGCCTGAGTCGGACATGCTGTCAGGCCTGAGCATGGCGCAAAGCGGGTCCCGGCGGGACGTGAGAGGTATGGAGCATTGGCTATGAAGGATGTGAAGGCAACATTACAGGAACTGCTGGCCGCCGTCGGCAAACGCCGTGTCGATACCCGCTTGATCGTGGTCATGGTGTTGTTTGCCGGCCTGTTGATTGGCCTGCCGATTTGGCTGAAAGGTGCGGACATGAGCAGCCGTCATGCGGCTGATCAAGCCATGAGCGAGGGGCAGCACGCCGTTACGATGGCGATGGATGCGGCCGCCTCCCTGCAGCGTACGCTGGAAGATGATCAGACGCAGGCGCTGGCGGTCCTGGCTTTGGCTGAACCGGGCAAGGCCGAGGGCCTGCAGCACTACTTGTCCGGTCTTGTCGGCGAAATCAAACAGGTACAGCTCTACCCCGGCGACCTGAAAGCGTTCAATCCCGCTGCGGCAGGGGCCGATGGTTATGCCTTGCTGGAAATGTTCATGGCAGCGGAAAATGGTCTGGGCCCACCGTTGCAGCTGCACGGCAGTTTGCAGCCGCCCATGCTGGTGGCCGCCACGGCAGTAAAAAGCGGTGACAGCATCGCTGGATACATCGCCATCACCGTTGATCCAGAATACATCCTGTCACATTTCAAGCCGGACACTTCCAGCGTGGGCTACGTCAGCCTGTCACAAAACAACGGCAGACAGGCCGCAACCGTGCTTAAACAGTATGGGACACTGGAACCTGCAGGCAAGATTACCCAGAAACTTCCGGTAGGCGGCACCCTGTTTCGTATCGAACTGCCGCTGGTTTTTCATGCCGAATTAATGAACACATCCGTACTGGTGACTGCTCTGGTACTTGGAGTGCTGATGCTCGCAGCGGCAGCTGTTCTGTTCCTTAAAAACCGGCAGTGGAGCCGGGAGCAGCCAGCAGAGAAGGTGCTTGCGGCAATTCCCGAACCACCCGAAGTCGAGGACACGGGGCTGCGTGAAGAACCCGTTCCGACAGAGTCACCCGTGTTGAAGCCAAAGCCGCTCGATCCGCCCCCGCCCCCGCGCCAGCAGGAACCGGATCCACCGCCCATGCGTTTGCGCTATGACATCAAACAGCGACACAGTGACAAGCCCAGCGAAATGAGTCCAGTGGCGCTGACAGCAGAAATATTCCGCGCTTATGACATACGCGGTGTGATCGGCGAAACCCTGGATGCCGGTGTGGCGGTCCAGGTGGGGCGGGTGCTCGGCACGCTGGCACTGGAGAAAAACGCCGGCCCGGTAGTGGTGGCGCGAGATGGCCGGCTGTCTGGCCCCGCGCTGGTGGAGGGTATGATCGAAGGCATTACCTCCAGTGGCTGCAACGTCCTGGACATTGGCGCCGTACCTACGGGCGTGCTGTATTTCGCCGCGCACGAGCTGGCCGCCGGGTCCGGAATCATGATCACCGGCAGTCACAACCCCCCCGACTACAACGGCTTCAAAATCATGGTCGCAGGAGACACCCTGTATGGCGCGCAAATCAGCGCCATTTACCGGCGCATCAGCGAGAGTGACTTTGCTGCCGGTCAGGGCAAGGTCGATCACCAGGATGTGCTGCCACAGTACCGTCAACGCATCGCCGGCGATATCCAGCTGGACCGTCCATTACGGGTGGTCATCGACTGTGGCAACGGCATAGGTGGGGTATGTGCCGCTGACGTACTGCGGGATATCGGTGCAGAAGTGCTGCCCTTGTTCGATGAAGTGGACGGGACGTTTCCCAATCACCATCCCGACCCCAGTGATCCAGCCAATCTGAAAGACCTGATCGAAGCGGTGCGGTTGATGGATGCGGATCTGGGCCTGGCGCTGGATGGCGATGCCGACAGGCTTGGCGTGGTGACCCTGGGCGGATCCATTATCTACCCGGATCGCGTCATGATGTTGTTGGCCATGGACGTGCTTGACCGGGTGCCTGGCGCCACCATCATATACGACGTGAAGTGCACCGCACATCTGGCAGAAGTGATCGAACAGGCCGGCGGCAAAGCGGTGATGTACAAGACCGGCCACTCATTGATCAAGGCCAAAATGAAAGAAATCGGCGCGCCTTTTGCCGGTGAGATGAGCGGTCATTTCTTTTTCGGAGAACGATGGTACGGCGTCGATGACGGCATTTACGCCGCGGCACGGTTGCTGGAGATTCTGGCCGGCTCCGAGGCGCCGCCTGAAGCGATTCTCAATGCGCTGCCAACCAGCTTCAGCACCCCGGAATTGAAAGTCATGATGAAGGAAGGGGAGAACCACGCATTCATCGACGCATTCCAGGCCAGGGCGCATTTTGATGATGCCACGGTGACCACCATCGATGGTGTGCGGGCCGATTTTGCCGATGGCTGGGGTCTGGTGAGGGCGTCCAATACCACACCCATCCTGGTGGTCCGGTTTGACGGCGAAACCGAGGTGGCGCTGAACCGGATCAAGAACGTTTTTCGGGCCCGCATGCTGGCCATCAACCCGGACCTCGAGCTGCCGTTCTGAAGGGGTTGCCGAAGAGTTAGTAAGTGCGCATCCGAAAATAGATGCACGTTAACGCGGCACATGGAAGTGCCGCCATTTTCAATGATGTAAGTCATTGAAAATGAGAGCGAAGCAAAACCACGCTTTTGCTTCGCGATTCCATAACGGGCTGGGATGCCCGTTTATGGACAGACACTAGTAAGCGAATTCGCTGAAAACAGGATCGACCGAATCCCCCCAGGCGTGGTGGAAACGGTCAAGCTTTATTTCCGCCGGTGTTTTTCCGCTCTCGGCGGTTCGTTGCAGCGGTTCAAGGAAGCCGGTTTCATTATCTCCCGCGGCATTGAGTCGCCGGCGGGCGCTCAAGCCTGCGCCCGCCAGCTGGACAAGCTCCTGCGCCAGAGATTGTACGCTGCGTCCCCGCACCACCGCTTGCAGGCCCAAACGGGGTACGTCATGGCGCAGTTTCAGTCTTTCCTCCATGGACCAGTCCCGGGAAATATCCCAGGCAGCATCCAGTGCGGGCTGGTGATAAAGCAAACCGACCCAGAACGCCGGTAAAGCGCATAACTGTCCCCAGGGTCCGCCATCCGCGCCGCGCATCTCGAGAAATCGCTTCAAGCGTACTTCCGGAAACGTGGTGGTCAGATGATCTTCCCAGTCCTTGATGGTGGGCCGTTCGCCGGGAAGAGCGGGCAGCCTGCCGGCGAGAAAATCACGGAAAGACTGGCCGGCGGCATTGATGTAGTTACCGTCGCGATAGACGAAATACATGGGTACGTCCAGCATGTAGTCCACGTAGCGTTCGAAGCCCATGCCGTCTTCGAACACGAACGGCAGCATGCCGGTGCGGTCCGGATCCGTATCCTCCCAGATACGTGAGCGGTAACTGAGATAGCCGTTGACCTTGCCTTCGGTGAACGGGGAATTTGCAAACAGGGCGGTGGCAACCGGTTGCAAAGCCAGCGCGACCCGAAATTTTTGCACCATGTCGGCTTCGGAAGAAAAATCGAGGTTGACCTGCACGGTACACGTTCGGCTCATCATGTCCTGGCCCATGGTGCCGACTTTCTTCATGTATTCGCGCATGATCCGGTACCGCGCCTTGGGCATCCACTCCATATCCTCGCGGCGCCACTTGGGGTTGAATCCCATGCCAAGAAAGGCAATGTTCAGTGGTGCACAGACGGACTTGACCTGTTTGAGGTGGGTATTCACCTCACGGCAGGTGTCGTGCAGGGTGTCGAGCAGGGCGCCGGAGAGTTCCAGTTGACCGCCCGGCTCCAGCGTAATGGAAGCTCCGGCATCATCCAGCAGGGCGATGGGCAAACCCTGCTCCAGAACCGGGGTCCAGCGGTACTTTTCCGCCAGGGCAGTCAGGATGGCCTGGATGCCCCGTTCGCCTGCATAGGGCAGCGGACGCAGATCGTCCCGGGTAAAGCCGAATTTTTCGTGTTCTGTACCCAGGCGCCATTGCTCGGCTGGACGGCTGCCGCTGGCCATGTAGTCCAGTAATTCACTTACACGTTCTATGGTTCCGGCAGGCTCTTTGGCCATATCCTGTTCCTGGTCTGGGTGATCCCGGACCCGTGGTGGGTACGGTTTCGCAACAAAGCAGTCTGTTCGCAAGAACAAACCCCGGGATTCTGACGGCAACAGAGTATTTGATTGCCAACGGAAGCCCGCATTCATAGGATACACGCTGCCAATGCCGGGAAACAGATTGAATCATCACATGCCCATGGCCCATGGAAGACTGTCATTACTGCTGCTGTGCGTTCTGCTGTGGGGCTATGCGCAGAATTTGCCCGCGGCAGGTTTGCGCCGGGGGCTGGGTCCGGAGCCGGATTCCCTGCACATTCACCAGGCCCAGGGTTTGACGGCCATCAATTTGCTGCGCGATGTGCGCGAGGGCCTGGTCACTTTCGATGCTGCCGGTAACCTGGTGCCGGGGGTGGCGTTGAGCTGGCAAGTGCTGGACGCGGGTAAACGCTATCTTTTCACCTTGCGTACCGATGCGCGATGGTCCAACGGCGATGCGGTAACTGCGGACGACTTTGTGCGCGCCTGGCGCCGGGCACTGACTCCGGAGACTTTGGCTGTCACCGCGGGTCTGCTGCAGGAAATACGCAACGCAAAGGAAATAATGAACGGCCATCTCCCTGCCAGCAAGCTGGGCATCAAGGCTTTGGCCGTGGATCAGTTGCAGATCACGTTGACGAAAGCAGCACCCTGGTTCGTGGAAATCCTGGCGCACCCGGTCAGTTTCCCGTTGCATGCCGCGCCGGGCGATGACACCGTCGGGGACCCCGTCAATGGACCATTTACCGTCGCCGAATGGATACCGCGTTCGGTGATACGGCTGCAACGTAATCCGAATTACCATGCAGCGTCCGCGGTTGCCGTGGAGACGGTGGAGTACTATCCCATAGAGGAGCCCACCAGCGAGCTGGCGCGTTACCGGGCTGGAGAGCTGGATATCACCGAGACCATACCGGCCGGCCGTTTCGGCTGGTTACGGGAAAACCTCGCTGCGGAACTGCACGTCAGCCCCTACCTGGGAAGTTTCTGGCTGGGCCTGAATATGCACCACAAAGAACTTGGACGTTCGGTGGAATTACGCCGGGCGCTGGCGCTGGCCATCGATCGGCAGACCTTGGTAAGGGTGGTGCTGGGTGCTGGTGAATTGCCGGGCTGGGGTGTGGTACCGCCGGGGATGGGTGGCTATGAACCGCAACAAATGGCCCTGGCGCAGGCCAGTCAGGCCGAGCGGGAAGCGGAAGCACGGCGGCTGTTGGCGGCCGCCGGATTCAGCCGCCGCCGGCCGTTGCTGTTGCAGCTGCGTTACAACACCTCGGGTTTGCACCGGCGCATTGCCGTGACCGTGGCGGCGATGTGGAAACAGGTACTGGGCATCAATACCGAACTCATTAACGAGGAATGGAAAGTGTTCGTGAACAACCGGCGGCTTGGCGTCGTAACCGAAGTGTTCCGCGCCGGCTGGATTGCCGATTTTGCCGACCCATCCAGCTTTCTCGATCTGTTCCTGAGCGGCAGTGAACTGAATACGACGTTTCATGCAGACAGTGAATTCGATCGCCTGATGGAGCTGGCAAGCCAGGCGGAAAGTGGCAGCCGGCTGGCCGTGTTACAGCGGGCAGAGGCGCGATTGCTCGACACCATGCCGGTCATCCCGCTGTACTATTACGTATCACGACATCTGGTAAAACCGGCTGTCGAAGGTTTCACGGATAATGTCAGGGACGTTCACCTGTCGCGCTACATGAGCAAGGAAAAGCATTGATTTCAACGTCTCGCCACTGGCTTGTGCCCGGGTTGTTTACCATGGCATTGATTGCCTGCGGCGAACCAGGTCAACAGCTGGACACACCGCGCGAGAACAGGCCGCAACCGGTTGATCTGGTGCTGATTGATGGCCGTCCGGACCCTGCTGTGCTGGCGGATGAACAGGTCTTGTACCGGGGTAACGGCGAAGAGCCGCAAACGCTGGACCCGCATCTGGCCGAAGGCACTCCGGCTGCGCATATCCTGCGTGACCTGTACGAGGGTTTAACCACCGAGGCGGTGGATGGCGCCATCATCCCGGGCGCCGCCACGCGCTGGAACATATCCCGGGATGGCAAGGTTTATACGTTTTATCTTGACCGCAATGCGCGCTGGTCAAACGGTGATGTGCTTAGCGCTGAAGATTTCGTCTTCAGTCTGCGCCGCGCTGCCGATCCGGCGACGGCCTCGAACGCCGCCAATATGTTACTGCCGATTGTCCATGCGGATGAAGTGATCAGCGGCCAGAAGCCACCCTCTGAGCTGGGCGTGACACTGCTGGATGAGTACACCCTGCAGATCACCCTGGTTGATCCCACGCCTTATTTTCTTGGCCTGTTGACCCACTCGATCACCTACCCGGTACACCGGCCCAGCCTGGAAGCTCTGGGTGACCGCTTCTCCCGTGCTGATGGTCTGGTATCCAACGGCGCCTATGTGCTGAAGCACTGGGAGGTGCGCTCATCGATCGAACTGGAAAGGAATCCACATTATCGCGCTGCCGGCCAGACCTTGCTGGAGCGGGTGATTTATTTGCCGATTGCAAACCCGGCGACTGAAGTCAAGCAGTTCCGCGCCGGTGAGCTGGACTGGACTTATGAGGTTCCCAACAACCAGTTCGCCTGGCTGCAGAAGTATTATGCAGATGAATTGATCGTGAGTCCCTGGCTGGGTTCTTACTTTCTCGGTTTCAATTTGACCCGTGAACCGTTCAAGGAAGAACCGGCACTGCGCCGGGCCCTGGTGCTGGCCATTGACCGCGACGTCGTGACCGATAAAGTCACGCAGTTTGGCGAAAGGCCCTCTTTTGCGCTCATCCCGCCCGGCATCGGCGAGTATGAACCTGCCGTGCCGGAATATGCCGCCTGGACCCAGGCCGAAAGAAACGTGGAAGCGCAACGGCTGTATCAACAGGCGGGATATTCAGCGGAGCGTCCATTGCTGGTCGAAATCCGCTATAACACCAGCGAGAATCACAAGAAAATCGCTTTGGCGGTTGCCTCGATGTGGAAGCAGGTACTTGGGGTGCATACCACCCTGGTGAACGAAGAGTGGAAAGTGTTCTTGCAGAATCGTGAACAGAAATTCGTCACCCAGGTTTTTCGTGCCGGCTGGATCAGTGATTACAATGACCCCTACAGCTTCCTGGAAATTTTTCGCAGCGGAAATGGACGCAACGATTACGGATACTCCAACAGCAGCTTCGATGCGCTGCTGGAACAGATCGCCCAGGAACGCGCACCGGCCCGGCGCGGGCGCATGATGGTCGAAGCGGAACGGCTGTTGCTGGATGACGACCCCATTATCCCGGTCTATACCTATGTCACAAAGCGCCTGGTGGACCAGCACATCAAAGGCTGGCAGAACAACGTGATGGATCATCACCATAGCCGTTACATGTACAAGCTCCGATCGCGTGACAGCAGTCCGGAACCGCTGCTTCCGGCCGCGCCGGAAGCAACACCGACGGAGCCATTGGAGTGAACCAATCGGGTTTGTGGCAGCACTTCGTTTCGCGCCTGCTGGGCTTGATCCCGACGTTGTTGATGCTGATTACGATCGCGTTTTTCATGATGCGGATGGCGCCGGGCGGGCCATTCGACAGTGAAAAGACCCTGCCCGCGGAAATCCGCAGTAACCTCGATATCAAATACCATCTCGATGAGCCGCTGCTGCAGCAATATTTTCGTTACCTGGGGCAGATTGCCACGCTGGATTTTGGGCCTTCCTTCCAGTACAAGGACTGGACCGTCAATGAACTGATCGCAAAGGGGTTTCCCGTCTCACTGAGCATTGGGGGGCTGGCCATGGTATTGGCTTTCGTGCTTGGAACCCTGGTGGGCATAGCTGCCGCGCTGCGGCAGAACTCGGCGATCGATTACTCGCTGATGGGTGTGGCCATGATGGGCATTTCGATTCCCAACTTTGTCGTCGCACCTCTGTTGATTCTGCTGTTCGCCGTTTACTGGCAATGGTTGCCGGCCGGCGGCTGGGAATGGTCATTCAGGTATATGCTGTTGCCGGTGATCACGCTGGCCTTGCCGGTCATCGCTTATATCGCCCGGCTCACGCGCGGCAGCATGATCGAGGTGTTGCACAGCAATTTCATCCGCACCGCCCGGGCCAAGGGTTTACCCGGGCGCGTGGTGGTATTCCGGCATGCCCTGAAACCGGCACTGTTGCCGGTGATCTCGTTCATGGGGCCGGCTACCGCCGGCCTGATCACGGGTTCGGTGGTTATCGAACGCATCTACTCGATTCCGGGGCTGGGCAGCTACTTTGTACAAGGCGCGTTGAATCGCGACTATACCCTGGTCATGGGGGTGGTCATTTTTTATGGCGGCGTCATCGTGTTGCTCAACTTCACCGTCGATATGCTCTATGCCTGGCTCAATCCGAAGATCCGCTTTGACGAGAGCTGAGCTATGGTAAAAAGGAACGTGAGCAGCGACAGTCCAATCGACGATCCATTCGCCGCCGCCTTCGCCGTCAGGGGCGTGCAGGGCCGTTCACTGTGGGTGGATGCCTGGCATCGATTGCTGAAAAACCGGGCGGCCGTAGTCAGCGGCATCATCATGACCTGCTATGTTGCTGGCTGTCATTATCGGGCCCATGCTGCTGCCCTGGGCGGCGGACTTTACCGATTGGGATCACACCGCTGCGCCGCCCAGTCTGGAAAATGCGCACTGGTTTGGCACCGACTCGGTGGGACGGGATATCCTGGCCAGAACACTCGAGGGCGGGCGCATTTCGCTGCTGGTGGGTCTGGTGGCAACCCTGGTCAGCCTGGTCATTGGCATCAGTTACGGTGCGGTGGCGGGCTATTACGGCGGTACGACCGACCGTCTGATGATGCGCCTGGTTGACATTATCTACGCGCTGCCTTTCATGTTTTTCGTCATCCTGCTGATGGTGGTTTTCGGCCGCCATATCATCCTGATCTTCGTTGCGATTGGTGCGGTGAACTGGCTGGACATGGCGCGTATCGTGCGCGGTCAGACCCTGGGTTTGAAAAATACTGAATTCGTGGAAGCTGCGCTGGCCTGCGGGGTGAGCGACCGGGCCATTATCAGCCGGCACATCGTTCCCAACCTGCTCGGCGTGGTCATGGTGTATGTAACGTTGACCATCCCGCAAGTAATCCTGGTCGAGTCTTTTCTCAGTTTCCTCGGCCTGGGCGTGCAGGAACCCATGAGTTCCTGGGGCGCCCTGGTCAATGACGGCGCCCAGGACATGGAATCGGCGCCGTGGACCCTGATTTTTCCGTCGATGTTCCTGGCCGTGACGCTGTACTGCTTCAATTACATTGGCGACGGCATGCGCGACGCACTGGATCCCAAGGACCATTTGTGATGCCCATGCTTGAGGTCAGGCAGTTACGGGTCGGCTTTGACACGCCCGATGGCGAAGTTTCCGCCGTCAGCGGCGTCGATTTTTTCGTCGATACAGGCGAAACACTGGCCATCGTGGGTGAATCCGGTTCGGGTAAAAGCCAGCTGGTGATGGCCATCATGGGTCTGCTGGCAAACAACGGCAAAGCCAGTGGTGTGGCCTTGTTCAAGGGCAACGACCTGATGCAGATGAACCAGCATGAGTTGAACCGGGTGCGGGGCAGGGAAATTGCGATGATTTTCCAGGACCCGATGACCTCACTCAACCCCTTCCTCACCATCGAGCAGCAGATGACCGAAGTGGTCATGCATCACCAGAAGCTGCGCCACCGCGACGCCGTGGCGCATGCGGTGGAGATGCTGCGTGCGGTGCGCATTCCGGACCCTGAAGAACGCATTCGCCAATATCCCCACGAGTATTCCGGCGGCATGCGGCAGCGGGTGATGATTGCCATGGCGCTATTATGCGAGCCGGATCTGCTGATCGCCGATGAACCTACCACTGCACTGGATGTGACCGTGCAGGCACAGATCACCCGGCTGGTTGGTGAATTGCGCGAAAAGACCCATATGGCGATCATTCTGATCACGCATGACCTGGCGGTGGTCGCCGGTATTTGTGACCGCATCGTGGTGATGTACGCCGGGCAAATAGTGGAATGCGGCACGGTGGATGACATTTTCTACCGGCCGCAACATCCCTATACCCAGGGCTTGCTGGCATCCGTACCACGTCTGGATCGTGTTGCCGATGATGACCTGCACGCGATTCCCGGCAATCCCCCCAACCTGCTCGCACTCCCCAGCGGCTGCTATTTCCGGGTTCGATGTGCACAAGCGCGCGCAGCTTGTGAGCAGGCACCGCCCGTGTGGCGTGATGGACAGGGCCGCATGAGCCGCTGTGTGAACGAAATGCCGGGTGGCAGGGTCGACGACGCTTGTGGTGCCGGCGCGTCAGAGGCAGAGACTTGAGCGCGCCGGTTTTGCGGGTACAGGACCTGGCGGTCCACTTCACCAGCCACACCGGCGGAATGTTCCACCGCAAGGAGCGGCAGCTCAAGGCCGTGGACGGAATCAGCTTTGATCTTGACGAAGGCGAAACCCTGGGTATCGTGGGTGAATCGGGTTGCGGGAAATCGACACTGGCGCGAGCCATCTTGGGCCTGATCCCGCCGCAACGCGGACGGGTTTTGTGGATGGGGGAAGACCTCACCCAACTGGATGCCGAGCAGATGCGTCACAAGCGTAAAGAGCTGCAGATCGTCTTCCAGGATCCCATCGCTTCCCTCGATCCCCGCATGACGGCGGGCGCCATCATCGCCGAGCCCTTGTGGACGTTTTATCCGCACATGGAGAGTTTGCAGGTCGAGGAACGTGCCCGCGGCATGATGAAAATGGTGGGGCTGTTGCCGAGCCAGGTCAATCGTTACCCGCATGAGTTTTCGGGCGGTCAGTGCCAACGCATTGGTATAGCCCGTTCCCTGGTGCTGAATCCCAAGCTGCTGATCTGTGATGAACCTGTCAGTGCGCTGGATGTTTCCATTCAGGCCCAGATTGTCAACCTGTTGCGTAATCTGCAAAAGAAACTGGGTCTGGCGCTGATCTTTATTGCCCACGATCTTTCCATCGTGCGGCATATCAGCGATCGCGTGATGGTGATGTACATGGGGCGCAGCATGGAGCTGGCGGACAAGACCGCATTGTACCGGCGGCCCTATCACCCCTACTCCCGTGCTTTGATGAAGTCGGTGCCGGTTGCGGACCCCAGGCTGGCCAGGGACTCGATCCGGGACGGTTGGCTCAAGGGCGATATGCCCTCGCCGTTCAATCCGCCGCGGGGCTGCATTTTCCACAACCGTTGCCCTTACCTGGTGCAACGCTGTCAGGCCGATGTGCCGGCATTGCGGCGCATGGAAAACGGTGACTGGATTGCCTGTCACCGGGCGGAGGAACTGGACCTGTCCATTTGAACGCAGCAGCCGACCATAGCGACCGGGTGTCAGCGCTGCTTGCCGGCTGTCACACACTGCTGGGAGAGGAACCGGGCGTGGAAGCGTGCGATCGCTTACTGGCGTACCTGGACCTCCTCACACGCTGGAATCAGGCTTATAACCTGACCGCCGTGCGCCAACCGCATGAGATGGTGGCCCGCCACGTGCTGGATTCCCTGTCGGTATTGCCCTGGCTGCACACGGAGTCCTTGCTCGATGCCGGGACTGGCGCCGGCTTGCCCGGGGTGCCACTGGCGATCATGCGGCCCGGGCTGGAGGTGACCCTGCTGGACAGCGCCGGCAAAAGGATCCGCTTTCTGCGCCAGGTCCGGCGTGAACTCGGACTGGCCAATATTCACCCGCTGCAACAACGCCTGGAGCGCTATGCGCCGCAGCTGAAGATGGCATGTGTAATCAGTCGGGCGTTATCCAGCCTGGCGCAATATGCCGCTGCCGCCCGCCACCTGCTGGGACCGGAGTCGAAATTGCTGGCCATGAAAGGACGTTATCCCGCTGAGGAGATTGCCGCGCTGCCCGGCTGGATCCGCGTTGACCGCGTGGAAAAACTTTCCGTGCCGGGATTGCATGAGCAACGCCACCTCGTCATGATGTCTCTCACCGCATGAGTCTGGTTGACTGACCCGTATGTCGTTCCAATTGCTTCCGCTGCCGCCAGAGCCTGGCTACGCGCTTCATTCGCTCAGGATAAGCTGAGATGCGTTGCATTGCCGTGGCCAATCAGAAAGGAGGTGTGGGTAAAACCACGACCTGTGTCAACCTCGCCGCGGCGCTGGCCAGCACGAAAAACCGCGTACTGTTGTTCGATCTGGATCCGCAGGGCAATGCCACGGTGGGTTGCGGCGTGAATCCGCGCAGCCTCCTGGTTTCGGCTTACGAGGTGCTGCTCGGCAGTCACAGTATCGAGCAGGGCCGGTTTCAGCTGCCGGAGCTGGGCCTGGACCTGTTGCCCTCCAACAGCGACCTGACGGCTGCGGAGGTAAGCTTGCTGCAGCAGGAGGAACGGGAGTTCGCGCTCAAGCGGGCGCTGCAACCGGTCTGCGGTGAGTATGACTGGATCATCATCGATTGCCCGCCTTCATTGAATATTCTCACGCTCAATGCGCTTGCGGCAGCTAACAGCGTGCTGATTCCGATGCAGTGCGAATATTATGCACTGGAAGGTCTTACCGCCTTGATTGACACCGTCGATCAGGTTCGTGCCAGCGTCAATCCTGACCTGGAGATCGAAGGCTTGTTGCGGACCATGTTCGATGTCCGTAACAATCTTTCCTCGGCGGTATCCGATCAGTTGTTGGAACATTTCGGCGAACAGGTCTACCGTACCATCGTGCCGCGCAACGTCAGGATCGCCGAGGCGCCCAGTTACGGATTGCCGGTGATGTTCTATGATCCGGGCTCCAAGGGTGCTTTGGCCTATCTTGGCCTGGCCGGAGAGATGCTGCGGCGTTACGGTAAAAAACTTAAAGATTGATTGCCATGAGCACACGAAAAAAACCCGCGCTCGGTCGAAATCTCAGTTCCATGCTGAGCCAGACGACGCTGCGCCAGGTAAACCAGAAAACATCGCGCGATGAATTGCGCCATCTGCCGCTGGACGTTATCCGGCCCGGGCGCTATCAGCCCCGTTCTGTTTTTGACGCCGGCAAACTCGAAGAGCTGGCCAGTTCGATTCGCGCCCAGGGTGTGGTGCAAGCGGTAGTGGTACGGGAAACGGAGCCGGGCCAGTATGAATTGATCGCCGGTGAACGCCGTTGGCGGGCGGCGCAATTAGCCGGACTCGATACCATACCGGCGGTCGTGCGTGATGTTGCGGACGAAGTCACCGTGGCCATGTCCCTGATCGAAAACATTCAACGTGAAGACCTCAACCCGCTGGAAGAAGCTGCCGCCCTGCGCCGGCTGATCGACGAGTTCCGCATGACCCACCAACAAGCCGCCGACGCCGTTGGCCGCTCGCGGGCTGCCGTGTCGAACCTGTTGCGCCTGCTGGAGTTGATGCAGGAGGTCAAGGACATGGTGGACGGGCGCCTGATCGAAATGGGCCATGCCCGGGCGCTGTTGTCACTGGCGGCCGACCTGCAGTTGCAGGCCGCGCGCGAAGTGATCAACCGCAAACTGTCGGTGCGCGACACCGAGGCCCTGGTAAAACGTCTGCAGCAACCCGCGAAAAAACCGGCCGGCAGACCCGATCCCGATATCCAGCGGCTGCAGAACCGCCTGGAAGAATCGCTGTGCGCCAAAGTCAGGATACAGCACCTGGCTTCCGGCAAAGGCAAGCTCGTTATCAGCTACAACGATGCTGATGAACTGGAAGGTATTCTGGGTCATTTGCATCTGGACGACGAATAGACTTCCAGCACACTTGAAGAACCCGGGATAAGACTGCAACCCAGCTCGGCGGCCCGCCCAGGGCATCCGTTCCCGGACACTATGGCCCTATCACTTAATGAGGGTCATCCCATCAGGATTTCCTTTAACGACGTCATCTCATGCGCCTGCGGCAGCAGGCGCGTGGGATCCAGTCTGCGTTGAATGGCTGTTCTGGATGCCAGACGTGCCTATGGCAGTCTGGCATGACGACAGTAAAGCAAATAACGACGTCATCCCGGCGCCTGCGGCAGCAGGCGCGTGGGATCCAGTCTGCGTTGAGCGGCTGTTCTGGATGCCAGACGTGCCTATGGCAGTCTGGCATGACGGCAGTAAAAAAACGGCGCTCAGGGCACGACTGCAGGGCAAGGGTTGTTCCCGACAACCCTCTTGCATTTCATCCATCCATGGAGGTCAGATGCAGAAGGTAGGGCAATGCAGGAGCAATTGCCGAGGATGCCCTGTAAGGCCGACCGCTGAAGACAGTCGGGCTGCGAGGGAAGCCCGAAGGGCCGGTGAGCCCGGGAGTCGGGCCCGTGAACGACGCCGAGCGCCTTTCGTTTGGCACAAGACCACTCACGGCGGAAAAATACCCGCCGATGAATTGCCGTTGGCAACAGGGGGGTGTTAAAATGCCCGGTCTTTTGCCGCGGTTTATCTTCGAACGCACCTCAAAATAAGTGCGAAAAAGGTAAAACGCGGCTATTGCTGAAGGCGCGCAGGAATGCAGATGAAGCAGCAGCCCGATGAGTTCCCGGGGCAAGGCCGGCTGGAACGTCAGGCCGCTTACGCTGAAGCAACTGCGCGCGCGCTGGCTGTGGCTTTGCGCGTGCAGACCCTGGTCGCAATCGCGCTGGCGTTTGTATTGCTGCTGATCGGGCCGGTTGCTGCTTATTCATCACTGTGCGGCAGTTTGGCGGTGTACTTGCCTGGCTTGCTTTTCACCGTGCTGGTGGGCCGCAAGATTGGCGCCAGCAGTGCGGCGTTTTTGCGTGCAGCGGCCGTGGCGGAATTCGGCAAGTTGGTGTTGACAGGTTTGCTCTGCGCGCTGGTGTTTATCTGGATCAGGCCGCTGGCACCGGTTTGGTTTTTCACCGGCATGCTGACCGTGCTGGCGACGAGCTGGATTGGCCTGGCCAAAGCCATACGCTGAATCACGGGGTCTGGCACTCGCCGGTGCTTGAATTCCGGGCTTTTGAACATAAGTCCCGGGTGGGGACGTAAAAACGGAAACTAAGGGATTGGAACATGGGATTGGAACATGTCTGGCGGCAGTGAAGAAATCACCCAAGCGGGCTACATTCAGCATCACCTGCAGAACCTGACCTTTGGCAAAACGCCGGAGGGCGCCTGGGGGTTCGCCCATTCGCCGGCAGAAGCCACGGCCATGGGTTTTTGGGCGGTCAATGTCGATACCATGTTCTGGTCCCTGCTGCTGGGCGTGATCTTTTTCCTGCTGTTTCGCAGCGTCGCCAGCAAGGCCAACTCCGGTGTCCCTTCACGCTTCCAGGCGGCGATTGAGACCATTGTCGAATTCGTCGATACCAGCGTGCGCGAGTCTTTTCATGGCACCAGCCGCTTGATCGCGCCATTGGCGCTGACCCTGTTCGTGTGGATCTTCTTCATGAACTTCATGGACCTGATCCCGGTGGACTGGCTGCCATCGATGGCGACTTCCGCCGGCGTGCACTACCAGAAAGTGGTGCCGACCACGGATGTGAATGCCACGATGGGTATGGCCATCGCTGTGTTCATGCTGATCATTGTTTACAGCATTCGTTGCAAGGGCGTCGGTGGCTTTCTCGGTGAGTTGGTAATGAACCCATTGAATCCGAAAGAGCTGGGCATGCCCAAGGCCGTCTGGCCTTTCATGATGGCCTTCAATCTGCTGCTGGAACTGGTTTCCTTGTTTGCCAAGCCGGTTTCTCTGGGCTTGCGATTGTTTGGCAACCTGTATGCCGGTGAGTTGATCTTCATCCTGATTGCACTGGTATTTACCGCTGGTACCGGACTGGTGGCTTCCGGACTGAGCTCGATGTTCGGTGAGCACATCCCCGCCTGGTTCTGGGTCGTGGCCATGCTTGCTGTATTCGCCACCTTGTGGTTGAACCTGAAAGGCAAGCTGAGCAATGGCAGGACCTGGTTGTTCCTGTTTGCGGAAATGTTGCTGGTTGGTGGCCTGGCCTTCCTGGGCGGGCAATTGATGCATTTTGGCTGGGCGGTGTTCCACTTGATCATCGTCACGCTGCAAGCCTTTATTTTCATGATGTTGACCATCGTGTACCTGAGCATGGCGCAGGAACACCATTGATCGACAAGACGGTTTCATGTGTTGTGTATTAACAAAGCGGATCCGGAAATGGATGATGGATGCACGCTAACGCGGCACATGGAAGTGCCGCCATTTTCAATGACGTATTCATTGAAAATGAGAGCGAAGCAAAACCACGTTTTTGCTTCGCGATTCCATAACGGGCTGGGATGCCCGTTTATGGACAGACATTAACAATCTCTGAGCACGGGAGTGATCGATGGAAACTGTAATTGGTATGACCGCAATCGCCGTTGGCCTGTTAATCGGCCTGGGTGCGCTGGGCGTTGGCATTGGTGTGGGGATTCTCGGCGGGCGCCTGCTGGAAGGTTCAGCGCGCCAGCCGGAACTGGCGCCGATGCTGCAGGGTAAATTCTTCCTGGCTATTGGTTTGCTGGACGCGGTGGCGATGATCGGCGTGGGCATTGCGCTGTTCTTCACTTTTGCCAACCCCTTTGTCGGCCAGCTGCAAAGCGCTCTGGGCGGGTAATTCGGGGCTGAGTGGCCTTGCTGCTCCCCCTTGAAGACAAAACCATCTGAACGAGGTTAAGGCATGAATCTGAATGCCACGTTGTTTTTACAGTCGATCGCGATGATGATCTTCGTGTGGTTCTGCATGAAGTTCATCTGGCCGGTGCTGTTGAAAGGCCATGGACGAGCGACGGGAAAAAATTGCCGCAGGCCTGGCTGCTTCCGAACGCGCGGAAAAAGAACTTGAAGCAGCCAAAACCAAGGCCGGTGAAGAGATCCGCCTGGCCCGTGAAAAAGCCGGTGAGATCATCGAGCAAGCCAACCAGCGCCATGGCCAGATTCTGGATCAGGCCAAGGAAGAAGCGGTAACCGAGCGCAAACGCCAGGTGACGGCCGCCGAAGCAGACATCGCCCAGTCGGCCAATCAGGCGCGGGAAGCCCTCAGGGCCCAGGTGGCGAGTCTCGCGGTGCTGGGCGCTGCGCGTTTGCTGGAAAAAGAAATCGACGCTGATGTTCACCGCAAGTTGCTCGATGAACTGATCGCCGAGATCTGAGCATGAGCAGTCGAATCACGCTGGCACGTCCCTACGCCAAGGCCGCTTTCGGCCTGGCGCAAGGCAGTGGTCAGGGCACTGCGGGACTGCCTCAATGGCTGGCCATGCTGACCCTGGCCAGCCAGCTCGCCAGCGATGAACGGGTTGCGGCAACACTGGACAGTCCACTGGTTTCCCCGGCGCAAGCCGTCGGTTTGCTGGCGGCGGTGGCCGCCAGCCAATTCGACGAGCGCTTCAACTCGTTCCTCGCTGTTTTGGGGGAAAACCACCGCTTGCCCTTGCTGCCGGAAATTACCGCTTTATTCCAGCGCCTGAAGCAGGCAGCGGAACAACGCCTGCAGGTGCGGGTGGTTGCGGCCATCGCGCTGAGTGAAGACCAGGTGGCGCGCATGAGCGCAGCCCTGGCGCGGCGTTTTCAATGCGCCATCGAGCTGGCCAGCGAGATCGACCCCGGCGTGCTGGGCGGCGCTTTGATCTATGCCGGCGACCAGGTCATCGACGGCTCATTGCGCGGACGGCTGAACAAGTTGGGCAATGCCCTGTCACGCTAGCCCGCATAATGCATGAAGGATCCGGAATTTGCAGTGCAGCTGGCAAAACAGTTTGGTCGATCGCTCGAAAACCCATAGCGGTAGCTATGGGTTGAGAGGGATCGGCCGAAATGTGCAGCCAGATGCAGTGCAAAACCGGATAGGACAAACCGTAACCACGATAATTTGCGATATTTGGAGCTGTCTTTATGAATATTGATAAATATTTTCAATTACAGGTCCGCCTTCATGCATTATGCGGGCTTGTGGAATAACAGATTTTTGAATTGCCGGTCGCGATTGAAAACCGCGATCCAACAGGAAGAAAACAATGCAAGCTACACTGAATCCATCTGAAATCAGCGAGTTGATCAAACAACGCGTCGAGCAGCTGAACATCTCCGCCGAAACGCGCAACGAAGGCACGGTGGTGAGTGTCTCCGACGGTATCGCGCGCGTTCATGGCCTGGAAGACGCCATGCAGGGCGAAATGATCGAATTTCCCGGCAACACCTTCGGCCTGGCGCTCAACCTGGAGCGGGATTCGGTCGGCACGGTCATCCTGGGCGACTACGAACACATCACCGAGGGCGACACGGTCAAATGCACCGGGCGTATTCTCGAAGTGCCGCACGGGCCGGGCCTGCTGGGCCGCGTCGTAGACGCACTGGGTAACCCGATCGATGGCCAGGGCCCGATCAAGAACGACGGTTTCGCACCGATCGAAAAAGTGGCGCCCGGCGTCATCTGGCGCAAATCGGTGGATCAGCCGGTGCAGACCGGACTGAAATCCATCGACGCGATGGTGCCGATCGGACGCGGCCAGCGCGAGTTGATCATCGGCGACCGCCAGATCGGTAAATCGGCAATCGCCATTGATACCATCATCAACCAGGCGAGGTCCGGCATCAAATGTATTTATGTCGCCATCGGCCAGAAGCAGTCGACCGTGGCCAACGTGGTGCGCAAGCTGGAAGAACACGGCGCCATGGAGCACACCGTGGTGGTCAATGCCTCGGCTTCCGATTCGGCTGCGATGCAGTACATCGCACCCTATTCCGGTTGCACGATGGGAGAGTACTTCCGTGATCGCGGGGAAGACGCGCTGATCATTTATGACGATCTGACCAAGCAGGCCTGGGCGTATCGCCAGATATCCCTGCTGTTGCGTCGTCCGCCCGGCCGGGAAGCCTATCCGGGTGACGTATTCTACCTGCACTCCCGCCTGCTGGAACGCGCGGCGCGAGTCAACGTGGACTACGTGGAGAAATTCACCGCCGGCAAGGTCAAGGGAAAAACCGGCTCGCTGACCGCCCTACCCATCATCGAAACCCAGGCCGGTGACGTATCCGCTTTCGTTCCGACCAACGTGATTTCCATCACCGATGGGCAGATCTTCCTGGAAACCGATTTGTTCAATGGCGGTATCCGCCCGGCCGTGCATGCCGGACTTTCCGTTTCCCGGGTGGGTGGCGCGGCCCAGACCAAGGTGATCAAGAAGCTGGGCGGTGGTGTCCGCCTGGCATTGGCGCAATACCGCGAACTGGCTGCATTTGCGCAGTTCGCATCCGATCTCGACGACGCCACGCGGTCCCAGCTGGAGCGCGGTCAGCGGGTAACGGAACTGATGAAACAGGCGCAGTACAGTCCCATGTCGGTGGGGCAGATGGCGGTTGCGCTGTTCGCCGTCGATCGTGGTTTCATGGACGACATCGAATTGAAAAAGATCGGCGCGTTTGAGGCGGCGCTGCTGGACTCGATGAAGTCCACGCAAACAGCGCTGATGGAAACGCTCGACGGCGGCAATTGGAACGATGATCTCGAGCAGCAGCTCAAGGCTGCGGTCGCGGCGTTCAAGACCAGCGGCAGCTGGTGAGCAAAAGGTGGGGTCAGAGTAAAGGGTCAGAGTCAATCAAGGAATCATCGATGATGCTGTCCCGAAAGCACGCACACTCTGACCCTTTACTCTGACCCCGTTCGGAGCGAGAACATGTCAGGCGGCAAGGAAATTACCGGCCAGATCAAGAGCATCGAAAACACCAAAAAGGTGACTTCGGCGCTGGAGATGGTCTCAGCCAGCAAAATTCGCAAATCGCAGGCGCTGATGAAGGCGACGCGGCCCTATGCGCGCATGATGCGCCGCATTGTCGGCCATCTGGGCAAGGCCAACCCGGAATACCGTCATCCTTTCACCCTGGTTCATGCCGATGTGAAAAAAGTAGGTTACATCATTGTCTCCACCGATCGCGGTTTATGCGGGGGACTGAACAGCAACCTGTTCAAGCTGGTGCTGAGAAACATGAGCGAATGGAAAGGCCAGGGCGCCGAAATCAGCATGGTCACGCTGGGCAAAAAGGCCTTTGCGTTTTTCAAGAATGTGAAAGTCGAGATTGCAGCGCACGCCAGCCAGCTGGGCGAGAAGCCGCAAATAGCCGACTTGATCGGCGTGATAAAAACCATGCTGGATGCCTACCGCGATCGCCAGGTCGACCGGGTGTACATCGTGTACAACGATTTCATCAACACGATGGCGCAAAAACCGGTGATCGAGCAGTTGCTGCCGCTGCCCGAGAGCGACGATGAAGAAGTGCGGGATATCTGGGACTACATCTACGAGCCGGACGCCGAGACCCTGCTGGACTCGGTACTGGTGCGTTATATCGAGGCCTTGGTCTACCAGGCGGTATTGGAAAACCTGGCGTCCGAGCATGCCGCGCGCATGATCGCCATGAAGAGCGCAACCGACAACGCGACTGATTTGATCGGCGAACTGAAACTGGCCTACAACAAGGCCCGCCAGGCATCGATTACGCAGGAAATATCGGAGATCGTGAGTGGTGCGGCGGCAGTGTAAGCTTATTTGGGGTCGACCCCATGTGAATGGAGCGAGTTAAATGAGTGCAGGATCAATTGTGCAGGTAATTGGCGCCGTCGTAGACGTGGAGTTTGCGCGCGATTCCATGCCCAGGATATTCAATGCCCTGAAGGTGGACGGTACCGAGATCACGCTGGAAGTGCAGCAGCAGCTGGGTGACGGCGTGGTGCGGACCATTGCGCTGGGTTCCACCGATGGCCTCAAGCGTGGCCTGAAAGTCAGCGACAGCGGCTCTGCCATCATGGTGCCGGTGGGTGAGAAAACCCTGGGGCGGGTGATGGACGTATTGGGGCGGCCGATCGATGAAGCCGGCCCCATCGGCGAAAGCAAGCGCATGCCCATTCACCGCAAGCCGCCCAGCTATGAAGAGCAGGCCGGTGGCAACGATGTGCTGGAAACCGGCATCAAGGTGATCGACCTGATCATGCCCATCGCCAAGGGCGGTAAAATCGGCCTGTTCGGCGGCGCCGGTGTGGGCAAGACCGTGGCCCTGATGGAATTGATCCGTAACATCGCCATCGAGCACAGCGGCTACTCGGTATTCGCCGGCGTGGGTGAGCGCACCCGCGAAGGCAACGACTTCTACCACGAAATGAAAGACGCCGACGTGCTCAACAAAGTGGCGCTGGTCTATGGCCAGATGAACGAGCCGCCCGGCAACCGCCTGCGCGTGGCCCTGACCGGCCTGACCATGGCCGAAGAGTTCCGTGACGAAGGCCGTGACGTACTGATGTTCATCGACAACATCTACCGTTACACCCTGGCCGGCACCGAGGTATCGGCGCTGCTGGGCCGTATGCCGTCAGCGGTGGGTTACCAGCCGACGCTGGCGCTGGAAATGGGTTTGCTGCAGGAACGCATCACCACCACCAAGACCGGTTCCATCACCTCGTTCCAGGCGGTCTATGTGCCGGCCGATGACTTGACCGACCCGTCGCCAGCCACCACCTTCGCGCATCTCGATGCAACCCTGGTGCTGAGCCGCAATATCGCCGAGCAGGGCATTTACCCGGCGGTGGATCCGCTGGATTCCACTTCACGCCTGCTGGACCCGAACCTGATCGGCGTCGAGCATTACGAAGTGGCGCGTGCCGTGCAGGGGGTGCTGCAACGCTACAAGGAACTGAAAGACATCATCGCCATCCTCGGCATGGATGAGCTGTCGGAAGAAGACCGCCAAACCGTGGCGCGGGCGCGTAAAGTACAGCGCTTCCTGTCGCAGCCGTTCTTCGTGGCCGAAACCTTTACCGGTTCCCCCGGCAAATACGTCAGCCTCAAAGACACCATCCGCGCCTTCAAGGGCATCGTCGACGGCGAATACGACCACCTCACCGAGCAGGCCTTTTACATGGTCGGCGGGATCGAGGAAGCCGTGGCCAAGCACGCCGCGATGACTACGAAAGAAGCCGCCTGAGTATTGAATAAGCCATGAGCAAAACCATCCAATGTGACATCGTCTCGGCCCATGAGGAAATCTGGTCCGGACGCGCTGTCCAGGTGTTCGCCACCGGGGTGGCCGGCGAGTTGGGTATTTACCCGCGGCATACGCCGCTGATCACGCAACTCAAACCCGGTCCGGTGCGCGTGGTGGACGAGCAGGGCGAAGAGCAGTTCTTCTTCGTCGGCGGTGGCATCATCGAAATCCAGCCGCACATCGTCACCGTGCTGGCCGACACCGCCGTGCGCGCCGACGACCTCGACGAAGCCGCGGCGCAGCGCGCCAAGGACGAAGCCGAACGCGAACTGCAGGACCGCAGCGGCGAAATGGAAGTGGCGGAGGCACAGGCCAAGCTGGCAGAAGCCGTTGCCCAGTTGCAGGCCCTGGAGCATTTGCGCAAGAAACTCAAGCGCTGAACCGAAATGCTGACCGCAAGCTGCCATTGTGGCGTAGTAAGAGTAGAGGTACCGCGCAAGCCACGCAGCCTGACCAACTGCAATTGCTCCATCTGCAGGCGCTATGGGACGCTCTGGGCCTACTACAAGGCCAAGGATGTCCGTGTCATCGCCGCAAGGGGAGCGACCACCGATTATGTCTGGGGCGACGAGACCTTGAAGTTCGTGAGGTGTCGTAACTGCGGTTGCGTCACGCACTGGGAGCGCATTCCGTCAAAGGCAGACAGTAAATTTGGCGTCAACGCGCGCAACTTCGAGCCCGGTGCCATCGCGTCCGTGCGTATCCGGCTACTCGACGGAGCAGATACCTGGAAGTACATGGACTGACGGTTGGTTTTGTTTGCCAGCCAAGCGGAATTCCAGAGGTCAGGAGCCTCCAGAACTCAAATTCCAAGTCCGTCAGCAAGTGTCTATACTGGCCTGAATCCGGAAAAAGGTGGTTTATACTTCTTATACTCTGGGGAGTTGCTCATGCTTCAACTGCATTCCCGTATGTCGCTGCCTTCGCTGACGCTACGGTACTGTTGGATCGCTTTGCGGGTGCGGGGACATCGGCGGGGGCGCCGATGCCACGGTTGGCGGGGGAGCGAACAAAATGCCGATCATTTTTTGGGGTGCGGTGGGAGAGTGAGGTGGGCGAAATTGTGTGTGCGTTGTGTGTGCGTTTGGTTTTTAGCATTCCAAGTGGCGGCGCGCGTAGGTACAATCCCGCGGGTTGGGGTTACAGCTTTTTCAACTGAGACAGGAGGTCGTCATGCCATTTACACTTGAACATGTGTTGGTGTCGCAGCCGCTGGACCTTGTCAAGCAGGACACGGCACAGGGGTTTTTCTTTACGGTGGCGGCCCAGGGGAAGTTTCTGGTGCTGCATCCGGGGCGATTGCAGCGGGAAGCCACGGCGTCGGTGCGGCACTCGATGCGGATTGACACGCCCAGCACGCAGCCGCCTCCGCCACCGCACGGGATTGATGATCCGACGGGAGGAGGGTTGGGGGGGCATCCGTTGCCCGACCCTGTGCCGCACCCGTTGCACAATGGCGTGCAGGTGACGGTCGAGGCGATTCCACTTAACCTGCGGATCCTTGATCCGAACGGGCAGGTGTTCACGCGTAATGAAGTGACGCTGGCGGACCTGAAAAAATTTCGCACGGTTCGGGGCGCTTCGCGGCCGTGGTCGTTCACGCTTTCGGGGACGAGCCGGACGTATCAGCCGGTGGCGGCGCTGAACGAGAGCGTGACCGAACCGAAGGGGGCATTGAACCTGGGGGTCACGGAGACGGTGGCGTCATTGAGTGCTGGGCCGCTGGTGCCGCGGACGGAGGTTGAGCGCGGCCCGATGCGATTCACGTTTGACCTGTATCGGGTAGGGGACTTTGTGGCGAAGGTGTCGCGGTCAAGTTTTCCACCGCTGCCGTGGCGAGGTTCGATGCGGCTGGTAGATCCCAATGGTGCGGAGTTTGCGAAAAGTAATGGGGACGTGCTGCGGTGCGCGATTCCGTTGACGGTGCTGGGTCGCTCGCGGGATGCGGCGGGGAAGGCGCGGCCATGGACGCTGGAGGTGACGTCACTACTGGGCGGCGTGGCGTTCGGAAGGCACATGGTGTCGGCATCGGTGGTGGGGTCGACGCGGATCAATACGGCGGTGCTGGAGTCGCGTATTCAGCGGATCTTTGGGGCGGATGGGACGTTTTTGACATTTAGGGGGGTCAACAAGGGGGACCGTGCGAAGGCGGTACTGACGATTTCGGATGTGGCTTCCGCGGAAACGATTGACATGTTTGATCTGCTGGACTCGCGGCTGAAGGCGACGGGGCAGCCTACGGATGTGAACGCGAACACGGATCTGGTGCTGTTTGACCGCGAGTCTGACATTGGATACGGGGCGCGGGTGGATGTGAGCTCGTTGAAGACGACGTCGATCCGGATATCGGTGGGGCGGGCGCAACATTTGACGCCCAACACGCCGGCGGTGCGCATTTCGGTGGGAGTGGAGGGGCAGGTGAAGGTAGTTGGGCACGACCTGACGCTTGCGACGGCAAAGGCCAACGGCGGGAAGGTGGAAGTTGAAGTGGGGTTGCAGATCGACCCGGATGGCACGCCGCGGGTGGTTTCGTGGGTGCCTGACAAACCGTTCGACATTGATTTAAAAACCGGAGCGATTGTTGCGTGGATAGCGTTGGTGACGGCGGCCGGTGCGGGTGCCGGCGGCGGTATCGGGGGGCCCCTCGGCGCGATCATTGGCGCGGGCGCCGGGCTTATCGGGGGATCGCTGAGTGTGGCGGCCGTCGATGAGGCGGTGGAGAATTATGTCAATGGGGGATTCAGCGATGGCGTGAAGAAATTGTTTGAGGATCCGACGCTGGCGCCGCGCATTTTCATGACGCTGTTGGGCGCGCATGTGAATCACCTGCCGACAAAATTCGAGGGCGATGAGGTGGTGTTTGAGTATGTTGCTCCGTTGGAGCCGGATCCGAAGCCGCGGCGGAACTATGCGGGCGCGATTGGGCGGACGTTGATGGAAGAGGCGATTGGGCACACGGGCTTTATGCCGCGGACGCTGGGGGATACATGGGCGGCGGAGAATCTTAAAAGCAAGATCGATCATATTGTCGTGGTGATGATGGAGAATCGCTCGTATGACCACGTGCTGGGGTATCGGTCGCTGCGGCCGACGGATCCGAATGTGAAGGAGGAGGGGTGGACGCCGGAGCTGATACAGAAGGTGAATGAGCGGGCGGAGCTGTTTCGGCCGCCGCCCCCGCCGGCGAATCGGCCGGGGGTGTTTTTCGACCAAAATCCGCCGGTGCAGCCGATGCGGTTGTCCGCGTTCCCGTTGAATCCGCGCAATTTGCGCACGCGGCTGCCAAAGGGTGTTGGGCATGAGCTTGAAGATGTCACGGAGCAGATGAAGGATCAGATTGAGGGACCTGGTGGAAAGCGCATCAATGATCCGGGTGGGTTTATCAATAACTTCCGCAGGCGGAAGCTTGAGAACGATCCGTATGGGAAGGATTTCGTGGTGCCGTTCGATGTGCTGCGGTATTACGAGAAGGACGCGGGCGTGATTGATCCGAACACGCAGCAGCCGGTGAATGATCTGCCGATGTACGCCTTCCTGGCGGAGAACTATGCATTTTGTGACACGTACTATTGCTCGCATCCGGGGCCGACGCTGCCCAACCGGATGTTTTCCCTGGCGGGCGATGTGCAGTACGACCGGTATGGGTTCCCGATCTTGGATAACAATGATGGGGACAATTTTCTGCTGTCGCGGGCACTGACGATCAACGATGTACTGACGCGTGAGGGGGTGAGCTGGCGGGTCTATGAGTCGGTGCCTTCGGTGACGATGTTGCGGATGTTCGCGCGGTATGCGGGAGATAATGTGAACATCCGGCCGCTCGCGGATCTGGAGCATGATTTTGTTGTGGGCAATGTGCCGTCGGTGGTCGTTATTGAGCCGGCGATGCACCACCATCCGGAGGATGATGATCATCCGGACGCGGACATGTTCCGCGGGCAGTCGTTTATCAAGCGCGTCTACGCGGCACTGACGGCCAACCCGGACGTATGGGCGAAAACGATGCTGATCATCACGTACGATGAACATGGCGGATTGTACGACCATGTGATCCCGCCGATTGCAGATGTGTTTGAGTCTCCACTGCCGGATTTGTTTGATCCCGGCCATGTGGCGGGCACGATCAGTGATGGATCTTCACCCCCTCCGCCGCCGCCCCCTCCGCCGCACGGCGGGCCTGGAGGTGTGTTGCATGGGTTGCATTTGCATGCGGAACTGCTGGACATGCTTGCGGGGGACTTGCCGCAATTGGTTTCGACGGATCGCACGGTGAAGGTGCCTTACGGCGTGCGTGTGCCGACGTTTGTGGTGTCTCCGTGGACGGCGGCGGGGAAGGGGACGGAGATCGTGTTGGATCACTGCTCGATTTTGAAGACGATCCTGGCGCGGTTCTGCGGCGACAAGAAGCCGTTTTTGAGCGACCGCGTGCACGTTTCGCACAGTTTTGAGGCGTACCTGGTTGAATCGACGCCACGGCAGGTTGGAGCGGCGCCTGACCTGGGGAGCGATCTGCCGATTGACGTTCGCCGGGCCGTGTCGCCGACGAGCAGCATTATCACGGCACCGTTGTTTAAGAAGCAGATGCGTGAGGAACTGGTGGATTATCACGAAATATCGGGGCGATTGGCGCGCATGCTGGGCCGCTAAGCCGGCGGTCTGATTCCGCTGTTGATCGGGCGGGTTTTGCCCCAGGGTGGCACCGAGGGTGCTGTACCTCGATTCGCGTATGCGATTGCGTTGGATTGCGATTGATCTTCGCGACGGAAGCTGCGCTGAAAGTCTGGTTGTTGGCAGGCGGTCTGTGGCATCTGAGCGGGAGGGCAACCTGATCATTGATGGTTTTTCGACACCAGCTGGCCTCCATCATTTTTCCGCGAACGGCCTTTTGGCTGAGGGGTCCAAAATCAGTGGCGGCCGTTGAGGAATACAGTTTCAAGAGCGACCGCCGCAACGCGTTGTGGTAACTGCTTACCTCGCTCTTAACCGTTCCATCGGAACGCCTGTAATAAAAGGAAGACAGCAAATTTGGCGTCAACGCGCGCAACTTCGAGCCAAGCGCCATCGCGTCCGTGCGTATCCGGCTACTCGACGGAGCAGATACCTGGAAGTACATTGACTGACGGTTGGTTTTGTTTGCCGGCCAAGCGGAATTCCAGAGGTTCAGGAGTTTCCAGAACTCCAATTCCAGGTCAGTCAGCAACTGTCTATATATGCGACGTTTTCGTCAGGTTTGGCCGCGTAGGGGAACGATCACAGCAGCCTTTCTCGATTCATCGTATTCCCAAATTTCTACATCCGGCGGAATAAGGTGCCGGTACGTTCTCGCATAGTATTCCGCTAAAGTCTCTCCTGTGCGCTTCCGTTCATCCCGTAATACAAACAGAATCTTCCGGTATTCGCTGGGACTGCATGCGAAGTAGTACATCGCCTCGTTCCACACCGTAAGTTTGGCACTGGGCACATTACCCCCAGACGTCCAGCGATGAGACTTGCATTCAACGAGAACAGGAGGCTCATTAGAACCCAGATCGAAAGCATGCGGCTTTGTTGTGTTTTCGACACCGACATCAACGGAGAAATTTTCCACTACATGGATTCCGTGGCTTGCCAGCGCCTTGATCGCACACCGTTCGAATTCGCGACCGATATGTGCGTTGCTGACTGATCCGACGCGCTGAAAATTATCCATGTTTCACGCAACGAATCGGCTGGTAAATCTCCAACCCCAATAATTAAGACATTTCATGCATCACTCCTGTGTTCGTCTAACGGGCGTGCTGGGCGCAGTGTCAATACTGCGCCTCGAATTCATTCCTCACTGACTACCCGGTAACGGCCGCGCTCGGCGTGCTCGACCAATCCGATCAGCTCGAATATGCCGCCGAGAGTCGTGAAATTACATGAACCCTCCGTGGCACACTCGGCAAGATTCTCGTTGAACCACTTTGAGGTGAGTTCGCCAGACTTCAGAACTTGCCGACAAGCTTTCTCGAATTCCGATTCGGTAATTCCCTTTTGATGGGGGCGACTTGGATTTTGGTGATTCGGTATGTAATAAATCAGTGCGGGCTCAGATCTCCTGGTTCCCCATCCCTTGACGACAAACGCGTTCTCCGATTCGGGCTTGGGAATCCGGGTTCCCGCCTTTGCGCTCATTTTGATTTTCGAGACGATCGAATTGGCCATGTTCTGGCTCCTCGGCAAGTAGCTTCGTCAGAGAGAGTAATGGATGTTCGTTCCCAAAAACAGTTCATGAATAGTAGTTTTTTGCAGAGAGCTGGCGCAGGGCTTAGTGAGAGTGGCCGAAGTAAACGACGGTGGGAAGCTCACCGTAACCATTGCCGATAAGCCGTCAGTTCAACCGTAGGATGAGCATGAACAGGCGGTTTTCGGCGCCGTAGCGACGGCGCAAGGCTGGCGGGAACTCCTCGAATGTGTTGTAGACGAGATGCCCTTCGGTTGCGTCGGCGATGAGGGCGACTGCGGCGTCGTAGGCCTGTCCGAACGCTCCGAGATAGAACACGCATTGCCGCGTTACTTCGTAAATGACGCCGATCGACTTTTCACGACTTTTGGCCTGGTGTTCGTACTTGAGCTCGCCCACGAGGGAGAGGGGCAATGGACGGCGAACGGCAAAATCAGCGTAAGAGCGATAAGAGGTCAGCTTTTCGGGGTCAAACCATCCAGCGGGTGGCTTTGTCTTCAGCACCTGCCCCTTGGTAAAGAAGTAGTCGCGACCAAGGCTCGGGGTGAACGTGTGATTCGGCATGTCCACTGATCCCTCGGCACCGAGCCCGGATCTGATTTGCTCATCCGTAAGGCCCAGCGCGTGCCGATGCTCTTCGAGGAAAAAATCCGCAATGGCAGGGCAGACGAATTCCTTGTTGAAGATGGGCTCCAGGCTCGCGCCTGCCTTCGAGGACTTATCCGCTTGAATCTGCTGCAGTTGTCGAACGACTCCGCGCGCTTCCAGATGACCGCGGAGGTAAGCGAAAAGCGTATCCATGGTAATCATGCTGTTCATCCTTTCGTTCACACCCCGATCGACCCGTAACCACTCCCAACCCCGCCTGCACTTCATTATAACGCGTCGAAAATCCCCTCGATGACATCTTGCTCGCCGTCAAACAGCGCGTCCGGCCCGTCGGCGTGAAGGTTGCTAAAGGGCGGCTCGGGGTCGTGTTTCGTGCATTTGAGCCACACTGAGCGATGCGAGAGCACAGTTGAACACATAGAGAGATGCGACAATTCACGACCCCACGAAGTCGCTCGCAAGATTCTTGACCATTTGCGCCAACGTGACGCATTGGCTAGCGCTACGGCAAGAGGACCGCCGTGCAGGGCAGCGTCATTGACCGTGGAATAATGAGCCGGGCAGTCAGCCCAGGGATTCGCTCGGCTGTGCATTGCCAAACCAACGCACCAGGACGATCAGGGTTGTTTCCAGTAACCCAGCCAACCGGAATTCCAGAGGTTCAGGAGCCTCCAGAACTCAAATTCCTAGTCAGTCAGCAACTGTCTATACCGGCCTGAATTCGGAAAAAGGTGGCTTATATTTCTTATACTCCGCTACGTTCCTGCTTCATCAAATACAGGATTTCGCGATTGGCGTTTGCATTGTCGATAGTCGCAACGCCGATTTGCCCAAGCGCGACATTTATGAAGCCACTTACAACAACTGCGAGGCCGGGGGCGGCTATCAGGCTGAACGCTCCGCCACTGGATGAAAACACACCCATGTAAGCCAAAACGAAACCCAGAAGGACTGCGATCCATCCGAAAATAGCGATAACGTTAAAGACGCTTCTTCCTGACTGGTACTGTGGCTCGAAGCCCTGTGCAGAATTATTCATTTCTCATCTCCCACATCGTTGATTTGCTCGGGACCTTTGAAAATTCGCTTGATTTAATATTGGCAGTAGAAATCTGCCAATACGTCAGCTTGCCGATATGATGAGTGATATACGCCTGTAATCGGATCCTGCTTTTTGTACATTTCCATGATTTGGTGTTGTTCAGAACGGAAAGGCTGCAACATCCACCAAAGATCAAAATTCTTACAATCAAGCGCGCCAGTCAGACGTCAATTCTGGCTTCACCCCATGACAGGAAGCTGTAAGATAGGGCATGTTTGAAAGTCTGAAACAAAAAGGATATCAGGTTGAAACGTTGCACCACGCCGAAGCGATCCTGACCCATGACATGCCGGATGCAGTTACGGAGATTGAATCCGTACTCTTGAATGCTCAGATTCCGGCCGAGGAACTCGTGCGCGGAGGCGGTGGAGAAGGTGAGCTTACGCAACGACTCAGGCGCGCCTTGACTGATGTTCATGGCTGGACGAAGCACAATTTTGAGATCAAGAAAATCGTTGATGGGGTGGAGAAAGAATCCATTTCCCACGAAATCGACCACGTCAAACGCTTTCCGAAGGGTACCTTTGCACTTGAGATTGAATGGAACAACAAAGATCCTTTCTTTGACCGTGACCTGGAAAATTTCAAGCGCCTGCATGCTGACGGGGTGATATCAATCGGCGCAATAATCACGAGGGGTGAATCGCTGCAGGACGCAATGCAAGAGATTGTCGCGAATTTTGCTCGAAAACAGCGCATTAACAGTCTTGCTGCTCTTGCTGATTACTACACGCCAACCGAACGTCAACAAAGACTCATATCCCAAGCAACCAGGACCAAAGGATCCTTTGAAGACGGATGGGCGCATGCGTTTGTGTCGGATAAATTTGGTCAGGCAACAACGCACTGGAAGAAACTTGATGATCGCGTTCGTCGTGGCGTCGGAAATCCATGCCCTCTGCTTCTCATCGGAATTCCTCAAGACATTGTAGTGATCTAATTTGGACGGAGAGAACAATGGTAGGAAAAGTTTATAACATTGCTGAGCCAAATCCGTCAGAAGATCTTTTGGCAAAAATGTCAGGTCAATTTTCCACGATATTGGTCGATCCACCTTGGCAATTTCAAAATCGAACAGGAAAGATGGCGCCTGAACATCGGAGACTACTTCGATATCCCACCATGGAGCTGAAAGAAATAATGGAGCTTCCGGTGGCGAAATTGTCCGCTGCCAAGTCCCATCTGTATCTCTGGGTGCCCAATGCGCTTCTGCAGGAAGGACTCAAGGTGATGAAAGCCTGGGGGTTCACGTATAAGACCAACCTGGTCTGGTACAAAGTGCGAAAGGATGGCGGTCCCGATGGGCGCGGCGTTGGCTTTTATTTTCGCAATGTCACAGAGTTGATCCTTTTTGGTGTCCGTGGCAGTATGCGAACGCTTGCTCCCGGGCGTACCCAGGTAAATCTCCTTTCTACCCGCAAGCGGGAACACTCCAGAAAACCGGATGAAATTTACGATCTCGTCGAGGCGTGCTCACCTGGCCCCTACGTTGAGCTATTCGCCAGGTTTCCCCGCGAAGGATGGAGTCAATGGGGAAATGAGGACGTGGAAGAAAATTCTTACTACGGGGTGGCGCGCCGGAAGGGCCACACGGAGCCGCAGTTACGGCTACTTGAATCACCGCGTGGTTACAACGTCAAGAGTTGAAGTTAACATGGACTCCCTGTTCAGGGCTGTTTCCAGCGACCCAGCCAACCGGAATTCCAGAGGTTCAGGAACCTCCAGAATGGGTCGGGGTCAGGTCGTGAATTGTCGCATTTCTCCATAGTTTTCGACTGAGCTATTGTGATTCGGAGATTCGCACACCTTATGAAGCGGGTGTTTACTCGACTGCCGACATTGCGCGCTGCTTTGGCATCCATCGGACGACAGCGAGCCGCATCTCCCGGCGGGCTCCAACGAAGGGGCGTGGGGGGACAGGTCGTGTTTCGTGCATTTGAGCCACACCGAGCGATACGAAAGCACAGTCGGACACATAGACAGATGCGACAATTCACGACCCCACGAGGACCCACGAGCCCGACCCCACGAGCCCGGAGACCCATCCCGATTGCGGCGGAAAGCTGCGTGTTAAATGCTCTGGCTCTGACCTCTTCAATGGATCTGGTCCTCGATAAATTGCGGCCTGCCAACGGCGATTGCCAGCACGGCGGTCACGCCTGCCGTCGCCGTGAGTACGAGCATCGGCCAGGTCCACCCTCCGGTCGCATGGTAGAGCAGTCCGATGCCGAACGGCCCGGCCGCGGACAGGGCGTATCCCACGCTCTGGGTGAACGCCGACAGCGCGGCGGTGCCGTCCGGGGTGCGGCTGCGCAATCCGATCAGCGTGAGCACCACCGGGAAGATGCTCAAGGCCACGCCGACCAGCAGCGCCCACACCCAGGCGCCCGCGACCGGGGCCACGAGCATGCCGAGGTAGCCCACCGGGTAGCAGGCCACCAGGAGCAGCATCAGCCGCGTCTGGTTGTGGGTTCGGGCGATGGCCATCGGCGCCCACAAGGAGAGCGGGATGCTCATCCCGGTGATGACCCCGAGCAGCAGGCCGGCGGTGGAGGCAGAGAAGCCGGCGTCGCGGTAGACCTGCGCGAACCAGCCGAAGATCGTGTACGCCTGCGCCGACTGCAGCCCGAACAGCAGGGCCATGGCCCAGCCGAGCCGGGTGCGGGCGACCTGGCCCAGCGAGACCGAACGCCGCCGGGACCGCAGCGCCGCGTCATGCCGCAGCAGCAGCACCCAGGGCACGGCGGCCACCGCGGCCGTGCCGGCCCAGAACGCCAGCCCACCGCGCCAGGAGCCGTAGTGCTCGGAGAGCGGCACGGTGAGGACCGAGGCCGAGGTCAGACCCACCGCCAGCGACGTCGTGTAGAGAGCGGTGAACAGGCCGATACGTTTCGGGAAGTGCAGCTTGACCAGCGAAGGCAGCAGCACGTTGGCTGCGGCCATCCCGGCGAGCGCGATCATAGACAGGACCAGAAACACCGGCACCGAGGACGTTACCGACCGGCCGAGCAGCCCACCGACCACGCCGAGCAGTGCGAGCAGCGTGAGCCGGTGCACGCCGGTGCGGCCGGCGGCCGCCGGCGCCAGCGCGCCGAAGACGGCAAACGCGATCACCGGCAGCGCGGTGAGCAGGCCGGTTGCGACCTCCCCCATCCCGAGCCCCTGCGCCACTTCCGCGAGCACCGGGCCGACGCTGACCGCGGCGGTGCGCAGGTTGAACCCGAGCAGCAGGATGCCGACCACGACGGTCCACCGTTCGAAGGGGGTGTCGTCGGAGGAGGGGTTCAGGTCGGGCACCGGCCTATCATTCCTGGTTGGTGGTAAAACACTCACCGATGGCTACCTTGGAAGGGCTCCGGGCCCGCTATCTTAAACCCGGAAAGTCCATTAGGAGACACGCTCTCGCTCGATCTTTGAATCCACAAGGAATTTTCTTCAGTCGGCAATACAGCCCGGTATTGCGCTCCCTCAGAAAATCCCTTGTGAATCCATATCTCTTCGCGATCATCGCGCCTCCTAATGGACTTTCCGGGTTAAATCAACCGCGGTGGCCGCAAAGCTGGAGTGGGAAAAAAGTCCTGCTCCCTTTATTCTACGAGTGTATCCTGAACCCTGAGAAGCGTCACATGAAATCGCCTCTCCCACAGAGGAGTTTAACCATTGCACAAAACACACAAACCATCACCCTGCTTGCGTTAGCTGCATGCCTCCAGGCCTGCACCTGGGTAAAGTCCACACCGGAAGGCGAAAAAGTCCGCGTCGCGCCGGCTAATGAAGTTCGGGACTGTGAGCGCAAAGGCGAAGTGGCTTCCATCCTCAAGAGCCGGATAGCTGGCTTTGAACGCAAGCCCGGCAAGGTAGCGGGCGAATTGGAAGCCCTGGCCCGCAACGAAGCAGCGCTAATGGGCGGCGACACGGTGGTTGCCGAGTCGCCGGTCAAGGATGGCCGGCAACTGTTCGGCGTGTATCGCTGTCGGCCCTGACTTCCGGGATCGGTCAGCCGGGCTCGCGCGATCGCATCCATGTTGAATTCCGTGACCAGTTAACGCGCCCAAACCTTACCATCGTCGCCTTGGATGGCGTTCACAATGGGCCATCGGAATGCGTACAGATCTCCATCAGATTTTCGATGTTCTCGGGCGTCAGGTTCAGTTTTTCCAGCGGCATGGCGGAAACTCGGGGTCTTGGGATGGGGGTCAGAATACCGGGCTGTATTGCCGACTGAAGAAAATTCCTTGTGGATTCAAAGATCGAGCGAGGGCGTGTCTCCTAATAATGAAATGGACGCCCACTACCCTGAACGGCATCAGCGTGCCAAAGTAGTGGTGCAGTAAAGCCCACTAAAATAGAGAGGAGCGGCCACCATGAAGATTACTACGATAGGGATTGATTTGGCAAAGGAAGTGTTTCAGATTCACGGCGTCGATACGCACGGTAAAACCGTGCTGCGCAAGCAACTCCGTCGCGGCGGGATGGCTAAATTCTTCGCCGGCCTGGAGCCGTGCCTGATGGGCATGGAAGCCTGCAGCAGCTCACATTACTGGGCGCGGAAGCTGGGGGGGTTCGGACACACCGTCAAGCTCATGGCGCCGCAGTTCGTCAAACCTTACGTCAAGACGAACAAGCACGACATGGCGGATGCTGAGGCAATCTGCGAAGCCGTGAGCCGGCCCAACATGCGTTTCGTGCCGATCAAGAACATCGAGCAACAAGCCATTCTATCCGTGCATCGCGCCAGGCAGGGATTCGTGAAAGCCAGGACCGCACAGGCGAACCAGATACGCGGTCTGCTCTCGGAGTTCGGCATCATTATGCCGCAAGGGATCAAATCGATAGCCCAGCGCATGCCGGATATTCTGGAGGATGGCGAGAACGGTTTGCCGGGCACCATGCGCAGGCTGCTGGAACGGCTGAACGACAACCTCAAGGAAATGGACCGTCAGGTGGCCGAATTGGAATTACAGATCAAATTGTGGCACGCCGATAACGACGCCAGCCGCAAACTGGAAGCCATCCCCGGCATCGGGCCGATTACCGCGAGCGCGATGGTGGCGACGGTGGGCAATGCCGCGGAGTTCAAGAACGGCCGCCAACTGGCCGCATGGCTCGGTTTGGTGCCCAGGCAACACTCCAGCGGCGGCAAGCAAACGTTGCTCGGCATCAGCAAACGCGGCGATACTTACTTGCGCACCCTGATGATCCACGGCGCCCGGGCAGTCATCCGCTTCGCCGAGAACAAGACCGAGCCGAATCAGTGGCTGTGCGAGCTGATTGGCAGGCGCAACAAGAACGTGGCAGCGGTTGCGCTGGCGAACAAGAATGCACGGATAGTGTGGGCGCTGCTGACCCAGGACAGACCCTACGAGCCGGATTACATGCCGACGGCCAAGGCTGCCACAGCGTAATCAGGCCGGAATAATTTAGGCGCGCATCGGTGACGATGCGCCTGGAAAACAGTTTAAGCTGAAGTTCCCCCCACTGAGAAGCCCAGAGTATCGCGTAAGCCAGCGAGACTTGGGCATTTTGTTGTTGTTATCATTTGATTATGTGGTCACTAATATATACGCAGAATGGTTGACATTTATGAGATTAATAAGTAATATCCTGTGGCATGAACAAGCTACCGGTAGCGGCACATGTGGTCACGACTGAGCGCCGCCATAAAGGTAAAGTCTACCGCGCCCACCTGCTGCGCCGCTCCGTGCGCAAAGACGGCAAGGTCCACAAGGAAACCATCGCTAACCTCACGCCCCTCGGTGACGAGATCGTGGCGCTCATCCGCCAAGCGCTCAGCGGCGCGCAGCTGGCCCGCGTGGAGGAGCTGTTTGACGTCATCCGCTCGCCCCACCATGGCCATGTGCAGGCGGTCCTGATGGCGATGCGTCAGCTCGGGTTTGAGTCGCTGCTCGCCGCCAAGCCCTCGCGCCAGCGCACGCTGGTGGTCGCCATGACGGTGGCGCGCATCTTAAAACCCAACAGCAAGCTGGCGACCACGCGCTGGTGGCATAGCACGACGCTGCCTGAAATACTGGGGGTCACCGAGGCCGATGAGGACGATCTGTATGCGGCCATGGACTGGCTGCTGGCGCAGCAAAAGCGCATCGAGCGCCGACTGGCACAACGGCATCTTCACGACGGCGATCTCGCCCTCTTCGATCTGAGCTCCACTTATTTTGAAGGCAAGCATTGCCCGCTCGCCGCGCTCGGCCACAACCGCGACGGCAAGCGCGGCAAGCTGCAGGTGAACTTCGGCCTGCTCACGAACGTCAGCGGGTGTCCGGTTGCGGTCACGGTGTTTGAAGGCAACGTCGGTGATCCGAAGACACTCATCCCGCAAGTGAAGCGGCTGCGAGAGGATTTCGGCTTGTCGCGCTTCGCCATGGTGGGCGATCGGGGCATGATCTCGCAGACGCAGATCGACGACCTTAAAGCGCGCACGGGTGTGGACTGGATTACCGCCATGCGGACCGGGGCCGTGCGCAAGCTCGTTGACGAGCAGATCATCCAGCTGGGGCTGTTCGATGAGCGCAATCTGTTTGAGTTCACACACCCGGACTTTGCCGGCGAGCGATTGATTGCCTGTCGTAATCCAGCGCTCGCTCAGCGGCGCGCGGCCAAGCGTCAATCGCTTATCGAGGCTACGACCAGGGAGCTCGACAAGGTCCGTGGCATGGTCGCGCGCGGTCGCCTGAAGGGCGCCGACAAGATCGGTGTGCGCGTGGGCAAGGTGATCAACAAATACAAAGTCGCTAAACACATCAAGCCGCAGATCAGCGATGCGCTGTTCACCTTTGAGGTGGACGCGCAGCACGTACGCCAAGAAGCCATGCTCGATGGCATCTATGTCATACGCACCCCCATCCCAGCGGCACAGCTTGATTCCGACCAGGCCGTGCGCAGCTATAAGCAACTGACCGAGGTCGAGCGGGCCTTTCGCTCCATGAAGACTATCGATCTGTACGTCCGACCGATCCGGCATCGCACCGCTGACCGGGTGCGCGCGCACATCCTGCTGTGCATGCTCGCCTACTACGTGGTGTGGCACATGACCAACGCTTGGCGCCCATTGCTGTTCGCCGACGAAGACCAGCAAGCCAAGCGTCACCGCGACCCGGTCGCGCCCGCAGAACGATCCGTATCGGCGCTGCACAAGGCAACTACTCAGCGAACCACCACCGGCACCCCGGTCCATAGCTTTCACACGCTGCTCGACAGCCTTTCCACTATCGTACGTAACTACTGCCGGCGCCGTGACGCGCCTCAGGATGAGCCCACGCTGACCCTCCTCACAAAGCCCGATCCCACCCAGCAACGCGCCCTCGACTTGCTCGCCGCCGTCGCACCGTAGTCACGACGCGAACTTTCTCAGTGACCGAAATCACCACTAAATCAATCAGCTATCGGCTGACTCACCAGGAAC
>CAVPUV010000011.1:0-13413 GCA_963708905.1 uncultured Gammaproteobacteria bacterium | reverse complement strand
CCAGCCAGGGCGCGGTTGCCATCATTTGCCATTGTCCGGTCTCCAGCAATAATGAAGCGGGCAGCAGCACCGGCAGCGAAATAACCGCGGTCCAGGCCTGGAAGCTGAACACACCGACGCCGCTGATCCCGCGCATATACACCGAGCCCAGCGCCTGGGACAGGGCCGAGAGTAGCGCAATTCCCAGCACGTGCCATTGCTTGAGCATCAGTGGATCGAAACTCAGGATCACCACCCCCACAAACGCCACACCAATGGCTGAAAGCGATCTCCAGCCCACCCGTTCTCTTAAAATGACGATCGCCAGCAGCACCGCCATCGGGATATAAGTTTGCTGGGTGATGGCAATGGAAGATACGTCTTGTGACACAGACAAAGCCCAGAACAGGGTGGTGAAGTGAAACGCACCGATGCACAGGCAGACAAATATCAGCCGGCCCCACTGACCGGGAGGGGGCCAGCGCAAAAACGGCGCCAGCACCAGCAGCACCATGGTGAAACGCAGCGCCACGAATACAAAGGGCGAGAATTGCTGCATGCCCTGCGCGGCGGCGATAAAATTAAAGGCCCAGGCCAGGCAAACCAGCAGGATCAGTATCAGGTCGCGGATGGGCATGGGGATTTCGCTGCAGACATGGCTATAATAGATTGTCGCGGGGGATTGTCGCGGGTAGTTTCTGTTTCAGGATTGCCCATGGAGGAGTGCCCGGTGTCACCTGTTTCGACTTGAACAGGTGAGATAATATTTCATTCATGCAGGGCCATGCTATGAAAAACATTCTGATCGTACTCGCGGTATTGGTGCTCGGCGGCCTCGTCTACTATTTTCTGGTAATGCGGCCATCCGCAATGGAAGCTGAACCGCAGTCATCCGTGCTGATTGAGCAACCGCCAGCCGTCCCGCCTGCCGCAGTGGAAAGGCCGGCTGCGGAGCCTTTTGAATCACAGCCTGGCGAAGGCGAGCCATTCGACTCGGCAATGGAATCGGCGCCGTTGCCGGCGCTGGCGGCCAGTGACCCCGTGGTGCTGGAGTCACTCAGTGGCCTTGTAGGTGAATCCGCTGTAACGCAGCACGTGGTGACGGAAAATATCGTGCCCCGGGTGGTGGCTACCATCGATGCCCTGACCGGCCGGCGGGTGCCCGCCAGTCTTCTGCCCTTGCAGCCGCCCGAAAGTGCACTGAAGGTGAGCGAGGACACCCATCCGGCAGAACCCGGAACCACGCCGGAAGGTTATCCCATCCGCGAATACTTGGTCGATCCGGCAAACTATGAGCGCTACACCGCTTACGTTGCGCTGCTCGAATCCATGAACACGGATGAACTGCTGGCCGGCTATCAGCGCTATCAGCCATTGTTCCAGCAGGCCTATGTCGAACTCGGCTACCCCGAGGGTGATTTCAATGCGCGGCTGCTGGCAGTGATCGATCATCTGCTGGATGCGCCCGAGGTGACCGAACCGGTGCGGCTGGTCAAGCCCGAGGCTTATTATCTGTTCGCGGACCCGCAGCTCGAAGCCCTCACCGCGGGCCAGAAACTGATGATTCGCATGGGCAGCAGCAATGCGCACCGGGTAAAAGTAAAATTGGCGGAATTTCGCGAGGCCCTGAAAGCCGCCGGCACCAGCAAATAATGCGCCCGTAGCTCAGTTGGATAGAGCACCTGGCTTCGAACCAGGTGGCCGGCGGTTCGAGTCCGTCCGGGCGCGCCATCCATTAACGAAGCTGGGCACTTCGCCCAGCTTTCGTTTTTGCATGAAGCCGATAGCATGCACGACGCGTCGGTGACTGCCGCGGACGACCAGCTCGTACCCGTGGAGTTTAATATCGTCTACGAGCAGGCGCAGGTACGCCTTGCCGAGGCCTGCGGCCAGAGGCCGGGTCTTTGAATCGCTCCTTGAGCGCTGTGCAAAACGCTTTAACGGTGTCGGCATTCACGCGCCGCACCGTAAGCGCTTGCCGGTCTTTGAGCTTCACCATTTCCGTCAGTACCTCACTGCGGCGCGCCTTGAGCTTCTGCGTGCGCGTGCGCAATGTGTCGTCGATTGACAGCGCCCCTTCCTCCACGGCTCGATGCGCAATCGGACTGGGATACCGTTCTGGACGTTGGACAACCCGGTCGCGGTTAAGACCGGGGACAATCGCATATGGCTAAAAGGTCCTGGAATACTCTCGCCCGGAAGTTTTGTCATATTCCCGCTGACGCCGGAGTACGTCCTCTATTGCAAGGAGCCGAAACACTGGGCCGCCATTCAGAAAATGGATTCAACTTTGTCCTCAGTCGCCTTAAGCGAGGAGATGGTACGACACGAGAACTCAGGCCAAATCTTCACGGCCAGCCGTAACTGTCACGTCATAGCTTCGGTGAAGGAGTTCTCGTGGGCAGACGAGTTTGTCACCAGCATCGGCACCGATCGACATGCACCGAGGGCGAATGAAGATGACGGCTCGAATTCCTCCGAGTGTGGGCACGCGCGGAGCGACAGCCGTTAACCCGAGATCGCTCCTCATCGCTTACAGCGTTGCTTGAAAGGCAGATAACAGAGGGCTTTTGCGGGCGGGCTGCCGACCGCTACGCAATGTGCTCGATCTGCACATCGCCCCAGTTCTCCTTCAGGTATTCCGCAACAAGACGGCGATGGCAGTGGTGGGGCTTTTCTTCGCTGCACAAGAGGCAGCCTTCATCGAGCATTTCCCGTGAGGTCGTCTCTTCGATCCGACGCCTGCGCATCAGCTCGAGAAACTGGCGCTCGTACAATCCCCAGTCGCCTTTGTGCTTCTTGTATGCATCGAGAATATCCGCGGTTGGTGCAAGTTCTGGGACGTGCACATAATCGATGCCGCAAATCGATTTCGCGAAATACCGGAGGTCGTTCTTCTTTGCGAAGCCCGCGAGCTGAGAGACGTTATTCAGGCGGACGTCCACGATCCGTTTCACGCCAGCACTCTTCAGGCGGGTGAAGAAAGTCTCTGCAGATTTCTTTGTGAAGCCTATCGTGAATATCTTCATTCGCTAGCTTTGCTGAAAGAAACGTCATGTCCATGAGATGCGGGTCCGGGGTCGTACGCGATTCGCTCCTCCTGAAGGCGATATGCATCAGCGATCAAATCGTCACGTGATCGGAACATATCATCCTCCTCAAGCTTGAACATCTGCATCAGGCGGATCAAGATATCTGCATGGCTCTCGAGCTTGCCATCTGCGTGAATGTGTTCAACATCGACGCCCTGTGTGGCCAGATACCGTGCAATCAGGATGGTCCGATGACACTCGATGGGTTCCCTCTCGGCGCACATGAGGGCTACACGATAGTTATTCATTCCCTCTTGCACGCGGGCAAGCCCCTGCCGAAACAGTTCCGTGCGAGCTAGGCGAACGTACCGAACCTTCCCGTGGTCGTAGCAGGATGAGTCATCGCTGCGCGCGCCGAGTTCCGTTCCCAGAAACACGTATGCAATGTTGCACTCTCGCAATGACTGCTTCAGTACCTCGCGATTAAACTGTGGGTTGACGCGGCTGTATGGCTTCGACCTCACGTCGCAGACCGCTGTTATGCAATGCTGACGAAGGAGCGCAATGAAGCGTTCTGTGCTGTGCGTTGAGTGTCCGATGGTGAAAACAGGCTCCTGCATTGCGACACCCTATAAAGTAGGGTCGCTGATTACCGCCGCTACAAGCTTGTGACACCGGTCGTCGTGTTCATAAGGCTCAGTAAGGCTTACGCACAGATAGACGTCGGGCAGCGGATAGTCGTTCGATGGCTTGCTCGCGAATTCACCGCGAACAACCGGGTCCGTAATGCTCAGGTTATAAGACGTACCGTTGTACCTGAACTTGCCCCTATAGACTTTTCTTCCGTTCCAAGGGTTTGTGCCTACCTCAACAACGAAGTTCGTCGGCTTGATCAGAACTAGGGAATCGTGCACCGTTGCGGTCTCGGCCAAGCTGATGCAGTCGTTCAGTCCTGCGTTTGTACTGTCACTGTTGATCCAAAGGGATGGTGGTTCGTCAAGAAGATTCGGAAGCTCCGGCCACGGAAATTCGCCCTTCTTTACCCACTGTCCGGTAGCGATTACGTGATTCTCCGTTTGGTGTTGGCGGGGCTCAGAGTGTGACATCGGGATATCGATGATGTCGAGCAACGCCGGGCTGGAATTATCCAGATACCTGTACTCCGTGAACAACACTTCAGCCGTGGGTCGTGGACTCACTGGTCGAATCCAACCCCCATATCCGCGGCGGAAGACTTCCTTACCAGCAATGCACCGGCCGTCCGGGGGCTTGTAAGAGTTTGCCAAGCAGATGATGGACTTGACGTATGACATTCGATTCTGAACCTTTCTCGAGATTCACTTCTAGTCGAAGAACGGGCGCATCAGTCTGGACGGAGTAATGGTGGGCTCAAGTTATGATCTTACTCAGAGGAAGAGGAACGGTAAAGGACTTTGTCTTGCCGATCCCATTCACATGCATACGGTCATGCATTCTGTAGACGCGATCATCGAGTTTCCTGACGCATCAATTCTCTGCCTACGACCTTCTTTCCGGCCGGGAGACGGTCATCGCATCCAAGAGGCCGCGAATCTGGCGCAGTCTACCGCATAGACGTTGGTTGTGCTCTGTTCTGCGGGAGTGGTCCCAAACGAAAGCGACAATATGAGGCACTTTCGACGGTGGGCAGCGTAGAATGTATCTATAAGATTCTGCGTTACAAAAATGGGGCGATGGGCGAGACGTGACAGCTTCGCTATGTCAGGATTGTGCGATGACGATCGAGTCGATGGAGGAACAGTATGAGTACCAGTAAGGTAGAAGAAGCAAAGTGGATGGCGGTGATTGGTCGCTGCCTTGCGTATTTATGTCTTAAGAATTCGAAGTATGCCGAGAAGTCATTACTGGAGCAGTCAGAATTTCTCGATAAACTGGGATTGCCTATTGCGGATCGTGCGAGTGTAATTGGGAGCACACCCGCGTCGCTGTACGAACTTGCGCGCCGAACAAAGGCCAAGAAGGGAGCAAGAAAGAATGGCAAGACCAAACGTGATTGAGGAACCCGAGGATCGCCCTGACGGTTTGACTGCATTCGAATCGAAGCTGATAAACCTATTAGCTTTATTGCTGGTCCAAGAGCGCGCGCAAGGACAGCAAATTGATTTACTAAATCGTGCGGGATTTGGCTCGGCGCAGATCGCCGCATTACTTGGCACCACCAGAAATACAGTTAGCGTGGCGCTATCTGTTCAAAAACGTAGCAAGAAGACCACGAAGAAAGCCACCAAGAGGTAGGTTTGCCAGACGCTATGGCTAAAATAAATCCTCGCCTTCTTGCGGCAATTCAAGCCAAGACCGGGCTTAGTCCCGGACAGACCTACGCACGTATCAAGCAAACTGCGAGTGACGAGTATCTTCCGCGTCACCTCGCAGCAATCAAGGTTGCCGCGGATCTGGGCGTCACGATTAATAAGTACGCCACACCGGAGGAGTTGGCTCAACTCCGACAAGCAGGTAGCCCTGTTGCGCCACCTTCCGATTTTGCTGCTAGCGCTGCGGTCAACGGAAAATCGAATTTGAAGGCCAGATCGAAAACCGTGACCCGAGTCGGGAAGATTGTGCCGAACTCTGTGTTTGTGGTACATGGCCGTGATCAAGTGGCGAGAAAAGCGACCTTCGATTTTCTTCGCGCCGTAGGGATAAAGCCGATAGAGTGGAACTCAGCGTTGGCAATGAGCAAAAAGGCCGCCCCGTATATTGGCGAAGTTCTCGACGCTGCATTTGCGCAGGCGCGTGCAATCGTAGTTCTACTGACTCCAGACGATCTTGCGCAGCTTCGCACCGATCTCCTCTTACCAACAGACAAGCCCTACGAGCGGACACTAACCGGACAGGCTCGTCCAAACGTGATTTTCGAGGCTGGGATGGCGTTCGCGACGCATGCGGATCGAACCCTACTGGTTCAGCTTGGAAATGTTCGTGAGTTCAGTGACGTAGCTGGACGTCATGTCGTGCACATGTCGAACGACTACGCCAAACGGCAAGAATTGGCTACAAAGCTTCGGAATGCCGGTTGCGACGTTGATACGACAGGAACGGATTGGGCTAGTGCTGGAGACTTCGCCGATCCGCTGGTCCGAACACCAACGATAAAAACCACCAAGAAAGCACGAAAGTAACCTGTTGACATCACAACATTACCGAATGTATACGGCTTCGGACCGGTGCCCAAGTTCGCTTGGATCGGAAACGCGTACGCCAGGGGAACCCGTACTTCGCATTGGTACCGAGTTTTGCCCGGCTCGGTGGTCCGACCAGGGCTCGATCAATCTATCAGATTAGAATAACCTCGCGCCAATGCCCAGATTCATCCGTCCGGGCGCACCAATTTTTTTCCAACAATAATGCAATAACGTCTCCCTTATCTCTGTGTTTCCAGTAAATAAGTTTGATCATTATTTTTTCCAAAAATGAGATCGGATTGGTCACATGAAATAATTCAAACCCTCTGGACATTTTGCGGATTACAAACCCGGCCTTTGCTACAGAATTCAGGAGATTGTATTCTTCCAGCGGTTCCTCGTCAGGATCACTGGCATCAGGCGGCATAGATTCGGACAATCTGGTTATCAGGATGCTTTTGGCGTTTCTGGCCCTCACAATATCCGGAACGTTGGAAGAATAGATGGGTTCTGCAATTAGCAATTGTCCGGAATCGTTGAGCAAGGAATATACCTGAGTCAGAAAATCAAGCATTCCGCGCTGATCAAGATGATGAAGAACGCCTACACAGGTTATCAGGTCCACATTCAATGCTTTGTTCAAAGCCAGAAAATCATCCAGATCCTGGACGATGAAAGTGACATCCGGCATCCCAGCCTTGTGTGACTTACGGGAAGCCTCCTCGATCATTTCCTGGCTGTGATCGACTGCGATCACTTTGTCCACCAAATGTTGGTACCTGAGAAACATCTGGCCGGTACCACATCCCAAATCCAGCATGGTCTTCGCTGGGTTCAGCACTTTGTCGATCGGTCGGAACAGCAACTCATTTGGATATTGGCGTGGTTCGTTTGTAATGTAGTCGTAAATCTTTGCAATATCGGCATGATATTTTTTATCCTTCTCTTTGTGATTATCCATTGTTCTTATTCTACCCGGATGCGCCTTTCGATGGAGAACATGATGTCAACAAGCCGCGTTTTGTCGGCAACATGGGTATTTATTTCCCTGCTGGGCCTTTCCGCCTGTCAGCCCGATACGCCCATCGAAAGTTTGGCCGGGACCGATGAAGTCGAGAGGGTAACTTTGATCCACCATGCCCGCATCTACAGCTTCGATGCCGCGCAGACGACGATTGCCGACGGTGCGCTGGCTGTTTCCGCCAGCGGCGAGATCCTCGCCGTTGGCGACACCCCGTCCCTGCTGGCGTCCTTTCCGCAAGCGCAGAGGGTGGACCTGGAAGGAAAAGTCGTGCTGCCCGGTTTGATCGATTCTCACGGCCACCTTATGGGCCTGGCCCGCTCGTTGACCCGTGCCGATTTAACCGGCACCAGCAGCAAGGAGGAGGTCATTCAGCGACTGCAGGATTTTGCCCCAACGCTGGGCGAAGACGACTGGCTGCTGGGAGAAGGCTGGGACCAGAACGACTGGCCGGACACGCGCTTTCCTACAAGCGCGGACCTGGACCGGGAGTTTCCCCGCCGGCCGGTATGGCTGCGGCGTATTGACGGGCATGCAGCCTGGGGCAATGCGCTGGCGCTGGCGCAGTCGGACCGCGATCTTTCTGGCGACTGGAATCCCCCGGGTGGCTTGATTCAGCGGGATGCCGCTGGAGAGGCGACGGGAATCCTGCTGGACAATGCCATGGGACTGGTCGATAGCGCGGTGCCGCCGGTGTCGGAAGAAGTCCTCGATACCGCGCTGGGCAAGGCCATTGACCTGTTGCTCAGCCTGGGTCTGACCGGTGTGCATGACCCGGGACTGGGGCTGGCGGATGTCCGGCGCTTGCAGCAAAGGATCAGCGATGGCCGGCTGCCGTTGCGGGTTTACGTCATGGCCGATGGCATCGGGGAGACGCTGCAGTGGTTGTGTCAATCGGGGCCGCTGTTTGATGCGTCCGGCCGGCTGGTGATGCGCTCGGTCAAGCTCTACGCCGACGGTGCACTCGGCAGCCGTGGCGCCGCCCTGTTGGCGGACTACAGCGATGACCCGGGAAATCGGGGCTTGTTGCGCCAGGACGACGAGACGGTGCAAGACAACATGCGCCGCATCATGTCCTGCGGACTGCAGGTGGGCATCCATGCCATCGGTGATGCGGCCAACCGTCAGGCGTTGGATGCCTACGCCGCGGTGATTCCCGAGTTCCCGCACAACCCTGGCCGCCATCGCATCGAACACGCGCAGGTGCTGGCGCTTGAAGACATTCCGCGGCTGGCGCAACTGGGCCTCATCGCCGCCATGCAGCCGACCCATGCCACCAGCGACATGTACTGGGTAGAACAGCGATTGGGGCCGCAACGGATCAAAGGCGCCTATGCCTGGCGCAGCCTGCTGGACAGCACCGCCCGGCTGGCGCTGGGATCCGATTTCCCGGTGGAAAAGGTCAGCCCCATGTTGGGCATCCATGCTGCCATCACGCGGCAGGACCGCAACGGCTGGCCGGATGGTGGATGGTATCCGGCCCAGCGGCTGAGCAGGCAGGAGGCCGTCCGGGGCTTTACCCTGGATGCTGCCTATGCGGCGTTCATGGAAGACTCCGTAGGCTCCCTTGAAACCGGCAAGAAAGCGGATTTCATCGTACTGGACCGCGATATCATGTTGGTGCCGGCAGCAGAAATACTGCAAGTACGCGTAGTACAGACCTGGGTGGATGGTATCAGGGTATACCCAAGCAGGTGACGGGTTTTGGCGGAGTTTTCGCAGGAGTTTTCGGACTGCAGATCCCCTGTTGAGGTGACGAATGCGGACGACATCGTCACTTACAGCAGGTGTCTGCTCAACTTTATCTCACCAATGGCCCATGCCAAAGACTTAGAGTGGGGTATTTGGTGCCATGAGGTTCCGGGTTCGGGACAAGTTTGCCAAGCTCACTGTACGTGGCATTTTAGCTTTCCATAGATGTCTGCTGGCCTCGAGCGTAAGTCGGATAACGGCTGAGCCGTCCTCTGAAATTTAGAGTCCCAAGAGTATTCTCATTCGATCTTCCACCCTATCGATCGTCTGCGGGGAAACCTTGCCGAGCCGTTTCACAAGCCGGGCGGTCGAGATCGAGCGGACATCCTCGCATTTCACGAAACTGGTCACCGTCAGCCCGCCCTCCGGCGGTTCTATCTCGACATGCAGCGGGATGCCTTTCGCCTTTGACGTAATTGGGAGCACGACGACGAGTTCAGCCGCTCCATGATTGAACATGTCAACCGAAACGATCAGAGCCGGACGCATGCCCGCCTGTTCGCGTCCTTTCGTCGGATCAAGACCAACCAGCCATATTTCGCCACGCGAAGCCCGGTTCATTCCGTCTCAACTGAGTCCGAGAGCGTGTTTTCCCAAATCTCCCGTTCATCAATCTCGTCTCGCCACGCCGTCTTGTCGTTTCTTAGTTCGGAAAATGCCAAATTAGTCGCTTCGAGCATCTTGCGGCGACGCAGGTCCTCAATGGCCTGATCTATAACTGATTGCATCGACTGACCTTTCGTTTGCGAAAGTGATTTCAGTATTTGATAACTGCTTGAACTGATTCGAACATTTACACTGGACATAATAAAAACCTCCGATGAGGATGTTACTATTTAGCGGTGAAATATGTCAACAAATGTGCATGCATATTTGTAGAGTCATGGGGTTGGGTCATGTCTTTAGCATCAACCTCGCCCCGCGCAGTCCGGCTTTTCCCCAGCACAATCGTCCTAAGTCAGACCGGCCGCTAGAGCACCAGGACATTCGCCAGCCACAGGAACAAACCCATGCTGACCACGTCGGTGGCGGTGGTCAGGAAAATACTCGAGGCCATGGCGGGGTCAGCGCCAAGCCGCTGCAGGGTCAGCGGCACCAGCACGCCGGTAACGCCGCTGGCCAGGCAGGCGCCGGTCATCGCCAGCAGCACGACGAGGCCAAGTATGAACGGTTGTGCTGCTTCCGCGTGCAGCGCATAGGCGACCATCGCGATGGCGGCGATCAAGCCGACCACGGCGCCGTTGACCAGGCCGAGCAGGGTTTCCTTGATGATCACGTGGTGGGTGATGCCGGGCTTGAATTCACCCAGGGTGATGCCGCGGATGGTAACCGCCAGCGCCTGGCAGCCGGTGTTTCCGGATTGTCCCGCGAGGACCGGCAGGAACGCAGCAAGCACGACCACCTGGGCAATGGTGTCTTCGAACAGACTGACCACAAACGCGGCGACGAAAGCGGTCACCAGGTTCAACTGCAGCCAGGGGTGGCGCATGAACAGGGAGGGACGCCAGCCGGTAGTGGCATGTTCCTCTTTGGCAACACCGACCATGGAGCCAGCCTGCGCGCTGATTTCAAAGTGCTGTTGTTCGAACAGCATGAATCCCTGCACGATTCCGAGCAGATGCCCGGCGGCATCGCAAACCGGGTACAGCGGGTAATGACGGTATATCACCTCCTGCATGGCATCGTTTACGCTCATTTCGGGCAGCAGTGAAAACGGCTCGACCAGCATGACTTCCCGCAGCGGTTGCTGTGGTTCTGCCAGCAGCAAATCGCGCATCGCCACAATCCCCAGCAGCCGTTCCTCGTCATCGATAATGTAGCCATATGTGATCAGCGTGTCATGCGTCCACTGGCGTATTTTCTCGACCGCAAGATCGACGGTGAGATCCGGCGCAAACACCGCCACGACCGGCTCCATCAGCTGTCCGACGCTGTTCTCGGGATATTGCTGCGCGTCCTCCCAGGGTTCGCCGACATGTTCGCCGGCAAATTTCACGATGGATTCCCGGCGTTCTTTCGGAAAGCGAAAAAGAATGCGGTAAGCGGGGGCCTGGTGCAGGTGTTGCAATACGGCGCCAACGGTTTCATCGGTCTCCGGCTGCAGCACTCGCGCAGCATCGAGCGGAGCCCGCCGCAGGGCTTCCATCACCAGATGCTGCAGGTGATCAGGAGGATCGTTGGGGTTTGAGTTATGCTCGGGACTGGTTGTTGTCATCCTTCTGACCCTCCTCGCTCATGGCCGCGGTGTGAAGAATTAAGGAAACTCTGAATGCGCACGCCCGCCAGCAGCACCAGCGCTCCCGCCAGGAGTGCGTAAAGGATCGTGGGCGAACCCTTGTCCGGCATGATTATGCCGGCCTGGGCCTGCACCTGCACCGCTCCGATATCCAGGCCGATGATGAGCGGGTCATGATCGGAAGAGCGGAAAGCGTTGGCGGCATGGTATACCTTTGGCTTGCCGGGCTCGTCCCGGTAGTCGAGCGCATGGGATTCATCCGCGTTGATGTGCCAGGCCGTAATGCCGGTAACGTGCGCCGCCAGGGCTGAATTGCCGAAGGCGTAATCGAGCGTGCCGGCGAGGCCATCGTATACGTAGGTATAGCTGTTTTTGCGATCGAACCGGCTCAGCAAGTCGACGAAGCTTTTTTTCCGCATCATCCGGATGGGATCTTCCATGCGGTAACTGTTGAAATCCCCCAGTACCAGAACATACGCAGCGCCGGTGCCGGTGGGATCGGACAAGGCCCAGTCGGCCAATGCAGCGGCCGCCTCGGTGCGCGTCCGGTTGAAGCACTCCTGTCCGTCGTGCTGGTTGGCGTCTGCTCCGCCGTCATCGGAGCAGCGCTTGGATTTCAGATGCGTGACGATGACCGTCAGTAATACATCGCTGCCATCAACATGAAACGACTGGGCCAGGGCGGGCCGGCTCAAGGCATCATCAAAGCGGGCATCGACGGCGCGACCCAGCAGGGCAAAATGTCCCACCGCAGTGACGGCAGCCGGCTTGAACAGCAGGCCTACCTTGATGGCGTCCTGGCCGATGCTGCCGGTTTCAACATAGGACCAGGTTTTATCGCCGGTGAGGGAATTCAACGCCTCAGCGATAGCCCGCAACGACCGATCCGGATTATTTTCCAGCTCGATCAGCGCGAGGATATCGGCATCGATTGCGCTCAGTGCGGCGGTCAGTTTTTGCAGTTGGCGTTGCTGTTCTCCGGGGTTACGCGCGCCCCGGCAAAACAGATTCCGGGACGGCCCGCACTGCGGACGGGTGTCATCCAGCGTGGAGAAGTAATTGAGCACGTTGAAGCTGCTGACCCGCAGCGTGCCGCCGACGGAATCGGGCTCGGCAGTGCGGGCATTGGCCTCTGCCTTGATCGTGAAAGGCCGGGTGGGCTGCAGACGATAGTTGTCGAAGTCATAGTACATCACTCCGCTCAGACCTGAAATTTCCTGGCCGGTGCGCACGCTGTTGGCGGCGCTGAATGAAGTGGCGTTGTCCTGCCCTTTAATTGCAACCGGCAAATTGCGGCCGCTGCGCCCATCATCGACAATGAGCCGGTCTGGTGCATTGGAGCGGGCAAGTTTCAGAGCCTGTTCGCCGGGCGCTGCAAGCTGCGTGGGCTGGACCAGCCGGGTGCTGGATACCACCAGTTCGCCAAACTGCCAAAGCTGATAATGATCGGTGATGACCAGCGTTTGCGGCAGGCTGACCCACATGTTTTCCACAGCTTCGAAGTCGTCTGCCGAGGCCACCGGCAGTTGCAGCACCGCGGGGGTGGGCAGCGGACCGTTTACCCGGCACACTGCCACTTGAGTGACCGGATGGAGTTCGGTCAAACCTTTGAATTCAGCCACGGTGCCGCGCAGGCGGACCAGGTCACCAACCTGGGCAACGGAGGAGGTGTGGGCGAACACACCTTCCGAAGTCCGTGCATCCTGGTCCTGATCCGCGTCTTCTTCCTGGAGAAACAGGCCACCCAGTTCACCTGGCTGCTGGAACACGCCCACCACCACGGCTTCAACATCGACCACGCTACCGGCCAAGGGGCTGGCAGGTCCAGCTCCCTGTATCAGGCTGATCGCTGTTGCCGCCTGGCCGCAGGCAAACTGGCCCGGTGATGATTCCTGGGGCGAGGCTGCAAGGCCCTGGCCCGCAGGCAAAACCAGGCAAACTGCAGTCAGGATGTGAAAAAACCTGCCGGTCGGCTCCATTGATTTCGCCCACTGTTGCCTCGGGATAGACTCATGATGACTATAACCCGGAGTCAGCAGCGGCGGCCAGATGAATGCATGGGTCCAAAGTGGTGGTCGGGGCGGATTGACGTGTGTCAGTGCCGGCATTTCCGATCTGCATTAGAATGATGACCATCCGTTAGGATATCCAGGAGTACATAATGGCCGACCTGCACGACCTGAATCGGGATCTCAGAAAACTCCGCAGCGAACTGGAGCTTAAGGACTCGCG
>CAVPUV010000010.1:0-44934 GCA_963708905.1 uncultured Gammaproteobacteria bacterium | reverse complement strand
GAAAATGGGCTTGCACGAACTGGGGCCGATGGCGATGAAATCGACCAAAACGGTTCGCATCAATTCGACCTGTACGGTTTTTGCCGGCGCTGAATTGCGTGACCGTCTGGCGCTGGGTGAAGAACGTGCCGACATCCTCGCCGGCCTGCACCGTTCGATCATTCTGCGCGCCATGTCCATCGTTGCCCGTTCCGGCGGGATTACGGATCAGTTCACCTTCACCGGTGGCGTTGCCAAGAACGAAGCTGCGGTATCCGAGCTGAAAAAACTGGTGGATGAAAACTATGGCGAGATGACGATCAACATTAACCCCGAATCGATCTATGCGGGCTCCCTGGGAGCCGCGACTTTCGCCCATAGGGCGGTTATGGAGTCCTGAAGTGATTACGACAGCAGGTATAGATATCGGATCTGGCGCCATAAAAGTCGCTATCTTCCGGAATGAAGATGGCAAGACCGAATGGATCGCCAAACGTACCGCAGTGATTCGTCAGCGCGACCCGTTCAAGCTGACGGAAAAAACCTACGATGAATTGCTCGAGGATACCGGCTTGAGCCGGGATGATATCGCTTACTGTGCCACCACTGGCGACGGCGAGAGCATTGGATACAGTACCGGTCATTTCTACTCAATGACCACCCATGCTCGAGGCGCCATTTATCTGCAGCCGGATGCCCGGGCGGTGCTGGATATGGGGGCGTTGCACGGCCGGGCTATTAAGATCGATCAGCGCGGCAAGGTGCTGAATTACAAGATGACCAGTCAGTGTGCTTCGGGCTCTGGCCAGTTTCTTGAAAACATCGCACGCTACCTGGGTATCGCGCAGGAGGAGATCGGCGAGTTATCAAAAAAGGCCGATGCACCGGAAGTGGTCAGCAGTATTTGCGCCGTACTGGCGGAGACCGACGTGATCAATATGGTTTCCAGGGGTATTTCCGCGCCAAATATCCTCAAGGGAATTCATATCTCCATGGCCGACCGCCTGGCAAAACTGCTCAAATCGATCAAGGTGGATGACGGTTTGGTCATGACGACCGGCGGGCTCGCGCTGGATAGTGGGTTGAATGTTGCCCTCAACGAGTCCATGGAAAAACTGAACCTCAAGTGCGCAGTCACATCTTCCCCGGATTCCATCTATGGTGGTGCGATCGGCGCCGCACTCTGGGGCGCATACCGTTATCATAAGCTGGCCGAACTTGAAAAACTCCCCAAAGCATCATGAATATCTGCCACGACACCGTTAAGACTACAGGAGAAATACCATGGCCCTTTTGATCACAGATGATTGCACGGTTTGCGATGCCTGCGTGGATCCCTGTCCCAATGACGCCATAACGGCTCATGAAACCATCTACGTCATCGACCCGTTTCGTTGCACCGAATGTGTAGGGGCGGAAGATGAACCGCAGTGCAAGGTAGTGTGCCCGTCAGATTGCATCATCCCCAATCCCGACTTCCCCGAGTCACAAGAAGAGTTGCTGCAAAAATATCAGATGCTGCATGGCTGAGGGCTGTATGCCCCGGCTGTTGGAGGACGTTGCCGCAATTGCGGGAAAATCAAGGCCAGTTAAATCCGGGTTAATTTAAGCGGTGGGAAAAAATCAGCTGCTGCGATTGCCGGAATCCGTTCTTCAGCAGGAAACCCAAAACATCGAGGTGGTCCGAATCGACTTCCGTACGGATGGTATCGAGCCGCAGACCGGTGAGATTCACCAGTAACTGTGACAACAGTGCGCTGCCGATGAGGCGGTGACCCAATGCCGGATTGACGGCGACGCTATCCAGTACCGCATTGGGTTCGATGCGGTCAAATTCGCCGTAATCCACGCGCGCCATGATGAATCCGGCCACCTGCCCATCCAGTTCAGCTACCATCGAGACCCGGATACCCGACTCGTTGAGCACTTCATTGACTTTGCGCTGGTAGTACGCTGCATGTTCGTATCCGGTGACCTTTCTGTTGATATGGATAAGTGCGGGCAAATCCTCTTCGGTCAGCGAGCGGCAGCTGACGATATCCCGGGCCAGAGAACCGGTCTCATCGCCATTGGAATCACTGAAATCCTTATCTCCGGATTGCAGTACAGGATGTGGGTCATCCGGCGCGGGCTTGCCTGCCGTGTCCATATGGCTGACCTCACGCTCCAGCACTTGCCGCGGCGCCAATTGAAAGCCCGCAGCCGAAATGAATTTCAGGAAACCCGAATTGCGCCACTCCGCCTGGGTTTCAATTTCCCGGACGCCCTTGTGCCGGAGAATAGCTTTAAACGCTTCCATGAGGGCTCTGCCGATACCCAGTCCCCGTTTGCCAGGTTCCACGCCGATGTTATCCAGCGCCGCCACCTTTTCGCTGGTTCCATATTCCCCTTCGAGCAGGCGGGCTTGCAAATATCCCTGTAACACTCCGTCTTGTTCACAAGCGATATAGATAAAATACTTTGGCTCGGCCAGGGCTGCCTGCATGCGTTGCTCAAAGAAAGCCGTTCTGCGGCGAGCGGAAATGCGGGCATCTATAGCGACAACTGCCCCCAGATCGCCGGTTTTAAGCGGACGGGTTTCGAGCGGTGACTGCATCTTGGTCATGGTGAATCCCTCTTGCAAAGTTTCGGCATTGCCATTCGTTGCCGTGTAGGCCAAATAGAGCATTATGAAATACCCAAGTTTGGAAAGCTCTGAATAATTCATGGATGAATTATTCAGAGCTTTCTTAATATTTCATGGCCGCGCCAGACGTGAAATAATGAACCAGGTCCATTCCGGGCTATCGCTGGGTCGCTTTTTACCCGGGAATTTTTGCAGAGTGATGTTTGGATGGGAAAATCTTCCGTGACTCAGGCGCATGCATCGTTCGGCGTGCGGGATTTTGCCTGGCGCCTGCTGGCGGCGCTGGTGCTGGTATTAACCACCTACAACCCGGGCGGGTATTCCTACGTGCACTGGGTGGGGAACGCGATTTCAGGGACTGGTCTGGCAGCGCCGCATTTCTTTTTCGGCGTGTTATTGCTGGTGGGATGGACCATTTTCAGCGTGGCCACAAGCCGCAGCCTGGGTACGCTTGGCGCGGTACTCGTTGCCGCTCTCATCGGCACGGGCATCTGGCTATTGTCCCAGATCGGCCTGGTACACGCAGATTCCGCCAGCGCCATCACCTGGCTGGCGTTGATTGCGCTGGCCACACTGCTGGCCATCGGCTTGTCCTGGTCGCACATCTGGCGCCGCCTCAGCGGACAGCTCGAAGTGGATGACTCGCACGACTGAGCACAGCGACGAAGTTCTGTCAATTGCACGCCGAAGCCATGACATCCCGATACAGCGCCATGGTTTTTCGCACGGTGTCCGCACTACTGAAATGCCGTTCGATGCGCTTTCGCGCCGCCTGTCCCATGCGCTCACGCTCTTGTGGATGGTCATAGAGGTATTCCATCGCAGCGGCCAGTTTCGCTTCATCGGCCGGCGGAACAATCAGGCCGCATTCGCCGTCGATGACCAGTTCGGTGTTGCCACTCACGGACGTGACCAGGGGAACCACGCCATAAGCCATGCCTTCAATTACTGCACGGGAGAGGCCTTCACCGTACAGCACGGGTAAACAACATATATCACTGGCAGCCATGATGGCTGGCGCATCCTGGCGATAGCCGGCGAAGTGCACGCGTTCCGGGTGGGGCAGGGCGGCAACCGCCTGATGCATTTCTTTGTTGCCCCCGTGACCCAGGAACAGTACATGTATATTCTTTGCGGGGTCTGTGCGCTGCAGCGCCCGCAACAATTCCACCAGCCCCTTGCGCGGCCGCAGCCTTGAGGAGATGGTAACTACCATTGACTGTTCCGGGATGCCAAACTGGGTGAGGTCCGCTGCGCGGGCCTGGTACCATTGAAGGTCGTGGCCCTTGTGAATCGTAACAAGCTTGGCAGGGTCGAGCTTCAGGTTCAGGCAGCGGACATTCAACAGGTATTGGCGCACGCCTTCCGCCACGCAGACGATGCGATCGATGCGTGGATTGAGAAAACGCACCCAGGACAAGGGCGACAGCCAGCTAACGTTTCTGCTTACACCCAGGTAGGCAATCAGTTTGGGTGACTGCCCCCGGCGATAAAGTGGCTTGGTGGCGATGACCATATGCAGGGTGGTGCGACCGTTGCCTGCATGGATGATGTCGGTATTTTCGTCGATGACCGTGCGTCGGATTCGCCGCAAGATCTCAAAGTTGAGTTTTTTATCCCAGCGCACGTCCTCTACAGGTATTCCATGTTTGTGCAAACTTTGCACGTAAGGTGAATCCATGCGGCCGAAAACCCGCACATTCAAACCCTGATCGCGCACGCCTTTTATCATTGCAGATTCGCCGCGATCACAGCGGTCGGTCAAATAAAGAATGTTCAAAGCCCTCTCAGTCATATTGACTCAGTACAAACATGGTGCAAATAAATTACCATTTTAACTGTTAAACTAAGAAAGTAAGAAAGCTCTGCATTAATCAGAGTTTCCCTAGGGCGTGTGGAAAATTGAGGAGCAAGTATGGCATTCAAGGTTACGATTTCGGTCCTTTCTGAAACCCAGGAAGGAGACATTGGTGACGATTGGAAGTTTGACCTTAATGTTAAAACCTTCAACGAAGGACTTCAGGGCGAGGGTAACATCAAGGTCAGGAAACACCACCTGCCCGCAGGTATCATCCAGGATCCCCCTGGTCTGTCCGGGCCACTGGAGCTGCCTGCTGGCGACGGGCAACAGAATATTCTCATCCGTCTTAATCTAAAAGCTACTGAGGTCGACTTGTTCCAGAACGATGTTGGAATCATAGAACGCGATCTGACCTGTCCGTGCCCGAGTGAACAGGACCGGATTTCCGCCCACCAGACTGATCTTTCGGTCGGTGTGCGCGAATCTCCCGGCTTTCTGAACCAGGTAGCTATATTTACCCTGAAACTGCGCATCGTCATTGAACGCATTTGACCGCATCATCGCAATTGGCCCGGCGACAACCAGACTGTTCTTTGGAGTCTTGAATTGAAAGGAGTGTTCACCTGACATGAACGCATCTGTGGTACTGACGATCGTCAGCGACGATCGTCCTGGCATCGTCGAAGTTTTGTCCCAGATATTGGAAAATCATGGTGGCAACTGGACCGAAAGCAGCATGCTCTCGCTGGCGGGAAAATTCGCCGGCATCCTGCTGGCCAATATTCCCGGGGAACAGGTTGAGTCGTTCATGGCGGCGCTGCGATCGCTACAGTCGCACGGCATGCAGATAGTGGCCCAGCGCACCAGTGAGGTTTCATGGCCTGACGGCATGCGCGAATTCACCCTGGACCTGGTGGGACAAGACCGTCCCGGCATTGTCCATGACATTAGCGAAATCCTCAGCCGTCATCATGTCAACGTGCAGGAGCTGGACACCGAAATCCAGAGTGCGTCCATGTCCGGCGAAATGCTGTTCCTGGCAAAAGCGCGCATGCTGGTGCCGCCCGACGCTTCCATTGAAAAACTACGACAGGAACTCGAAGACCTGGCCAACGAATTGATGGTCGACATCAAGCTGGACCAGTAAACTCTTTGCTGTTTTCAAAATTCTATATATCAATTGGTTAATATTTATATAACCAAATGATTTATATAGATTAGAAAAAACTGTTGATTTTAATCTATATACCTATAGAATTTGTCCACAGTGATGGGAGCGCAGTCGTGGAGCACGAGAAGGACCGCTCGAGATACCAGCAACAAAAACTGCTTGCCACCCGGTCAGCGGCAGCTGAATTTGCGGATAAAGGCTTTCATGGCGCCAGCACGGGTGATATCGCGCGCCGCATGGGGATCCAACAGGGCAGTCTTTATTATTATTTCGGGTCCAAGGAAGAAGCCCTGTTTGAAGTGTGCATGTTCGGTATTTGCGACTATGTGCGCCGCATGGAGGTTATTGCCGGTAACAAGCAGCCATTTGAAGCCAAACTGCTGGCTACCATCAGTTCCCATCTCTCCAGTTACCGCGAAAAGAACGAGGCTTTGAAGGTATACAACACCGAGCGGCTGTACCTGTCACCCGCTGAACGCAAGGATTTGAAGCGCAAGGGCAGCCGTTACCGTCAGTTGCTGGAGGGGATATTCGAGCAGGGTGTGCATGAAGGTGTATTGCGCAACTCAATCGATTGCCACTTTGCGGCACTTGCTGTGATTGGCCTGTGCAATTCCTGGGGGGAACTGATCGTGCGCGATCATGATCTCGATATTTTCACCGTGGTGCAAAAGTGCACCGACTTGTTGCTAAATGGATTCAGCAACAAAGACAACCAGTAACTATTTGAGGACTTTACCATGGGTGCATTCAAGGAGCCGCACGGCGGCCGCTTAAAAGAACTTTACCTGACTGAAAGTCAGGCGGATGAAGAAAAAGAACAGGCCAGGAGTTTTGCCTCATGGGATCTCACAGGGCGGCAAATGTGTGACCTGGACTTGCTGATGAACGGGGCTTTTTCCCCGCTTGAAGGTTTTCTCGGGAAACTGGAATACGAGAGTGTTTGTGATGATATGCGGCTATCCAGCGGCGTTCTATGGCCCATGCCCATCACGCTGGATGTCACGGAAGCCTTTGCCGCCAATCTGAAAACGGGTGATCGTATCGCCCTGCGCGACCATGAAGGTGTGTTGCTGGCCAGCATGGATATTTCGGATATCTGGACACCGGACAAAGCCAGTGAGGCGCAACGTGTATTCGGCACGGTGGATGTCTCGCATCCCGGCGTACATTACCTCATGAACATTGCTCACCCGGTGTACCTGGGTGGTCGCGTGCGCGGAGTCGAGCCGCCAACTCATTATGACTACAAGCTCTTACGCGACACGCCATCCGAACTTCGTGGGCGATTCCGCAAGCTGGGCTGGCGCAAGATCGTTGCTTTCCAGACACGCAATCCGCTACACCGTGCACACCAGGAATTGACCTTTCGGGCCGCACGGGAAGCGGAGGCCAATCTGCTCATTCACCCGGTGGTGGGCATGACCAAGCCAGGCGACATCGATCACTTCACGCGCGTACGCTGCTACGAACACGTGCTGGAGCAATACCCGGAGCAGACTACCCATCTCAGTTTGCTGAATCTGGCCATGCGTATGGCCGGGCCGCGCGAGGCCCTGTGGCACGCAATTATCCGGAAAAACTATGGCTGCACGCATTTCATCGTCGGACGCGACCACGCCGGCCCCGGCAACGACCGCAGCGGTAAGCCCTTTTATGGCCCGTATGATGCGCAGCAACTGTACCGGAAGCACGAGCAGGAGCTCGACATCACCATGGTGCCTTTCAGGAATATGGTGTATGTCGAAAACAAGGCCGAATACCTGGCGGACGATGAGCTTGAGCCGGGTGACAAAGCGCTGGATCTGTCGGGTACGGAGTTTCGCCGCAGGTTGCAGGAAGGTCTGGATATCCCCGAATGGTTCTCTTACCCAAAAGTCGTGGAAGAACTACGCCGGGCGCATCCACCCAAACACGAGCAAGGCTTTACCGTGTTCTTTACCGGACTTTCGGGTTCAGGAAAGTCCACGGTTGCCAATGCCTTGCTGATCAAGCTCATGGAGGATGGCTCACGCCCGGTAACCTTGCTGGATGGTGATATCGTGCGCAAGAATTTGTCGAGTGAACTGACGTTCTCCAAGGAACACCGGGACCTGAATATCCAGCGCATCGGGTTTGTGGCCAGTGAGATCACCAAGAATGGCGGCATCGCCATCTGCGCGCCGATTGCACCCTATACCTCTACCCGGCGTCAGGTACGTGACATGATTTCACCGCTTGGCGGTTTCATCGAGGTCTATGTGGGCACGCCGATTGAAGTGTGCGAAGCACGTGACCGCAAAGGCCTTTATGCCAAAGCGCGTGCCGGTATACTGAAAGGATTTACCGGCATCGATGATCCGTATGAGGAGCCGGAAAACGCGGAAGTGGTGATCAACACCGCGGAGTTAAGCCCGGGCCTGGCAGCCCACCGGATACTGATTACGTTGGAGAAACTGGGTTACATCAAGTAGCGAGAGCCATGGAAGTCAGGGAATACCTGCAACTCATCGGGCCGAATCGGCGCAGCGAACGCACCATCATTGAGCAGCAGATCGTGTTGACTCATGCAGAGCTTGATACGCTTTCTTCCCGACTGCCGTATTTGCTCGACTCCCTGGATTCGACGCTCCATACGCTGGCTGTTCAAACCGGGGAATGGCTCTCGGCAAACAGCATTGAACCGGGCGATGCATTGGGCTCATTCGCGCGGCTGTTCACAGGAATTGCGCTCGCACTGCAAAGATCAGCAGATCATCGTGTCAATGAACATGGGTTTCTATTGGACGGGGCGGGGCAGGGGGTCTGGGCGTGGTTTGAATATGAGCACGATGAAGTTGGGGATTGGGCATCGAGGCTGGCATTGCGCCTGTTGGCAGATTTGGAACCGGCACTGCAATGGAAAACCGATGACCCCGACGCCAGCGGGGACTTCTCCGGTCTGTACCAGCGGTTCCTGGATTTCGCCAGACCTCTGGTGCTGCCTGTGGACGCCGAGACCATCCTGGCTGCAGCACAGCGCCTGGATGTGCCTTGTGTCAAGCTGGAACGCGATCCTTACAAAGGCGTTCAGGGAGATTTCCGCATTCGACAGAATGGTCTGCTCAAATTGGGCCACTGTAGTCACCAGCACGTGGTCGATGGAACTTTTTGCGTAACGCGCAATGCAGACCTGTTGCCCTTGCTGCGCGATCGTGAGGCGCTACGGCAAAAACTTGTGCAGCTGCAGGTTGCATTACCAGGACGCGATGTCGACGCCGGTAACTGTGTCATGACCAGGCGGGCCATCCGTGCAGCGGAACGAATTGGTTACCCAGTTGTGGTAAAACCAGGTAATCGCAACCGCGGAAATGGCGTCACCCTTGATGTGCGCAACGCGAAAGAAGTCCGTGATGCTGTTGAGCTGGCCCGTCGTGTGTCCAGCCATGTCAGCGTCGAGGCCATGGTGGAAGGCGGAACTTACCAAATGCTGGTGGCCAATCACGAGGTGCTGGGGGTGATCACTGCCGGGCAGGAACTACCGCTGGCAAAAATACACGAAACCACCCTGACACTTGCGTCCCGCATATCCACGCAACTGGACAGCGGTATGCTGATGCTGGATATCGTTACTACGGATCCCGGCCGCCCGCTGGCTGAGACGGGAGGCGCCGTAGTCAGCCTGGATCTCGCGCCTGAACTCGATGGTCTCTTACCTCGGGGTTCGCACCTGCTTGACCAGACTGCCGAGGCGTTCATTCACTGGCTGTACCCACCCGGCAGCACTTCGCGCATTCCGATCGTGGCGGTAACCGGGACGAATGGCAAGACCACGACTTGCCGCATGATATCGAGAATCATGCAAACGGCCGGTCGCCATACCGGTATGGTGTGTTCGGAAGGAATTTACATCGAAGGGCAATTTGAAGCGAAGAGGGGTGACATCGGGCATGGTGTGCATCACCGTGTTTTTGAATACCCGAACGTCGATTTTGCGGTGCTGGAGGAATATTTCGGGCGTATCGCACGGTTGGGTTTCCCATTCTCCTGGTGCAATGTCGCGGTCTGTACCAATGTCACTGCAGACCACATGGGTCGCATAGGCACTCATACGCTGGAGCAGATGGCGGAACTCAAAGTCGCTGTGCCGCGGCGGGCGCGTGATGCCGTCGTTCTCAATGCCGATGATCAGCGTTGTCTCGAAATGGCGATGCTCGTCACGGCGCGGACGGTTTGCCTTGTTTCCTGCCAACAAAGCCAGGAAACTTTGGCAGCATTGTTGCAGAAACCCGCTTGCTTTTTTGTCCTGGAGCGATTGGATGCAAAGGATTGGATCGTGATTTACGACAGCGGGCTTCGTGAAATCCTGATGGCGGTGGAGGATATACCTGCAACGTTTTCCGGTGTGGCCATGCACAATACCAGCAACGCCATGCACGCCGCGGCTGCCTGTTACCTGGCCGGCGCTGGCGTCAATGAGATTTCCAGGGGACTTTCTTCATTCAGTATGGGGTTTGAATCCACTCCTGGTCGTTTGAACATCTATGATGGCCTGCCGTTTCGGGTCATTATGGACTATGCCCACAACGCTGATGGCTTCCGCAAGCTGTGTGAATTCATCGACAAACAGCGGGTGCCAGGGCGAAAAATCGTCATGATGGCGGTTCCCGGGGATCGACAGGAAGCAGATATCATGGCGGCTGCAGCGGAAATGTCCGGTCACTTCGACCATTATGTGTGCCGTAACTACGTCACCACACGTGGTCGTCCGACGGAAGATGTCCCCCGATTGCTGAAAGCGGGACTGCTTCGGGCGGGCGTATCCGAAACTGCAATCAGCACTGTACCGAATGCGGCCGAGGCCATTCGTTTCAGCTTGCATCTGGCCAGCGAAGGCGATTTGCTGGTTTTATTGCCAGGTGATGTAGAGATTGCTTCCACCTGGGAACTGCTTCATGCGTTCAATACAACGGCCAACGTATCGATAAAATAATCAATATTACTGGAGTTGAACGAGGCAATATTGACGCGTGCGGAATCGACGGTGTAAATGGAAAATTCTTCGCGCAGCCGCCGTACCTGTTCGACATTGAGTCCGAGGAAAGAAAACATCCCGGACTGGCGTTGCAGGAAGGAGAAATCCCTGGTTATGCCGCTGGCCCTGATTTTATCCACCAACGTGGCGCGTAAACCATTGATGCGCCCGCGCATGGTGGCCACTTCGGTACGCCATAAAGCAGTCAGCTCGTTTGACTGCAGCAGAATGTCGATTACGGCAGGTCCGTGAGCTGGCGGCATCGAATAGTTCTTGCGCGTCAGTGCGTGAATTACGGTTTCAATAGCAGCCGCTTTTTGCGTGCTGCCGGCTACTATCGAGATGGCGCCGACACGATCACGGTAAACGGCGAAATTCTTTGAACAGGAGCTGGCCACGACCACCTCGGGACATTTTTGTGTGAACAGCCGGACGCAGAGATTGTCTTCTTCAATGCCCCGTTCAAATCCCTGGTAGGCCAGATCGATCAGTGGTAGAAATCCCCGTTCTGCTGCCAGGTCGGTGATGGCTTCCCACTGTTCTGTGTCGGGGCTGACGCCACAGGGATTGTGGCAACACGCGTGAAACAGCACGGTGTCGCCCGGACCGCGTGTTTGCAGTGAATTGAGCATGTCATCGAAACGAAGGCAGTTATTACCCTTGTCGAAATAAGCATAACTTTCCGGCGTAACGCCAGCCGCCGAAAATATGGCCTGATGATTGGACCAGGTCGGGTCACTGAACCATATACGCGCCTTGGGATTGGCCGCCTTGACCAGATCCGCCGCAACCCTCAAGGCGCCGGTGCCACCAGGGGTCTGAACGGTGCGAACCCGGCCTTGCGACAGCGCTTCATTATTTTCCCCAAACACCAGTTTGGCCATCGCACTGTTGAAACCAGGCACACCCGCAGGGCCCAGATAGGACTTGGTTGTTTGCTGTGCAATCATGCGTTTCTCTGCCTCGACGACAGATTCCAGCATGGGCGTCTGGCCGTGCTCGTCACGATAAACCCCAATACCGAGATCGATTTTGCGTGGATTGGGGTCCTTTGCGTATGCGGACAGGATACCCAGTATGGGGTCTGGAGCGATGGCTTGAAGTTGTTCGAGCATGGCTATTGTGAATTCCTTGAATTTCTGATTCGGCGGCGCCGGGTTTTTATCCAGATCAAATGGATTGTTACTGTGGTTGTTTTTGTTGTTCAATTACCTTGAGTAATTCGTCACGTTCACGCGCTTTGTAGGTAATGTCCTGGTCCGACAATTCGCTGCGCTGCACTTCGCTGTCCACGTATTGGATCCACTGCTCCGCGGCCCGCGCCGATCTCTGGTCTTTTTTCGCCCGCTGAAAAGCCACCCGGGCTTGCTCCAGCAACTTCTGGTTGAACAGCGCCATACCCAGCATGATGTTGGCCTGGTCGTCGCGCTTCAAACCGCCGAGCCGCAGCGCCTCGTTTGCCGCAGCGGCAGCTTCTTTCCACTCATCCAGATTGATATGCGCTTGAGCCAGGCGGACATAGAGTTCTCCATCCTTGGCCGTTTCAGCGGCAAGCCGCAAGGGCGGAATGGCCTTCCGATCCTCACGCGCCTGGTACCAGGACTTGGGACAGCAAACGCAAGTTGCGGTCATTGCCTTCCACGATCTTGTCATTGATGCCCTTTTCCAGCACCTTGGCTGCCTTGTACGGCAAGCCATGCAGCAGGTAGAGATTGGCCAGATTGGTGATGTTGGAATTGGTGTTCATCAGACCTTTCTCATACAGTACCTCGGTTAGCGCCAACTGCTTCTTGGTATCCCCGAGTTCGCTATAAACGCCGGCCAAAGTCAGGATATAACTGTCTTTGGGGTAGTGCTGGATCAGTTCTTTCACCACTGCGATCATGCTGTCGTAGTCTTTCAGTTCGAAGTAGATTACGCGCAGCAACAGTAACCAGTTTTCATGGGGTGTCTGGCCTTGTTCACGGAACATGTCAACCGCTTTTTTGATCGGGCCCAGGGCTTCCTGGTACTTTTCCATCTGGAACAGAGCTTGTCCTTCCAGCATGTATACATCCGCACTGGGTTCCGGCACAGCCGCCATCAGCCGGCGCACGGTAGCCAGCGCAGTCGGGTAGTCCTCGACGGTGAATTGCAATTGCGCCATGGTTTTGAGTGTGCTCAGCAGCAGTGCTTCGGGTAACTCGGGTTGCCGCATCACTTGCTCATAGGCGTTGATGGCATCCGTATAGCGCTCTTGCAAATAGTATTGGTAACCGGACAGGTTCCACACCTGGGCTTTCTCATAGGGGCTCAGTTTCTCGTTGGCGCGCATCTCCTTCATCAAGGCATCAGCCCCGGTGTAGTCCTCAGCCTCGACCAGTTCCTGGATTTTTGTCAGCTTTTCGTATACCTGCTGACTCATGGCTAAGGTTTGCTTGGACTTGCGCTCTTCTTCCTGGGCATGCGCCAGCGTGCAACAGGACAACAGTGCCAGGCCGCAACAGATCAATCGGGTGAAATTAGCAATGGTTTTTTCCATACGGCTCAGTGAATCCCTATTCCTCAATTTCGTAGATGAATTTGTTCTGCACGCCGGGTACTTCGACCGCCTGCCCATCGATCACGCGAGGTTTGTACTTGAATTTCAACGAGGCCTGTACTGAAGGACCGTAAAACAGGCTGCTGGTGCATTGACCCTCAACCACGAAGGGATCGCGAACGGTACCGTTGCGCGTCACCGTGTATGACACGACACAATAGCCCGCCAAACCCTTGGACAAAGCGCGTTGGGGATAAATCGGGGCGACCTTGACAATGGGCAGGTAGTCACCTTCGCCGACACCGAGGCTGAATCCGCCAGACATTTCAATATCGGTTTCAACCGGCACGGCTGAAATGGCGATTTTCTCGGCGTTGGGATTCAAACTGTCCAGCTGGGGTGCGGGTGGCTGGGGTGGCGGAGCATCCGGTGGCTGCGGCTTTTCCGGTTTGAGCTGCCTGCGCTGAATCGACTCGTCGCGCTTCAGTCGCACGAATTCAACGATGGTGGAATTACCAGAGTCATCCAATTGGGAGTTGGTTGATTTAATCAGGTATGACATGGTCCAGAACAGGCCAGACGTCACCATAATGCCGAGTGTGGCACCGATGACAAGCCGGACAAGCTGGCCGGCTTTATTGATCGATAGATTATCAAACGTGATCACCGCCATGGCGAACCTCCCTTATTGCTGGTTGGCTGCGATCGAAACATTGAATACTCCTGCCGAACGCGCCGCATCCATGACCTGGATCAGGGTGTCGGTCTTCGACTCCTTGTCGGCCTGGATGACCACCGACCCCTGCGGATTTTCCGCGTGCAGGCGTTCGATGTTTGGACGCACGGAACGAATGTCCACCTGCCGCCGGTCGATCCAGATGGCGTTATTGGCTCCGATCGCCACCAGGATATTGGCCTTTTCCTGCTTCACAGCGGTCGCCGCATCGGGACGATTCACCTCGATGCCGGCTTCCTTGATAAAAGTGGCTGTGACGATGAAAAAGATCAGCATGATGAATACCACGTCCAGCATGGGAGTGATGTCAATATTCGATTCCTCTTCTTCACCTGAAACGGCAAATTGATTGCGCATGGTTGTCTCCTCGGAACTGTTCTGATTACTCTTGGTGGATGACCAGGTTATCGGTCAGGGCTTCGCGTTCGCGCGCCGCCCTGGTTTGTAGATAGGCGCCCATGGCGACGCCGGAAAGCGCCGCCACCATGCCGGCCATGGTTGGAATGGTGGCTTTGGATACCCCCGAAGCCATGGAACGCGGGTTGCCCGAGCCTGAAACGGCCATCACCCCGAACACTTCGATCATGCCGGTCACGGTACCCAGCAGTCCGAGCAAGGGGCACAGCGCAACACAGGTCTTGATCAGGGCCAGGTGATCCTCCGCGGCGGCCGATACCCTGGAAATGATCCGCGCACGTATCTGGTGTGCTTTCCACGAGGAGTGGTCGCTACGGTTGAACCAGAGCACGTGCGCGTTCTTGACCAGGCGCTTGTAGCCCGTGCGCATGAATACCAATCGCTCGAAGATCAGCATCCACATGAACAACAACAAACCACCGATCACCCACAGTACCGGACCACCCATTTCTATAAAATCACGGATGGTCTCGAGAAATGGCAGGTAATAGTAAAGGGTGTCCATGCTGATTTATGCTCCCGCAACCTGTTGTTCAGCCCGTTCGGACAGCATGCCGGTGGCTTCTTCCTGCAGGATCTGCGTCAAGCGCCGGGCACGGCTGGCAACCAGGGTATGCAGGAACACCATCGGGATGGCAACGCACAGGCCTTCCACCGTGGTGACCAGAGCGGTGGAAATACCGCCCGCCATCAGCTTGGGATCACCCGCGCCGTACAGCGTGATCGCCTGGAAGGTGATGATCATGCCCTGTACCGTACCCAGCAGACCCAGCAGCGGCGCGACCACGGCGATGATCTTGAGGAAGGGCAACATGACGTTCAGTTTGGGCACCTCCTTCATGATGGCTTCGCCCAGTTTCAGCTCCAATCCTTCGATATCCACGTTGGGATTGTCGTGTGCTACCTTGATCACCCGGCCGAGTGGATTGTTACCGGGCTGGTTCAGGTTTCTGATCTGGTTTCGTACCTTGGCGCCGATGCCCGTGAGAACCAGCAGGCGCCAGATGGCAAGGCTGAGGCCGATGGCGCCAAGCACCAGGATGGTATAACCCACGATCTGACCCTGGTCAATTCTCTCTGCCAGGCTGGGGGATTGCACCAGCAGGCCAAGCAACTGTCCGCGAGTGGGGTCGACTGCGAACGGGAGCAGACCGGAAGAGGCCTCCTCCAGGTCTTCCGCGCGGCTGGTGTAGCGGCTTTGCGGTTGGCGTTGCAGCTCAACCAGACGGCTGGTTTCAGGGATATATTCGAGATAGTCGGGGCCAGAGACAGCGTTGAACAGCCCAATGCGGGTCACGCTGCGTTGTTCTTCCACACCGTCGGCATTAATCACCGCGGTATCGAATTTCACTACCTTGCCGGACTCGGTCATTTCACGCTGTAATTCGAACCACAGGCGTTCGATTTCGGCCATGGTCGGCATGCGGGTGGTCGAACCCATTTTCTGCGCAAACTTGGTCAACCAGTCCAATCGGTCAGGAAATTGCACTTGCGTCAGAGAGTCCTCAAAATTACCGCGCGCATCGCCAGCGGCCTGCTGCAACACGCCAAACAGTTCCTTCAAATCACCGAGGCGTTCCTGCAGAGCGCGCTCGAGTTCAACGATGGCCACATCGTTGACTTCGAAAGCATCCTCCAGGGTTTGTGAACGCTGTTCGCCGCGCGTCTGCTCGGCACGCATGTTGGAAAGGGCCTGTTGTTGCTGAGCCCGGTTCTTCTGGAATTCATCCATGCGGGCCTTGTTTTCCGCGGCGTCCTTTACCCGTCCTTGTTTCACCTGTGCCAACAGGTCATCCAGTGACACGGCCTCGACGGCAAATGCGCTGCCGCTCAGTGCCAAAGCGAGGCAGGCGACGACGGCTGATCGGTATATTTTATTTATCATAGTGTCTCTCCTGAGGGGGCCATCACGGGTACTATCAGCAAGTCAGGAGCAACCTGCTTCCTCGCCACGCGAATACCTTGGGTAACATTTGCCTTGTAGGTTTCCGGCGGTAACTGCACGAATGTGCGGCTGGCCGGGTCCCAGGCGCCGGTATACCTTCCGCCAATGGACTGGTAGGACAGGGAGACGCGGCCGATGCGCAGGAAGTCGACCTCCTGCTCGTTACCATCAATCGAAACGGTTCCCTTGTATGCTTCGATGGTGCGGCCGTAATCGTTTTCAATCTGGTAGGCTTCGATGACACGGCGGAATTTTTCCGCTGCGGTAACATCGGAACGCTCCAGCATCTCCCGCAGCCTGCCCAGCCGTTCCTGGCGCTCGGCCAGCAGGAATGGCGTATCCAGCTGGATGAAGTCTTCCAGAGCATCCAGCATGCGCGTCATCATGGGTAAGATCTGGCGTTCGATCAACGCGACGTTATCCATGGACTCCCTGAGCGCGAGCTTTTCGGCTTCCTGGTTGTCGATCTGCCGCTGCAGCAGATTGTTGTAGATATTCAGGCCATCAACGACCTTGGTGACCGTCTTGTACTGGGCCAATAAATCGTCAGTCTGGTCGGCGACCTTTTCAATCCGCTGCTGATCTGCGGCGCCAGCATCGGCCCGCTGCTCACCCGCTTGAGTGACCCGGTCTATCGTGGTTTGCGCTCCCACTGACAGTGAAAGGCTCATGGTGCCAATAACCGCAAGTGCGGAAACCAGCGCGAGGGTTTTCTTATGAATGGTTAACATACTGGGTCTCATCTGTGGAACATCATCGGGAAAGAACACACTTTTTCGCAGCCGTCCACTCTATAACTTTGCAATCCTTTCGGTTAAATGACAAATACTCAAAATGTTCAAAAGCAGACAGTCGGAAACCTTAACTAATACAATGGTATCAAAAAAATTAAGTCATCAAGATGGCCACTTCATGTAACAGATGAAGTATATATATGGCCGAGGGTCCTGCAACACGATTTGAGCTGTATTGTGAGCTCTTGGTGGAGGCGCTGCACCTGGATCATCTGACGACTCGCGCCGCGCACGAAAATGTCGATCAGATCATCTGGTGTCCGGCAACCATCGTCTGCGATTTGCACAATGACGACGTATCACTCCAAGCCTTTCTTGAAGTGAGTGACGTTGTGACCGCCCAGCGACCGTAGCAGATGAGCCTGATCTGCATGATGACCAGGGTCATTAATGTGGCAATACCGGACACAAATCAGCAGGCCCGGTTGGCGGTTGTCGATAAGTACCGTACGTTGTGCCGTTACGCCGTCGACAACATTGTACCGGCACAGGCATTTTTGCCTGTCTGCACAGGAATCTTGATATCAGTCACAGGTGCGGATCAATCTGGCTGACGATTATGATCTATGATCGCCGATATAATTCGCCAGCAGTGCTTCGCCATGTTCGTCCAGAATTTGCGTGACAACGCTGGATAGGGCTGAAAGACCTGAGTTGATGAACAGCAGCGGGATTGCGATTCCGAGCCCCAGCACCGTTGCAATCATTGCTTGCCCGATTCCATGAGCCATCAACCGTGGATCGCTGGACCCGGAAGCGACAATGGCATGGAACGTGATAATCATGCCGATAACCGTACCGATCAAACCCAGCAGAGGGCCCGCCGCCACTGCAAGCCGCAAGAATGCCTGAAAACGCTCAAGCTTGGGAAGCTCACGCAGCACCGCCTCTGATAAGCGCAATTCCGCAAGTTCGACACTCGCAGCGGTATTGCCTTTATCGTGGAACGCCAAAACGACCCGTCCCAGAGGATTGCCGGCGTTGGGATTGGAAAAATTGCGAAGTTGTCTGAATACGGCATTCCGCGTAACGATCAAATAAAAATATTGGAATGCCGCAAGCAGCACGCCCAAGATTCCGACAGCGACGATGACATAACCGACGACTTCACCATTCTGAATGCGCTCGATGGGGTTGGGGCGCTCGACATGGCGAACCAGTAATGCGCCACGTGCGGGATCAACAACGGCGGGCCGGTATGCATCGTTGTCCCTGCTCTGCAATTCCTTCGCCACAGATCGGAAGTTCCCTGCCAACTGGCGATCGAGAACACTGAGTGATTTCTTACTCGGCAAATAGCCGAGGTACATTCCATCGCTGACTGCGGTAAACGGTCCGACTCTAACGACTTCCATCTCCGCGGTGGTATTGTCAGCCTGGATCACCGGTGCCTTAAAACGCACCACCTTGCCATTCTCAGTCATCTCGCGCTGCAGCTCAAACCACATACGTTGCATTTCCACGATAGATGGTAGAGTCTTTTGCGCTGCCATACCGACCAGAAACTGTGCCCGGTCTTCTTCTCCTTCTTCAGCCGGATACTGCACGGTTAACATGGACTGCAGCAACACATTGGCCGCATCACCCGCAATCTGACGTGTGACGCCAAACAGTTCGCCGAGATTACCCTCGTGCTGTTTCAGTAGCGTTTGCATTTCTTCGATTCGCGTCGTATTGGCGTCAAATGCCTTGTTCAGGGCATTGCCACGCGCTTCCGCAGTATTGCGCCGCGCCAGGACATCGCGCGTCATCTGTTCTTGCTTTTGCAACTCCGTCTTGAAAATAGCCTCGCGCTTTTGTGCCAGCTTGGCTTCCTCAACCTGCATTTGACGCACGAGTTGATCAATGTTGGCAATCGAAACCGCCGCAAAAGCATCGGAAACCAGCAACTGCACGACAACTACTGCAATCGCGGTCAAAGTCATTCTATGCAATGTGATCACAAGCGCTCATCCTGTGGCGCGGGTATCGGCAGGAGGACTAAATCCGGCGCACTCTCTTTCGTCGCAATCAGCACAGCCTTCTCAATCACCTTGTTGTATTCGTTAGCGGCTATCCATTTTTTTTGCTGGACATCCCAGTACCCGGCTTCCTGCCCATCTGAGGTGCGATACATCAGCGATACGCGACCAAGTCGGAGGAAATCGGCATCGCGGCCGTTATCGAGTTTGGCCTTATAGGAAACCATGGTCCTGCCGTATTCGAGTTCGATCTGATAGGCTTCGACCAGGCGCCGATACCTTTCCCCGTTCGAAGCGCCCTCATTGCTCATCAACTCGCGGAGCTTGGCAATCCTCTCGCTCCGCGAATCGGGTCCAGCCTGCGTCGGATCCAGAAACGGAAGATCCGATGCGGCAAACTTTTCGAGGGACTCAAACATCCGTTGAATCAGAGCGATAACATCGACAGCTGTCGCGTCAATATCCGCGAGCTGTTGTTCAACCTGCGCCACCTGTGCTTCTTGCGACTGCAACTGGGTGCTCAAGTATTCGTTATTTCGCGCTAAACCGTCCGCTTCCGCCAGGATTTTTGCATAGCGGTCTCCGGCAGTGTCGTCGGCGGAAACCAGTACAGTATTCGCCAACAACAACGCTCCCAGTCCCAAGCCAGCCACGAACTGGAATCGCTTTTGCACTGCTGCTAATCGCCACATATTCAGTATCTGTCCATACACAATCAGCTCTCCTGCGCTCGCATGAGCTGCAGATATCCTTCCGCGGTTTTTCGTTGTTGATTGGACGATTTTGCCTTCTCAAACCAGCCTTTCGCCTGCGACATTTCCTTCTGGTTAAAAAGTGCAATGCCCAACATCAGTTGAGCATACCCCAAATCTTTCAAGCCGCCCTTGTTGATTCCCTTGGTGAGCGCCGCCGCCGCACTGGCCCATTCACTGCGTTGAACCTCCACCTCGCCCAATCGTACGAAAAGAACGCCGTCTTCAGACAACTCGGCTGCTTTGCCGAGCGGCACAATAGACTTTGTGTATTCGCGCGCTGCAACCCAGCAATTGGCTTGTTTCTCGTAAAGTTTTGAATCGACTTTAACTATTTTCTTGGCAATAGCCTCGTCCAGAAATTGCCCACAGCGGTAAGGTACATTGTTGAACAACATCAGATCGGCGAGTCGCCGCACATCTCCGTCATCGACGAGCAAACCGGCGTTATACGCGAGCTGCATGATCGCCAACGCTTTTGGATACTGCTCCAACTGGCCATATACCGATGATAACTGCAGCCAATAGCCTTTCTTGTCCGGAAACATATTGATCAGTTGCGTCAACAGCGGTATGGCTTCCTTCCAGTGTTCCTTCTGTAAATGCAAAGCCAGTACGAGCGAAATCCAGCTTTCCTGTGGCTTCTCTGCCATTTCCAGCGCTTTCAGTGCAGGCGGCAGGGCCTTGTCTAACAGATCCTGCTGGTAGTACGCGATGGCGAGCATGTAATAGGCCGCCGAGTTGGGAGACGTGGTTGTCCTGAACCAATCCTCCAGTGCGGCCGCGCCCTCCTTCCATTTTTCCTGCGCCAGCCAGAGCTGCGCAATCTGAAAGTGCAAGCGAGAGATATCGACTTCGTTCAAACCGCCCGCGGCGATGGCCGCTGCGAGGTGGTCTCGTGCAGAGGGGTAGTTTTCCTGCGATTGATCAATGGATGCGAGTATCTGTTCCACCTGGCTGCGTTCATAGGGACTCAACTTCTCCAGGTTCAGCTTGCCGATGGCTTGTTTTGCTGCGCCATAATTTTCTGTATTGAGTGCTTCGACCGCTTCGGTAAGTATTTTGCCGGTGGCGGCATCAACCATTTGGGCCGGAGTTGTTTTTGGAGTTGTTTCCTTCTCCTGGGCAGACGACGATATTGGCGCCACCCCCACCATCACAAGCAGGATCGCCAGATTCACAAGCATTCGCATATCCTACTCCTCCAGTTGGAAGGTGAGTTTGGTCTGAACGCCAACGCGCTCGACCGCTACACCTTCTTCCACTCTCGGGTTGTATCGCCAACGTGCAATTGCTCGCAACGCTGCGTCGTCAAATATCTTCTTCGGATCAGAATCGACAATGATCGGGTCCTTGACCGCGCCGGTTGCGGTAATCGTGAACTGAACGATCACCCATCCCGTGATGCCCCTGCTCAAGGCCCGCGGCGGGTAATCCGGTACAATCCGTACCAGCGGAATGATGTCGCGATCAGAACCAGCCGACATCTTCAGCTTGGACATGCTGAATGCATCGATGGTGGGTGTCATTCGCGCCACATTGTTCTCAACGTTTCCAGAAGTGACATTCATCCGCGGAACCTCCGGAACCGGCGGCGGCTTGTCCGGCTGTACTTTCTCTTCCCGCTTGGTAACTACGTCTGTGTCCTGGCGCATCCGGGTGAACTCGATCCGCGTTGCTTGCCGCATCTCGCTCACGTCGATCGGTGCGCTAACGAGATGCCACAGCACCCAGTACAACGTCAATGAGAATGCGACACCAAACGCCAGGCCCAAGGGGTATCGGACGATCATGCTGGGCAGCTCCTGCTCATGTGTTCTGTCTCAGCGACCGGTGCCAGGGTCGGCGGCAATGGCAACATCCTTGATCCCTCCCAGACGTACTTCATCCATAACCCTGGCCACTACACCGGCGTGTGAAGCGCGGTCGGCAATAACTACAACCGTGTCATCGGGACGCTCAATGTGCAGACGTTCAATCAGCGCACGCAACTCCCGTATCTCGACGGGATGCCGGTCCATCCAGATCTCGTCATTTTCCCGGATCGCAACCAGCAGGTTGCCGGAGTCGCGGTGCTCCGCAGTGCTTGCCTCTGGCTTAAATACGGTAATTCCCGCTTCCTTGATAAAGGAAGTCGTGATGATGAAAAAAATGAGTAGATTGATCGTGAAATCCAGCATCGGGGCCAAATCGATGCCGTGGTGGTCGCTCTCTGCTGTATGCCGCATCGCTTTCATGTCAGTTTCCTCGTAGCCGGCGCTAATCAGTTCGACGTGCTAAACGTGATGTTGTAGATTCCGCCCAAATGCACTTGATCGACCACTTCAACCACCGTGCCGGTCGGTGCCAATTCTTCGGCAAGGATCAATGCGCCTGCTTCGGGGTTTACCGCGCTCATGCGTTCCACGTTGGCGCGCACTGCGCGCACATCCACTTCACGGCCATCGACCCATATAGCGCCGTTATTGAGCACTTGAATCTGGATGCTTTTCGACTCGTCCTCATTGGATTGCTCAAAACTGGTGGGCCGATTCACATCAAGCCCGGATTCCTTTACAAACACCGCGGTGATGATAAAAAAAATCAACAGATTGATGACAAAATCGAGCATTGGCGCCAGGTCGATGCCGTGGGACGACTCGTGCGATTCTTCTTTGCGGCGCCGCATACGCATGGCTATAAACTAAACCTGTCTGCCAATAATTCAGTTTCCCGGGCGGTACGCATGCGGAAGTAATGGACCGGATACAGCCCGGTGATGCTTACTGCAAGCCCCGACATCGTGCAAATCATCGCCTGTGATACGCCGCTCGCCATGCTGCGTGCATCGGCATTGCCGCGCAATGCCATTGAATCAAACACTTCGAGCATACCGGTGACGGTGCCTATGAGGCCGAGTAATGGCGCCATGGGTACCAACACCTGCATGATCGGAAAGCCCGCAGTCATTGCCACGTTAAGCCGCGAAATCATGGCTTGCCGAATCTGCCGTGCGCACCATGAAGTATGTTCGGCGCGGCTGTTCCATTGTTCCTGCATTTCCTGGGAAAGTTTCGGCAAAACACGCAGGAAAAACCAGTACCGTTCGGCAATGATCGTCCACATCAAGATACCCGCGGCGAAAATCAGCCCGACAAAGGGCCCGCCGTCATCGACGAGTTCGAGCACACCCTGGACCAGCGGAATCTGTTCAATCACGGCGCTGCCGCTCGATGCTTTCAGCCAGCATGCCTAACGCCTGCTCATCAAGGACCTGCGATACGCTCTTCGACAATGTGTTTAGCAGCGCATTGGCAAACAATAGCGGAATCGCAATACCGAGACCAAGTACGGTTGCAATCATCGCCTGGCCGATACCGGTTGCCATCAGCTTGGGATCGCTCGAACCGGACTCAGTGATGCTCTGAAAGGTCATGATCATACCCACAACCGTACCGATCAAACCCAACAATGGGCCCGCAGCAACCGAAAGTCGCAGGAAGGACTGAAACCGCTCCAGCCTGGGGACTTCCCGTAACACCGCTTCGGAAATACGCAGCTCGGCGATATCCGCATCCTGTTCGATGCGATTGGAGTTTCCTTTGAAGGCCAATAGTGCGCGCCCGAGCGGATTGTCAGAAGTCAGTTTCTCCAGGTTTTTGAGCTGGCGTCTCACTGCGGCACGGACTCCCAGCAAGTGAAAAAGCTGAAACAAAAAGGCCAGGAAAGCGGTCAGCCCAACCGCAATAATGACATAGCCAACCTCCTCACCTAATTCGATGCGCTGCAGCCAATTGGGCCGGTCGACATAAAGCGACAGCAGTACTCCGCGCGCCGAGTCAACTACAGCCTCGACATAACCACCAGTGGCGGACTCAAGACGCTCCGCATAATCCAGAAACTCCTTGGGTGGCTGGCGCGGAAACACGGCAAGAGTCTTCAAACTGGGCCGATAGGACAGAAATTTACCACCCGAAGTCGCCGTAAATGGACCGACTCGTACGACCTCGGCGTCTGCTGCCTCACCGCTGGGCTGCACGACCTTGGTCGTATACCTGACCACTTGGCCGCTGGCGGTCATTTCGCGTTGCACCTCAAACCATACGCGTTCCAGATCAGCGGCGGTGGGTGTTGTGCGGGCTTCCGAATAGCTGCGCAGGAAATCGTCGCGATCGACTTCCCCGGCGACCGGTGGGAACTGCGTCGATATCAGCGACTGCCGTAACTGGGTTGCGGTATCTCCAGCGACCTGGCGTGACAAGCCAAAGATCTCGTTCAACCCCAGCGCCACAGCTTTTTCCTGGAGCTGATTTTTGGAACTGGTGATCTTCAGCTCATTGCTTGAGAACTGGTCCGAAAGCGTACTCGACGTTTTGGCCAATGATTCGCGCCTGGCCTGAGCCTCCTGCAGCATTTTTTGCTGTTGCGCTGGAGTGGCTGCGGAGTAGGAGGCGGAACGTTCCTCAAAGGCCTTGACTTCATCCGCGCGAACGTTCCGCACCTGTTCCAGCAGGGCATCCAGCGAATCCTCGGCCCATGCCCCCGGCGTGACGAGTGGGAGCGCGGCCAATGCCGTGCTCAGAAACAGTTTATGCATCTTGCTCACGACCGCACCTCCTGCGGAGCAGGCACCGGGATCGTCAACAAATCAGGTGCTCCGCTTTTCTTGGCCACCCGGCGTGCTTCCGATACCGCGTGGGCATAATCGTTGTCAATAACCCATTTGTGTTCCTGGGTATTCCAGTATCCGGTCTCCGCGCCATCGAGGGTCTGATACATCAACGCGACCCGTCCCAGACGAACGAACTCTACAGTACGAACAACTCCACCAACATCGATGGGTCCCTCATAGGTATCCAGGGTGCGTCCGTACTCAAGTTCAATCTGATATGCCTCGATGATACGGCGATATTTTTCAGAAATCGCAACATCAGACCGCGTCATCAAATTCTGCAGGGTCTTTACACGGTGGGTGCGCTCGCTGAAAAGGAACGGTACATCCAGGGCAACAAATTTCTCCAGTGTGTCAACCATCTTTTGCATCAGTGGTTGCACTTCGCGGTTGGTGGTCTCGATTTCAAGCAATTGTCTCTCGATCGAGGTCATCTCTTTTTCCTGCTCCCTGACCTGATCGCCCAGTTGACTGTTGTATTTCTCCATGCTCTCGGCTTCGCCAAGCGCCCGGGCATATTTGCTGGCGGAGTCCAGCGTCTTGTCGCGAATCTCGTTGATTCGATCCTGTGACGCAGCCGCGGCCTTGTCAACGGCAACCTGAGCGTTTGCTGCCTGATCCAGTGTCTGTGCATGGACCGGCACCGCCAGCATGATCGGCACCAGCATCATCAGCAACAGGCCGATATTCTTCATCGACATGGAATTATTCGGGATCATGACAAAAAAGCCTCCTAGTCAGTGAGATCCACTACCCTGCGCGGGTAGCAAAAAATGGCCAAAAAATAGCGGCGTGGAACCCACCGCGACATGGAATCCAAAACCACCAGCGGGGCGGAAGTCAACACCACATAAAGATCCAAAAGTCGATTGATTCGTATCGGGTAACGCTTTTAACTTTAGCATAGATGTGTTTAACGATGCAGTAATTGAAATTATATTTCCGTGTTCACTTGCAGCTGAAGAACTTAGGAGATCTGCGACAAGGTTTCCGGCTTTATCTGCCCATTGCAACTACGGTTTGGTAGCTTGTGTTCATCACAACAGGCTTCAGACCAGATCGGAATCGTGAACTCTATAGCTTTGCAATCCTTTCAGTCAAATAATATTACGCAAAATTGTGCAAAAGTAGACAGTCGGAAACCTTGACTAACAAAATATTTACCAATCGGGCTGGGGTCTATGGCGGTTTAGTCCGCCGTCCAATATACCAAAAACAGACAATGACGGTATAATCCGCCGCCTGTCAAGGTTTGTGAAATGAAAAAATGTGCTCAAGCGAAACCTTTTTGCGATATTGCGTGAATCCGGCGCCGGTATTAACTATCCTGCTGTCCCTCTTGGTTTCATGGCCAGCATCCGCGACCGTCATCGCCAAGCGCGACCTCGAGATCTTGGGTTGGATTGAACGTGTCCACCTGCTGGATCCGGAAGTTAATTTGAAAGCAAAGCTGGACACTGGGGCGGAAACCTCATCGCTGGATGTGGAGATCATAAAAAAATTTCACGCAGATGACAAACGCTGGGTGCGCTTCCGCTTGATTGACCGCGAGACTGGTGAGCAACATATTATCGTACGTGAACGAATTCGTACCGCCGCTATCGTCATGCAGAACGCCGAGCGCCAGTTGCGGCCAGTGGTTCGCATGAGAATCTGTATCGCCGGGCGTATTCTGGATACCGATGTGAGCCTGGTTGACCGTAGCGAATACACCTTTCCCTTGTTATTGGGGCGCAAAGTACTCGAATCGTTTGCGCTGATCGATCCAGGTAATACCTATCTCACGACACCGGATTGTGAGCCGGCAGCCCAGGAAGGGAGCACCAACAGTTGAAGCGGAATCGCCAGTGGGTCTCTCTTTCGCTATTGCTGATTATTCTTGGTGCCTTGATCATGGCCTTCAAGGTCGTGCGACTGGGATACCCCCCTTTTCCGGATATGGAAAGCGTCGCATGGTCACTGCAGGCGCGCTTGCAACTGGAGCCTGAAACAGGGGCGGTACGCGCCAGCCTGCTGCTACCGGCCCGTCCGTCAGGATTCAACATTGCGCAGGAAAATTTCATCTCGCGCGGTTTTGGCCTGACGCTGGAAGAGCAAGAACTCAGTCGTCAGGCGGACTGGGCGATCCGCCGCTTGCGCGGGCCGAAAACCCTTTACTACCGCGCACTGATCATTCCGGATACCCGGCAGCGTGCTTATGCATCGAGGCCTGCTTACCCCGACATTCCGCCGCTGGAGGAGCCATTTGCCACCGCGCTCAAGGACATTGTCGATGAAGTGCGCCTGGAATCGGCCGATACGGAAACCTTTGCTGCGGCGATGCTGGCCCGCCTGACCGGGGCTGAGCCAGATGAAAACATGGACCTGTTTCTGGCTGATGTCGACTCCAGTCAAGACAGGATTCGCCTGGCCCAGAAGTTACTCGCAGGTGCACACATACCCACTTTGCAATTGCATGGCCTGCGACTGAGCAAAGATGTGCAGCGGGCTGAGATCGAAACCCTGTTGGCCGTGTTCAATGGTGACGACTGGCTGGCATTCAATCCAGACACGGGCCAGCGGGGATTGCCAGTGGATTTTTTTATCTGGTGGACCGGTGAACGTGAACTGCTGACGGTCAAGGGTGCACACCTGGAAGATCTGCAAATTTCGGCCAGTGAGAGGATAAAGAGCACTCTGGAGTTGGCGCAGCAACGCGCCGAATTGCAGAATTCCCGTGTACGTTTCATCACCACTTTACAGTTGCCCATCCAGACGCAGGCGGTTTATGAAGTCCTGCTGTTGATACCTTTTGGCATCCTGGTCATCGTGCTGCTGAGAAATTTCGTTGGTTTCAGCGCGTTTGGCACCTTCGCACCCGTGCTGATTGCACTGGCATTCCGCGAAACGGAATTGCTGCAGGGCGTTGTTCTGTTCATCCTGATCGTGTCCCTCGGCCTGTTCTTCCGTTTTTACCTGGAAAGATTACGCCTGTTGCTGGTGCCGAGGCTGGCGGCGGTCGTCACCATCGTCGTTTTGCTGATGACGGCAATCAGCATCATCAGCCATCAGCTGGGCATGGAAACCGGTTTGTCCGTTTCGCTCTTTCCGATGGTCATCATCTCCATGGTGATCGAGCGCATGTCGGTGGTGTGGGAGGAGCGCGGCGCTTTTACCTCGATCAGGGAAGGTATCGGCAGCCTGGCGATGGCCGCTTTGGCCTACCTGGCCATGTCGATCGATGTCCTGGCTTACTGGGTGACGGTTTACCCGGAAATCAATCTTATAGTTCTCGGCGTGATCATCGCGCTGGGCCGTTATACCGGATTCCGCTTGCTCGAATTACGCAGGTTCAGGCAGCTGGCTCTGCAAAAGGATTCCGCGCCGTGATCAAGCGAATCCTCAGGTTGAGAAGAGCAGGCTTGCTGGGCCTGAATTGCCGCAACGGTGATTACATCCTGAAATACAATGACCGCAGGTTCTACCCACTGGTGGACGATAAGGTTCTGTGCAAGCAACGGCTTCTGCAGCATGGCCTGCCGGTGCCTGCTCTGATCGGACTGATCGAGCTGATGCACCAGACCTCGCACATCAATGAAGTTCTTGGAGACCATGCCGAGTTCGTGATCAAGCCGGCGCATGGCAGCGGCGGCGATGGAATTCTCGTTATTACCGGACGGCGGGGTGATTACTTCATCGACGCAGATAGCAAGATGGTCGAGCAGGATACGCTGGAGCATCACCTGACCAATGTCATCGGGGGTCTGTATTCATTGGGTGGGCAGCCGGATGTGGCCATGATTGAAAGCCTGGTTCATTTCGACCCGGCATTCAGCCGCCTGACCTATCATGGTGTGCCGGACATCCGCGTGATCGTATACAAGGGCTATCCGGTGATGAGCATGAGCCGATTGCCGACACGACGTTCGCACGGCAAAGCCAATTTGCACCAGGGTGCCATCGGAGTAGGTATCGATCTGGCCAGCGGTATCACGATGGGTGGTGTGTCGGACAACAACGCGGTGTCCGAACACCCGGATACCGGCGCGCCAATCGCCGGCTTCCAGATACCCGGATGGGACAAGATCCTGCACATGTCCGCCTGTTGCTATGAAGCGGTCAATCTGGGTTACCTTGGCGTTGACATCGTTCTTGACCGCGATCTGGGACCGCTGATCCTGGAGCTCAATGCCAGACCGGGCTTGAACATTCAGATCGCCAACCGCTGTGGATTGCGTCATCGCCTGGTCGCAGTGGATGCGCTCGGTGACCAGCAGCAAACGCCTGAGCAACGCGCTGAATGGTCCAGCGCGGTGTTTGGTAACCCGCCGTTGGAGCTGCGGGCCCGGACTTCCTGACCGGCGTCACCGTTCATAGATCGTAGGCCAGTACCAGCACCGTGCTCAATACCAGCCACAACCCATCGGCAGCAATGTTTCCGTGGGCGAAGCGCGACGGCAATCAACAACATCACGGCTAGTGCATGCGCATTGGGCAGTGCTAATTCAAGCATAAATAAGAGGCTCCTTGAGCTTAAACTTGCCACTGCATGAAGGCTGACTTATGCTGCGACCGGCCGTCGTTGTGACGCTTTTGCCCTGAATCATTAGGGAAACTCTGATGTGCGCCACGAGGCGCTTGTTTAGCTTACGGGTGAAAGTCCCGTTTGGGAAGTGGTGACCTACCACACCCGGTATCGAGTCTTGGGCTGGCATCGATAACGATGCGGGTCAAGCGTAGACAGAGAGTGTGTAGGCCGTAAACCGAGAGGTTGAAGTGATTGACTCCCGTTAATTCCTATTTTGGGTTGGCCGATGGTATATCAGAGCCAGCAGGCAACATCGTAGGTCACGCGATCAGGGCAGTGAGCTATGGCGATCCCGGGGGCAGAGAGCACGGCATGCACATAAAGCAGACAGGTGAACGTGGGAGGTCCTGGCAACTCTGCGAAGGAAGGCAGTATCGACGAACAAGCCTGGTAGGTGAGGACGTCGAGAAGAGGGCCAGGAAGTCAGATGGGTCATAGTACCGATGAAGCGCGGTAATGCGCGTGAAGGGAAGGACCCTGGGCAAGGCTGCCCGCTGGAGGGAAACGCCGTGAGTCCAACCGAGGCTCAAGCAACGGCGGAAACGATACTTCAGCGGATAGCGTGGTTGTCGGCAAGGGACGCATCGAAGTGTTTCGACACGGTGATGCACCTGTTCACACAGGAAAGCCTTGCCGGCTGCTTTCATGCGCTGGATGGAAGGAAAGCGGTGGGAGCGGATGGCATGACGAAGGCTGGGTATGGCGCAGATCTCGAGCGCAATCTGACCGAGTGGGTGGGGCGCATGAAGCGCATGGGCTACCGGCCGGGTGCGGTCCGAGAGGTTCGGATTGCGAAGGCCGGAGCAGCGGGTGCGACGCGTGCGCTGGGCATCAGCTCGCTGGAAGATAAGGTGGTACAGGGGATGGTGCGTAAGGTGCTTGAAGCGGTGTACGAGCCGGTGTTTTTGGACTGTTCCTACGGGTTCCGTCCAGGACGCGGGCCGCACGACGCGGTAAGGGCTCTGCACCAATATCTGTACCGGCACGAGATTGAATGCGTCATCGATGTTGATCTGGCACGCTATTTCGACAGTATCGATCAGAACCGATTGCTTAAGATGATAAGCCAGAAGGTTAGCGACCGACGGTTTCTGCGCTATCTCAGCCGGCTGTTCAAGGCAGGCATATTGAGGGACGGAGAACTGTGGGTGAGCAACGAAGGGGTTGTGCAAGGCAGTGCCTGCAGCCCGGTGATGGCGAACATCTACGCGCACTATGTTCTGGACGAGTGGTTTGAGACGACGGTGAAGCGGCATTGCAAAGGTGAAGTGGCGCTATTCCGGTACGCGGATGATGCGGTTATCTGCTGCCAGTACAGCCACGATGCTGAGCGCATTCGCAAGGCCCTATCTGGCCGATTAGCCAAGTTTGGCCTGGTGCTGAATGAGGCGAAGACACAGATGGTGCCGTTCTGTTGGCCGGCCCGCAAACAGCAGGAGCGGCGAGCGGTGTTTGATTTTCTGGGCTTTACGTTTTACTGGGGGGTGAGCCGCCGAGGCCAACCGCTGGTAAAGGTGAAGACGAGCGGCAAACGATTACGCAGCAAGTTGCAGGCGATTTACCAATGGGCGAAACAGACTCGCAGCCAGTGTACGACGCAACAGTTCTGGGCGTTATTGTGCGCCAAGGTACGCGGTCATATCCGCTACTACGGCGTGTCTTTCAACATCCGGGCGGTTATGACGTTCGTGCATAAGGTACGGCGGATCGCCTTTCATTGGCTCAATTGTCGCAGCCAACGCCGGTCGTTTACATGGGAGACGTTTGAGCGTTTTACCGGCGCCCATCCGCTTCCACACGCCGTGGTTTACCATCGGCTATTCTGATGTCATACAACCACCTGAAGGCCTTGTCTTGAGCCCATTGCCTGAATCGGGCACGATGGGTTCTAAACGGGGGGGAGTTGGGGTAACCCGCTCCTCTACCAGCTTAATTCAGAGTTTTCGTGGCACAGGGATGTGCCACCATTTTCAATGAGCTGTAATCCATTGAAAATGAAGTCAAACAAAAATCACATTTTTTGTTTGGCGTGCTCTGATAATGCATGGATGCATTATTCAGCGCTTTCTTAGTTATTTCCTTTAACCAGAGTTTCCTTGACCCGGCACTTGAGAATTGAACGCTTCCAACTATCTCTACATCGCGATTGATCCCGTGGCATTCTCTCTCGGGCCTGTGGATGTGCACTGGTACGGGATCATGTACTTGCTCGCTTTTCTGTTTTTCTGGGCAGGCGGTAATTGGCTTGCCCGGCATCGCGGCTGGTGGGGATGGACCACACAGGAGGTCGGTGATGTCCTTTTTTACGGCATGCTTGGCGTGGTGCTTGGCGGCAGAATCGGCTACGTCCTGTTCTACGGTTTTGACAGCCTGTTGCAGGACCCGCTGTTCATTTTCCGGATTACTCAGGGCGGTATGTCGTTTCATGGCGGCCTGCTTGGCGTTGTCGTGGCCATGGCCTGGTTTGCCCGGCGAACAAACCGGAGTTTCTGGCAGGTGGCGGATTTTGCCGCGCCGCTGGGTCCCATTGGCCTGGGACTGGGCCGCATCGGAAATTTTATCGGAGGTGAGCTGTGGGGACGGCAGACCGACGTGCCTTGGGCGATGATTTTTCCCAACTCGATCGAGCCGGGCGGATGGCAGTCCGCGGAACTCAGAAACGCCTGGATGAATGGCTCTCTGGATCAGTTCGCGCGTCATCCCAGCCAGTTGTATCAGGCGGCGCTGGAAGGTCTTGCCCTGTTCCTGTTGCTGGCCATTTATTCCCGTGTTCCGCGTCCTGCCGCCGCTGTTTCCGGGCTGTTCCTGCTTGGCTATGGCTGTTTTCGTTTTAGCGTCGAGTTTTTTCGCCAACCGGACAGTCAGCTCGGTTTCCTGGCGGGCGGCTGGCTGACCATGGGTATGGTGTTGTCGCTCCCCATGATTGCAGCCGGATTACTGATCATGATCCTGGCCTACCGACATGTCATGGGGGAGAATCACGACCGGGAAAGCAAATGAGAACTTACCTGAAACTGCTGCAGGATATCCAGCAGCACGGTACCCGCCAATCCGATCGTACCGGCATCGGGACCATCAGCCTGTTCGGGTACCAGATGAGGTTCAGGCTCGGTGAGGGGTTTCCCGCGGTCACCACCAAGAAACTACATCTCCATTCTATCATCCACGAGTTGCTGTGGTTCCTTAGGGGCGATACGCATATTGCCTACTTGCATGACCATGGCGTCACGATCTGGGACGAATGGGCAACGGCGGAGGGTGATCTGGGTCCGGTTTATGGTGCACAGTGGCGCAGTTGGCCATTGCCGGATGGCCGCCGGATCGACCAGATGGCGCAATTACTACATAATCTGAAAACACGACCACACTCCCGCCGTCACATCGTTTCGGCCTGGAATCCGGCCCTGTTGCCGGATGAATCGCACAGCCCGAGGGAAAATGCCGCCGCTGGTTTGCAGGCATTGCCACCCTGTCATGCGCTGTTCCAGTTTCACGTGGCGGACGGCAGGCTCAGCTGTCAGTTGTATCAACGCAGCGCGGACGCATTTCTCGGTGTGCCGTTCAATATCGCATCGTATGCGCTGCTGACCATGATGATTGCCCAGGTCACGGATCTGGAGCCCGGCGATTTCATCCACACATTGGGTGATGCGCACATCTATCTCAATCATCTCGAGCAGGTGCAAACGCAGCTGTCGCGTAAGCCCTTTGCTTTACCGCGCATGGAGTTGAATCCTGAACGGCGCGATTTATTTGCTTTCCGCTACGAGGATTTTGCACTGAAAGACTACCAGTGCCACCCTACCATTAAGGCCCCCATCGCGATCTGATCCAAACATTATTACCAACCGGTTTTCTTCAACTGTCATAAATACATATACATATGCCCAGTTACTCGACGGCGGGCCAAGGGCATCCGCTCCCGGGCACTATGGCCCCACGCAAGCGTGGGGCTACCCTCGTGGCTGGTCGCTTGGTGACCACGGCCCGAAGGGGCATCGTGCCCCTGCGGGCCTGTCGGGACATCCCTGTCCCTCCGGTCAGTCGCTCCGGCGCCACTCGGCGTCGTTTACGGGACCGGCTCCCCTTGGCCCACCGCCGAGCAGGGCGGCTGTCCAGGGGTCGAATGGACAGGATGTCCATTCGAGGCCGCCCAGGGCAGGATGCCCTGTGAGGCCGACCGCTGAAGACAGCCGGGCTGCGAGGGAAGCCCGAAGGGCCGGTGAGCCCGGGAGTCGGGCCCGTGAACGACGCCGAGTTCAGGATGAAGTGTGTTCTTGGAGAATACCGGTTAGCACGAGGTGCGGGAAAAGGGCGCCGGGCAGGGCGGAAGGCGGTAAAATCGGTTGATGAGCGGACCTGAGAAAACCATTACCCTGATCGCCGCGATGGCGACCAACCGCGCCATTGGACTTAATGGCCAGATGCCCTGGCATCTGCCGGGAGAACTGAAGCACTTCAAGCAAGTCACCATGGGTAAAGCGATGGTGATGGGCCGCAGGACCTGGGAATCCATAGGCAGGGCACTGCCCGGCCGGCAGAACATCGTGGTAAGCCGCAAGCGGGATTTGTATGCTCCCGGTTGCGAGGTCTGCACTTCCCTGGAACAGGCCATGGCGACAGCCCTGGGTCAGGAGGTGATGGTCATCGGTGGTGGTGAGCTTTACCGGCAGGCCCTGCCTTTGGCCGGCCGCATGATACTGACCGTGGTGGATTGCACGTCGACAGCCGATACGTGGTTTCCCGATTGGGATCCTTCCGATTGGACCCTGGTCTGGCAACGAACAGTACCCGCTGATGAAAATAACCCCCACGCGTACCGGGTACAGGAACTGGTCAGGAACTGAGTGCTCCTGTTTTACGGTAGTTGCCAGGCACCTGGAATAAAACTTCATCTTCAAGCCGAACGGCGCTCAGTCTGCCGCCCCAAACGCAACCTGAGTCCAGGGCGATGTAGCGTTTCTTGATACGCAAGCCCAATGCCGCCCAGTGGCCGAATGCCATGCGCACGTTGCGGGTCTCACGCTGTGGCTGCCTGAACCACGGTTGGTAGGCTTTTGGCTGTGATCCTGGAGGGCCGCTGGCGCTCCACAGTATTTTGCCACTGGCGTCGCAAAAACGGATGCGGGTAAGGATGGATGCAATCATTTTTACGCGTTGCACACCTGTGCGCTTGTCCTTCCAGCGGCTGGCCTTGTTTTTATTCACCCGGACAAGCAATTCCGCAGCTTGATCGGAACGCAACATATCCTGCGCTTCGGCTGCATAGCTCAGCGTCTGATGGGCTGTCCATTGTGGAATAACACCCGCATGTACCATCAGCAGTTGATATTCTTCAGACCAGAACGCCAGCGGCTGGTATTGCAACCAGTCGAGCAATTGCTGCCGGTCATGCGCCTGGAGCACAGCGTGGAATTCACGGTTGCGCGAATGGCCGACGGCAAAACGGAAATGGTCCGATAACAGGTACAGGTCGTGATTCCCCAAGGTAATGATCAGGCGATCACCCAGGCTGTAAAGCAGTCTCAGCACCTCCAGCGAGTGGCCGCCACGGTTCACGACATCGCCACAACACCACAGCCGGTCCGCTGCGGGGTCGAACCTGATTTTTTCCAGCAGACGCTGCAGTGGATCATAACAGCCCTGGATATCGCCGATCAGGTAGGTGCTCATGAACTGTCGTTCTTGCTGTGCGGGTTAAGAGCCAGAATCAATGCAAGGACTCGGGTGCGGCCAGGACAAACTCCGGAATGGCGACACGGAAAAGTTCACCTCGATCCGTGATGAAGCCATAACTTCCCGACATGGAGCCGCTGCGGGTCGGGATCAGCGCGCCGCTGGAATAGGTGAATGCTTCGCCTGGTTCCAGTCGTGGCTTCATGCCAACCACGCCTTCTCCCTGGACTTCTTCGATATAGCCATTACCATGCGTGATGATCCAGTGGCGGTCAAGCAGCTGCACCGGAACATCAGCCCGGTTGGTAATCGTGATTTCATAAGCAAAGGCGTATTGTTCATGCTGTTTGCCCAGGTAAGATGGCTGCGGTGAAATTTCGACTTTTTTCAAGGTGAATCCCGAATTTGCATAGCCCGCTACCCGCTCAGTTTAACCCGGATAGCAGGAGCGAGGGCATGTCTCCTGATGGACTTTCCGGGTTTATTAATTCATCAAGCGCGCGAGGCTTGCAAATTCCTCCAGCCCCAGCGCTTCCGGGCGCAAGCCGGGGTCGATTCCGGCCGATTTGATCTGCTCGGCGTCCAGCAGTCCGCGCAGGCAATTACGCAAAGTTTTACGCCGCATGGTGAAAGCCTGGCCAACCAGCCGTTGAAACGCATCCATGGACTCGATATGGACTGGCGGAGTTGCATGCGGTACCAGCCGAACGATGCTGGAGTGCACCCGCGGGGGGGGTGAGAACGCCTCTGGCGGGACGTTGAATAATGGCGTCACCGCGCAATGATACTGGCACATGATGGACAGCCTGCCCCAGGCTTTGTTACCGGGTATCGCCGCCATTCTTTCCACCACTTCCCGTTGCAGCATGAAATGCATGTCGCTGATGAGTTCACTCCACTGCAGCACATGGAACAACAACGGGGTGGAGATATTGTACGGAAGGTTACCCACCAGACGAAACGGCCGGCCGCTGCTGATGGCCGCAAAGTCCATGCCCAGCGCGTCGCCAACATGCAGAAACGCATGGTCACGGCCGGCCACAAGCCTTTGCAGGCTGGAGGCGAGATCCCGGTCGATCTCCACCAGGTGCAGCTCGGCGCCGGAAGCCAGCAAAGGCAGGGTCAGTACGGCATGTCCGGGGCCGATTTCCACGATACGTTCGCCGGCCTGCGGATTGATGGCCTGGATGATGTGTTCCACCACCCGGGTGTCGGTGAGGAAATGCTGGCCGAACCTCTTGCGTGCCCTATGTTGCATCGGGCTAGGTCAGGCCTCACTGGCCTTATGACTGGCCAGCTTGGCAGCCATGTCTGCCGCATGGTAAAAACTGCCGGCGTCGGCGCGCCCGCTACCGGCAATGTCCAGGGCCGTGCCGTGGTCCACGGATGTGCGGATGAAAGGAAGCCCAAGTGTAATATTGACTGCGCGACCGAAGGCGAAATGTTTGAGTACCGGCAGACCTTGATCGTGATACATCGCAATAACCGCATCGCAGCTTGCCAGGCGTGGTGGGGTGAACGCGGTATCTGCCGGTACGGGGCCCTCAATCGACACCGTCCCGGACCGGCAGCGGTCGATGACCGGGCGGATGATCAGCTCATCTTCCACTCCCAGGTGGCCTTGCTCGCCGGCGTGTGGATTTAAGCCCAGGACCTGCAGCCGCGGCCTGGCAATGCCAAAACGCTGTTGTAGTTCCCGCGCGGTGATGCGAATGACCGCCTCCAGTTTTTCCTGGGTAATGGCATCTGCCACCTGCCGCAGCGGCAGGTGGGTGGTTACCAGGGCGACCCGCAGGCCAGGCGCCGCCAGCATCATCACCACCTGGCCTGCACCTGCCAGCTCGGCGAGGAATTCAGTATGCCCGCTGAACGCGATGCCTGCCTGGTTGATAACCGCTTTGTGCACCGGGCCAGTCAGCAGTGCGCTGGCGTATCCCTGGCGCACCAGTTGCACCGCCTGGCGCAGGGTGTCCAGAACGTATCCGGCGTTCCGCGGGTCCGGCCAACCTGGTTTTTCTGCCTGGAACAGGGGTACCGGAAGACAATTCAGAGTGCCCGGCCGAACTTCCATTCCGGGGCTCCAGCCGATCGGTTTGACATCGATATGCATGGCCGCCGCGGCGCGCTGCAGGCAATCGGGGTCTGCCACGGCCAGCAGGCGAAGTTCGGGGTGCTCGCGCGCCAGCTTGAGCGTGATTTCAGGTCCGATTCCAGCGGGCTCGCCAGGCGTTACGGCCAGCACCGGCGCTGCAGCGTTCATTGCCATTGCGCGAGGACGGGCCTGGAATTGCTCAACCTGATGACTTGTCTTCCCCAGGCAAGCGGATTTCCACGAAGGCTTCATCGCGGAACTGTCGCAAGGTTCTGTCGATTTCGGCCTCGGCTTTTTGTTGACGGATTTTCGCCCTGGCTTCTTCGCGAATCGCTTCCTCCGTGCGGTCCGACTCCCTCACGCCCAACAGCTGTACGATGTGCCAGCCTGCCTCGGTCTGGAATGGTTCGCTGATTTCATCCTGCTTTAAACCCTGCAGCGTCTGGGCTACCCGGTCGCCATAAGTTTCCGGGGGAAACCAGCCCATGTCACCCCCCAGGTTGGCGCTGGTCGGATCATCGGAGAACTCCTTGGCCAGGGCGGCAAAATCCTCGTTGTTTTTCAGGCGCTGGCGGATATCGGTAATCCGGTCCATCGCCGCCCGCGCCGTGATCAACTCATTGATCTGGACCATGATGTGCCTGGCGTGGTACTCCTTGACCATCACCTGCCGCTGTTCACGGAAATCGTTTACCCTGACGATATGGAACCCGGCCGGGCTGCGGATGGGTTGGGAAAACTCCCCTGGCTTGAGATCGCGGATTGCGTCAGCGAAAAACGCCGGGATACTGTTCAAATCGCGCCAACCCACCACACCGCCTTCCAGTGCCTCCTGGCTGTCTGAATAGCTGATGGCAGCGGAGGCAAATTCCAGCCCTTCCTCCAGGCGGCGGTGAATATCGTTGGCTTTGGCCTGAATTTCCTCGATTTGCTGCGGCGTGGCGCCATCTGGCAATGCCACCAGGATATGCGAAATATTGAACTCGCCCCCGCTGAGATCCTCTGATGCCAGCAGAATCTCAACCTCGGTATCAGTGACCGGCGCCATGCCATTGACGATGCGCTGGTGCAGACGTTCCGTCAGCAATTCCTCGCCGACATTGTGGCGAAATTCGGCGAAGTTTTCGCCGTCGCCTTCGATCACCTGGCGCATTTGTTGCACGGTGATGTTGTTCTGTTTCGACAGGCTGACCAGAGCCTGGTCAATATCGGCATCGCTGACACGAATTCCGGTTTGCAGCGCTTTTTGCACTTGCAACTCGCGAATGATAAGACGCTCCAGCACCTGGCGCTCGAGCAGGTTCTGCGGTGGCATGGACTCGCCGCTGGCGCGAATGCGTTCAACGATACCCTGGATAGCAAGGTCCAGTTCGGAGCGCAGGATCACATCGTCATCCACCAGTGCGACGATGGCGTCCAGGGGCTGTAATGGCTTTGTTGGGGAAGAGCTGTCGCTCTGGGTCTGGGCGGCCGACAATGCCGGCAGCGTCAGCAACAGGGTAAACAGCGCCGCCAGGGTCGGGGAGACTGTCGTTTTGACGGAAACTGGGATCATCAGGAGACTCTCTCAATGTTTTTCATGTGGCTGCAGCCTTGGATGCTGGTCGGCGCGGCGGGTTCCCATTTTACACGTATGTGCATGGTTCAGTAGCTGAACAAATCCTGTGCGCGCGTTCCGATTCTGGTCAGGCCTTTCAGATTGAGTTCAAGAAAGATACCATCGCGGAAATCACCATCACGGTTTCTCAGATAGCGGCGCACCACGGTACGTACAGCCCAGCAGCAGCTTTCATACTCAACGCCGGCCTGAAACTCGAGCAAGTCGCTGTCGGCGAATGAATAATTCAGCCGGGACAGGACCCGCCATTTTTCATTGACCGGCCAGAATGCCCGCAGGTCAAATTGATCAACCCGGTCGTTCCTGAAGCGGTAGTCGAAGCTGGCCCGCTGCCCCGCTTTGCCGATGTAAGCCGCGCCAAAACTTGCCACATCCAGGCGATTTTCTTCCCAGTCCCACTGCGCGCCCGTGTTCGCGCTGAAACGGCTGAACGGCTGCCAGTTGAACTCCGCGATGAACGGCGAATAGTTGAATGAATTCGCCGGTTCTCCGTTGAGTTGCACACGCAGGCTGTCGAGGTAGAAAATCTGCCCCAGATTCAGGTTCCACCGCACTGCGCCACTGCGGGCATCGTAATTGCGTGTGCTGACGGCTACCGAAAGCTGGTTGGCGTCGCTCTGCAGGTCCGCTCCGCTGAAGCGGTTGGTATTGAACAACTGGCTGAAACCAAACGTGAATTCGCCGCTATCGAAGCGTGGCAGGTCGTCTTGCCGCGCGTATGGCACATACAGGTAGAACACCCTTGGCTCCAGGGTCTGGCTGCTGCCGTCAGCATTGCTGCGGTCGAAATACAGGCCGGTGTCCAGACTGGCGATGGTGGTGCCGCGCGTCGGTGTATCACTCCCCGCAGCGTTCATGCGATCCAGGTCATAGCCGGTGAAGCGGTATCCGATGCCGGGCTTGATGAATCCCCAGTGGGTAAAACGCTGCCAGTAGACGCTGGGCAGCAAGTCAACTCGCGCCCCGGTAACCCCTGTATCGCGGTCAAAATAGACCAGTTCGGAATTGACGTTGAAAGCCAGACCACTGGTGCCCAATGGCTGGTCCATCCAGAAGGTAATGCGCGGCAAGCGCTGGTACGGTTCGTTTTGCGCCAGAACATTTTCGTCGATGACCTGGAAATCATCCACCAGCAGGTCGATATTCCAGTAGCGTCCCACACCGCTCAGGGTGGCGCTGCTGTGCAGGAACTGCAGCGAGGTTTGATAAAGGCTCGAACCGAAGTCCTGGTAATACCGGTTGTCACCGACGCGATCAATCAGCAGTCCGGTGTGCCAGCGCGCCCAGGGACGCGCATGGTGTTCGAAGCGGTAGCGGTAACGCGCTTCACCTGTCTGCTGGTCGTCGGGCAGGTAATCGAAGTCGAGAGTGCCGTCGGTCTTCCGCGTCAGGAAGCGATATTCAGCACTCAGCATAAAACCCCGGTTGCTGAAATAACGCGGCTCCAGTGTGGCGTCCTGGTTGGGGGCGATGTTCCAGTACCAGGGGACGCTCAACTGGATGCCATTGTCGTTGGTGTTGCTCAGACCGGGATAGAGAAAGCCGGTTTTGCGCCGGTCATCGATGGGGAAAGAGAAATACGGCGCGTACAGGATCGGTACACCTTTGAATGTCAATGTAGCACCGTAAGCCGCGCCGAAGCCGTCATCATGGTTTAACTTCAGCTTTTTGGCGGACAAAAACCAGTCCGGTTTTTCTCCTGGACAGGTGGAATACACCAAACCGTAAAGCCGGGAAGTGTGGCCACCGGACAGTTCGATTCGATCGGCTGTACCATTGGCGCTCGAACCCGTCAGGCCGTAATCGACAACGGAAAATTTTCCTTCCTCGTCGAGGAAACTGTAAGAAGCTTTCTGGCTCTTTATCCACACCTGTTGATCTTCGTAGCTCACCGCCTGCGGAAACGTAAGGATTTGCGTGGTCGGGTCATAAATAATGCGTTCGGTGCTCAGGTGCTGGTCGGCGCGGAACAGCTCGACATCCTCGCTGGCCTCGCCTGCGTCGGTCTTGCTGGCATCCAGATAACGTGCAAACAGAACTGCCGGCGTGCCACTGCGATCCGGGGCATGAGGCAGCACGGGCCCCAGGCGCGGACCCGGGCAGTTGATTGCCGGCGGATTCTCTGTTTCTGCCGCTTGCGCCGTTGAAATGGCGCTGACGAAGACGGAGCAGGCCAGAAGCAAGCCTGTAGGATTGCAGGAAAATGAATTCACGGTCGGATTGATCGCAGGAGGTGAGTCAGCGCGCTAAACTGTCATAGATCCCGGGCAGATGCAATCCGACTGCAGGGGCGATCCAGCCAGGCCTGCCGGCGTTCCTTTTCCAGCGCGGCCTTTGCATCGGCCATGGTGTAGAACTGTTCCAGGTTTTGCCCGGCTTCTTCATACAATGCCGCAAATGCACAGATTCCTCCTTCATAGCTTTCCATCAGGGCCAGGTGAGCATTGTTCAGGTCGCCGGCCATCCAGGAAGCAAAATAATCAATACCCTTCCAGTCCGTCTCCACCAGCGCCCGGTATTGTGTGCCCAGGACGTTGAAAATACGTTTTTTGTGCCGTCTTTTCGACTCATCCGGCTGTTTGGATGCATACGCAACTTCCAGTTGTTGCCGCGATTCTTCTATCAAGCGCTTGTACTGGAAAGCCGCTCTTCGTTTGTTTTTCCATTCTACGATGTCGCTTGTCTGGCCTGTCTGTGACAGCCAAAGAGCGACTCCGGTTTCTTCGACGAAACCGGCGAAAGCTTCACTGAAACCGGTATCACTTCTCACGTACAGCCTTGCATGGGCCAGTTCATGGAACATGATACCCGCCAATGTTGCATCGGAATACAGCAACATGGTGTCCAGCAAAGGGTCTTCGAACCAGCCCAGTGTCGAATAAGCAGTGGCGGGAGCGATCATCACATCAAAAGATTTCCGCTCCATATTATGGGCGAATCTGGCCGCCCGATCCGGGTCAAAGTAACCGCGGTAGGCAACACAACCTGCCACCGGAAAACACCACAAGCGGGGTTCGAGGGAAAATTCCGGAGCCGCAATCACGTTCCAGGTGACCGCCGCCCTGCCGGTGATGGCAAGGCGGCTGTAACTTCCTTTTACCGCCAGCCCCAGCTGCTCGTGTGCGAACTGGCGCATGTGTTCGGTTTGTCGCAAGCGCCTGGCGAGTCCCGGGTCTGTGTCCGGGTCGGCCAACACGTCTGATACCGGTATACGCGCGCGCATCAAACTCAGGTGGCCGGATATCGCCTGGGCGTAATATGAGGGTCCGGCGCAGCCCACAAGCTGCATGAGCAGCGTTAACAATGAAACCAGCAACGGGACGAATGGGAGGCGCTGCCAATGCATCGTGTCAGGATAACCGAAATGAGCGGGTCTGTGGCTTGTATTCAGACTGCTGTTTGAGTCCATAATCCATCACCGGGCGGGCGAGGAAAATGAGGAATCCGAATGATCAAGGCGAAAAGCGAAAAGGATTGGCGCGAATTATTGACCGCCGAGCAATACCGCGTTACCCGGCAAGCCGGCACCGAGGCGCCATTCAGCGGCGAATATGAACAGCACTGGGACCAGGGGAGGTATTATTGTGTGTGCTGTGGACACGCGCTGTTCGATTCGACAAGTAAATTCAATGCGGGCTGTGGCTGGCCGAGTTTTCACTCCGAGCTGGAGGAAGCCAACATCGTACACAGGCCAGACCATAGTCACGGCATGAGCCGCACGGAGCTGCTGTGCCGCCATTGTGATGCGCACTTGGGCCACATTTTCCCGGACGGTCCCCCACCTACCGGGCTGCGCTACTGCATCAACTCCGCGGCGTTGAAGTTCGTTGGCGATGATGAAAAATCTTAGGCCGTTTCACCTGGCGATACCGGTCAATGACCTCGGGGCTGCGCGTGCGTTTTACGGCGGCCTGTTGGGCTGTGCTGAAGGCCGCAGCGACAGACAATGGGTGGACTTCAATTTCCACGGCCATCAGCTGGTCTGTCATCTCGATACCCGCCCGGATCGAGGATCGGAGCTGCACAATCTGGTGGATGGTCATGGTGTGCCGGTGCCACATTTTGGCCTGGTACTCGATATGGAAACCTGGAATGTGACCCGTGATCTTTTGCTCGCGGCCGCAATCGAATTCGTCATCGAACCCACCATCCGTTTCAAGGGCGAGGTGGGAGAACAGGCGACCATGTTCTTCCGTGATCCGGCCGGCAACCATATCGAGCTCAAGGCATTCGCCAGCCTGGAGCAGTTGTTTGCCCGTTGAAAAAAAATGATAAAAGTATTTGAGAATTTCGATTTCAGCCGGGTAGGGCAGATGCAGTCCCTGCTGGAATCGCATGGAATACCGACCTTTATCAAAAACCAGTTTGCATCATCGGTGATGGGTGAAGTGCCTTTCGTGGAAGTTTGCCCGCAGCTGTATATCCTGAATGATCGGGACCTGGACAGGGCACAACAACTACTGCCGCCGGAACTGCCCGCGCCAGCCCACGAACCAGACTGGATTTGCCCTGCGTGCGGTGTGGCCATCGAGGGGCAATTCGGGCAGTGCTGGAATTGTGGCGCTGTTACCGGTCTTCAGCCCTGAGTTGCCGCGGTGCTGGGCATCGTTTATCGCACCATTGCCACCAGCCGATTCAATGGATGCTGCCCAAGCTGCACAAACTGCCCAGATCCCGAAAATACACCGTCGGTACGCGCCTTGGGCAGGTTCCGAGCTTGCCTTCTTTCCATTTCCGGCACTCTATCAGTATCGCTTCCGCTCCACACGATTGATAGCCTGTCACCTCTGGATGGAAATCGGCCTGCATTTCCAGCAGTTGTCTGGCAACGATTGCCGATTACGGTCCGGAAAGCAATTTCCAGTTACTGCGATCCAGCTTTCTCTGCAGGACACTTGCTGGGGCATCATCCATCAATTCTACATACGAATCCGAATGATCAAAGTTTTCGGGAAAGATGGCTATGGATTTGTCGGGCCCCACCGAGGAGGGATAAATGACAGCTTCGAAACCGGCGTCCCTGAGCAACCGCCCAAATATCTGCGGGTTTGCGGGAATACCGTATTGGGTGGGATAGTAACGCCAATTTGGTGCCAACAAGCTCTTTTTAAGATCTGCTGCACCTTGCACAACCCAAGGTGGGCCAATCCGAACTGATCGCCCGATGGATTTAAGCTCCTGTGGAATTTGAAACGTGGAAATAATTTTTGAAAATGGCTCCAAATTCTTCGTCCTGGAGAGATCAAATACATTATACAAACGGAAGGAAAGCTTCACTGCCGTGAACGACGATTCTTTTCGCAGGCCGAATTCTTCGCCAGAAAATCTCTTAGGACCCGCGTGAAAATAAGTTGATCATTTTTTCTTGGCGGTTGGGAGAATCGCGTAGTTCCATTCGCCATGAAATTCGTCGGACTTGATGTGCACTGCGCCGAGCTCGGTATCGCTCACCGTCACACCGGTCGGGTAGGTGCCCCGGTCAAGTTCGGCGCGGACTTTCAAGCCCGCGCGGGTCGTGGTCTTGGCGATCAAATTGACCACCACTTCGTGACTCACCAACGGCCGGCCGCGCCAATTCTGCGTGATGTGGCAGAACATCCGATGCTCGATTTTGTTCCACTTGCTGGTCCCAGGCGGGAAATGGCTGACGTGAATCGGTATCCCCAGGCGGATGGCCAACTCCTGCAAGGCCACTTTCCACAACCGACACCGGCTGCTATTACTGCCGCCCCCGTCGGCCGTGATCAGCAGCTCCCTGGCCCGCGGATACCGTTTGGCGCCCATCTTCTGCCACCACCGGCCAATCGCTTGCACCGCAAACCGGGCCGTGTCGTGATCGATCCCGACGCTCACCCAGCCCTCGTTCTGGCTCAGGTCGTAGACCCCGTAAGGGATGACTTTACCCAACTGCTTGTCCATGAAGTCATGCACCCTGACCTCTTCGGGCTCGCCCTTCGGGCGCCATTCACGCCCGGCGTTCTTGAACGGCCCAATCAGCTCCTTCTTCTTCGTGTCCACCGAGATCACCGGCTGGCCGCGCTGCTGAAACTGCTGCACCCGCACGTTGATATGCTCAAACTGCTTATCGCGATCCGGGTGTGAGCTCCCTTCCTTCGTCTTGCGATTGCCCTGCAGGCTGTAGCCGTCCGCCTTCAGCAAACTCCCCACCGTCCAGGGACTGACCGGGTGGCCTTGACGGGTCAATTCTGCTGCCAGATGCATCGTGCTCTTGCACGTCCAGCGCAGCGGCGACATTGGATCACCTCGACTCATCGGCTCCACCAATCCTTCCAGGGCGTTCAGCAACTCCGGATCAGACTCGGTCAAGCGCTTGCGGCCACCGCCAGGCTTGCGCAGCCGAGCGCTCACGGCCGCTTTCGGCTTGCGCTTGCGTGCGGCCGTCTCCGCCATCCCTTTGCCAATCGTGTTGCGCGACATCCCCGTCGCCTCGCTCACCGCGCTCATTCCTCCCCAGCCGTAGGTCTGCGCTTCGGTCGCCGCCCACTGCCGCCGCATCCGTTCATCCATCAACGGCGCCAGCGTGCGATAGCGGGTGTTAATCTGCCGAACTCGTGCCGCGTCGTGCATGAGTCCATTAAATACTTCCGACACATATTGGTCAAGTTATTTTCAC
>CAVPUV010000009.1:0-76001 GCA_963708905.1 uncultured Gammaproteobacteria bacterium | reverse complement strand
GGAATGCGTCGAGCCGAACCATTGCCCCAGGCGGCCGAACGCGGTAATCACCTCATCGGCCACCAGCAGAATGCCGTAGTCATCGCAGATACGCTGGATTTCCGGCCAGTACGTGGCCGGTGGAATGATCACGCCGCCGGCGCCCTGAATTGGTTCGGCGAAGAAGGCCGCCACCGTGTCCACGCCCAGCTCGTTGATTTTCTCTTCCAGCAAACGCGCCTGCCGCAAACCGAATTCCTCGGGGGACAGCTCGCCGCCGAGGCCGAAATAGTACGGCTGCTCGATATGCACGATGCCGGGCAGCGGCAGGCGTAACTGTTCGTGCATCGCCGGCATGCCGCCCAGGCTGGCGCCGGCGATGGTGCTGCCGTGGTAGGCGTTATTGCGCGCGATAATCGTCATCTTGTCCGGCTTGCCCATCAGGTCCCAGTAACGGCGGATCAGGCGCACCTGGGTATCGTTTGCTTCCGAACCCGAGCCGGTGAAGAAAACGTGCTGGAAATTGCCCGGACTGAGCTCACTGAGCCGCTGCGACAGTTCGATCACCGGCGGATGAGCGCACTGGAAAAAACTGTTGTAGTAGGTCAGCTCCTGCATCTGGCGGCAGGCCACTTCGGCCAGGTCCTTGCGCCCATAACCCAGATTGACACACCACAAGCCGGCCATGCCGTCCAGGATCCTGTTGCCTTCCGAGTCATATATGTACATGCCTTCGGCGCGGGTAATGATGCGGCTGCCCTTCTGGCCAAGGTCATGGAAATCGGTGAAGGGATGCAGATAGTGACGGGAATCCAGCGCCTGCCATTCGCTGGTCGCTTTTTGCTGTCTGCTGTTCATGTACTGGCTCCGCGGGACCGACTTTAAGGGCAATAGCGGATTCTAATGGTTCTGCAGGACGGCTGCTCAACTGCTATTCAATAAGCTTGGATTTCTGACAAAATAGCGTTTGTTTTACCTGTACTTCCCCCGATAAGATAGGCCCATGCACTACCGCTCCCCACCGCCCATCTTCACGAGCTGCCTCATTGCCCTTTGCCTGGCCATGATCGCCTCTCTGGCCGAGGCACACGGCGGCGTCTTCCTCGCGGAGGATCAATGCCTCATCCAGATCGGGGTGTTCAGCGCGCACTTCAAAGCCTACCAGCCGCGCACACGGCAAGATGAGCAGTTCTGTGAAGATCTGCCCGCAGCCGCGGAAACCGTATTCGTGATGGAGTACTCGCATGGCCCGCTCGGGAAAGTGCCGATCGATTTTCGCATCATCAAGGATGTGACCGGTCTTGACAAACTCGCGAAGTTGGAGGATGTGAAGCGCATCGGGAATCTCGAAGGAGCGACGGTTTTTTATCAAGCACCCGCAGTGCACCCGCATGTGTTTACGGCGATACATCGTTTTACCGAGCCCGGCTGGTACGTCGGCATCGTGACGGCCAGGCATCCCACCTTGGATAAAACCTATACCGCCGTATTTCCCTTCAAGGTCGGCTTCGCGGGCTTTGGGTACGGGCCGTTGTTCGCGGCACTGGCGATCTGCATCCAGCTTGTTTTCTGGTTGGCCAACGGGCAGTTCTCGCGCTGGCGCGCACGGTGGCGCGGAATACAGCGGCGCCGGGTGCTCCGGTGGACCTTGATGACCCTGCTACTGCTTCTGCCCGGGATCGCATCGGCACAGGCCCCGGCGGCTGGGGGGGATCATTCCCCGGCCGCGGCCAGTGCGGCGTACACCTCGAAGTCCGGCCGCTACCGTATTGGCTACCGAAGCAAACTCGATCCGATTGAGATCAACCGCATGCATGACTGGGTGCTGCACATCGAAACCACGGAGGGTGTGCCGCTCGCGAACGGCAAGATCACTTTCAACGGCGGCATGCCGGCGCACAACCATGGCTTGCCAACCCGCGCACAGGTGACTCAGTACCTTGGCGACGGCGATTATCTGGTCGAGGGCATGCGCTTTCATATGGCCGGCCACTGGGAGATCGAGATCACGATCAGCGCAGGGGGTGCCAGCGACACGTGCATCATTCCCCTGGACCTGTGAATTCTGCGCGGCGCCTCCTTCCGGCCAAACGGCTGGCGCAGCTTGGTGGCGTGGTGGTGGTGGTGGTGGTGCTGCTGCTGGTGCTGCTCGCGTGGTGGATCCTGCGGTCGGCCGCTCCTCCGCCCTGGACCGATGCCGAAGTGAGCATGCTGCGCTCGCTATGGATCGGCAGCCTGCCGCCGTTGCCCGCAGCGCCGCCGAACCGCGTCGCCGATGATCCCTACGCCGCCCGTCTCGGCCGGCAATTGTTTTTCGACCGACGCCTGAGCGGCAACGGGCAGTTCTCGTGCGCGACCTGCCACCAGCCGCAGCACCGTTTCACCGACGGCCTGCCCAAGGGCCGGGCGATCGGAACATCCAAACGCAACACCCCCAGCATTGTCGGCTCCGCATACAGCCCCTGGTTCTACTGGGACGGGCGCAAGGACAGCTTGTGGTCGCAGGCCCTTTCACCGCTGGAAGACCCGAATGAACAGGGCGGCACGCGTATGCAGTACGTGCGGCTGATGACGACCGACAAGGACTACAGAGCAGCCTACGAGGCGCTGTTTGGCGCCATCCCCGATTTCTCAGACCGCAACCGCTTTCCGACCGCCGCGGCACCGGTTGGAGACGAGCGGCTCAGCGCCGCCTGGCAAGCGATGGCGCCCGAAGACCACCAGCTCGTCAACCGGACCTACGCGAACATGGGCAAGGCCATCGCGGCCTATGAAAGGCTGCTCCTGCCGGGGCCATCACGCTTCGATGCCTATGTCGCCGCCGTTCTCACCGGCGATATGGCGCCCCAGCAGGCTATTTTCAGCGACAGCGAGACCAGGGGATTGCGGCTTTTCATCGGCAAAGCCAACTGCACCCAGTGCCACAACGGGCCGCTCTTCACCAATAACGAATTCCACAATACCGGGGTGCTTTCCATCCCCGGCGAAGTACCCGACGAGGGCCGCATCGATGGCGTGCGGAGGGTGGAGGAAGATCCCTTCAACTGCTTGGGTCCCTATAGCGACGATCCCCACCGGCAGTGTGCGGAGTTGCGCTTTGCTCGCACCGACGACCCGGCGCTGCTTGGCGCGATGCGCACGCCGTCCTTGCGCAACCTTGATGGAACCGCGCCTTACATGCACCAGGGCCAGATCGCCACCCTCAGCGAAGTTCTTGATCACTACAATCGCGCGCCGCTTGCAATGATCGGGCACGACGAAGCCAAGCCCCTCAAACTCAGCCGGCGCGAACTCAAGGAACTCGAAGATTTCCTCAACACCCTGAAAGCGCCATTGGCCACCCCGCCCGAATGGCTCACGCCGCCGGTGACGGACGCAGCACCAACCGGGCCTTAGCCCGGGTCGTCACCGCCCGGTGGGTGCATTGCCATTGAGTATGCCGCTACACAGTGAACATCGGGCATGGAGACGTAAGCTGGATCGTCGGCGCCGATCACCCCGAAACGGGGTCATTTCTGCATGCCGATCTACAGAGATGACGCGCATGGGTCAATGCAGTTAAAGTGCATAGTCGTCCAGCACCTGTTCCCATTGCAATGTCCGAATCTTACGCCACCAAGAGCACCTTGTTCGAAGCCATCGAGCTGATCAATTCCGGACAAATCGACAAAGCCGAGGCCTTGTGCCGGGCGGCTGTCGCGCGCAACGCCCGGGATGTCAACATGACCGCGCTGCTGGGCGCCACGCTATTCAAGGCCGGCCAGCGCCTGGAAGCGGAAAAATATCTGCGCCTTTCCATCGAACTGGCGCCCAATTTCGCCAAGCCGTACTCGGACCTGGGGCAGCTGCTGGTCGAAACACGCCGGCCTGATGAAGCAGCCGATATTCTCGAAAACGCCGTCAGGCTGGACCCCGCTGAAGGCGACGCCTGGTTCAACCTGGGTCAGGCCAGGGCCATGCTTGGATTGGGACCACAGGCAGACGCGGCTTTTGAAAAGTCTTTTGCACTGAACCCGGAACGCAAAGCCCTGGCGCTGGCTGCGGAGCACCAGCAAGCCGGCCGCCTGGAAGAAGCGGAGAAGATCTACCGCGACATCCTGCGCGCCAATGCGCAAAACGTCGATGCGCTGCGACTGCTGGGTACGCTCGCCTTCAAGGCCGGCCGCCTGCACGAAGCCGAGCGGCTGTTCCGGCGAGCGGTTTCCCATGCACCCGATTATGCCGAGGCCCGCCTCGACCTGGGGCGCGTACTGAAGGAACAGCACCGCCTGGAAGAAGCCATACACAGTTTTGAAAAAGCCGCCGAACTCGAACCTGGAAACGCGCAGGCATACTTTCTGCTGGCTTCGGTGCTGGCCCCCGCGGCCCGCACCTACGATGCCATCGAGGCCTACCGCAAGGTACTGGCAATCCGCCCCAGGCACGCGGGCGCGCTGCTGGGGCTGGGGCATACCCTGAAAACCATTGGCCACCAGGAAGAAGCTGTCGCGGCCTATCGCGACTGCATCCGTTTGAAACCGGGCAATGGCGAAACCTACTGGAGCCTGGCCAACCTCAAAACCTACCAGCTGAGCGATGCGGACATCCAGGCCATGGAGGCGCAGATTGCGCGCCAGGATGAAGACGAGGATTTCAATTCCCAGTCACGGGTGAATTTTCTGTTTGCGCTGGCCAAGGCCTGGGAAGACCGGGGTGATTATGAGCGCGCCTGGCAGTATTACCAGGACGGCAACGCCACCCAACGTATGCAGGAAAATTACGATCCGGTGCGCACCGAGGTGATGAATGACGAAATCATCAGGGCCTTTGACCGTGAGTTTCTCGACCAGCACGCCGGCCAGAGGCATCCCTCTGCCGAGCCGATTTTCATCGTCGGTTTGCCGCGCTCCGGCTCCACTTTGCTGGAGCAGATTCTGGCCAGTCACAGCATGGTCGAAGGTACCGCCGAACTGCCCTATGCGGGACTGGTCGCCACTTCGCTGAACCGCAACCGTGCCGATGGCATCAATTACCCGCGCGCCGTACGGGAGCTCAGCAGCGAGCATTTGCAACGGCTCGGGCAGGACTACCTCGAGCGGGCGCGTATTCATCGCACGGAAGGCAAACCCCGATTCATCGACAAGATGCCGAACAACTTTCCCGCCATCGGCTTCCTGCACCTGATCCTGCCCAATTGCGAAAATCATCGACGCCCGGCGTTACCCGCTGGATTCCTGCCTGAGTTGCTATCGGCAATTGTTCGCGCACGGACAAAGCTTTACCTATGACCTGACGGACATCGGTGAATATTTTTTGCAGTACCAGCGCATGATGGACTACTGGCACGAGGTCCTGCCGGGACGTTGTCTGACCGTGCAGTACGAAGACCTGGTGACGGATTTTGACAACCAGGTGCGTCGTCTGCTGGCGTATTGCGAGCTGCCATGGGAAGAGAATTGCATCCGCTTTTACCAAACCGAGCGGCCGGTGCGCACCGCCAGTTCGGAACAGGTGCGCCAGCCTGTTTACACCCGCTCGATTCATTTCTGGCGCCATCATGAAGCCCACCTCGATGAATTAAAACAGGTGCTGCAGCCGGTACTGCCACGCTACGCCCAATACGAAGCTATCAATCTCTAGCAAGTGTCTGTCCATAAACGGGCATCCCAGCCCGTTATGGAATCGCGAAGCAAAAGCGCGGTTTTGCTTCGCTCTCATTTTCAATGACTTACGTCATTGAAAATGGCGGCACTTCCCTGTGCCGCGTTAGCGTGCATCCATTTCCGGATGTACACTAGTATAACGATTCATTAAAATATTTACTTTGGTGCGTGGCAGTGCCATTATATCCTCCCAGGCATGATAACGGTCTGGGAGGGCGGCGATGGCAAGAAATACGCGACGGCCGGCATTGGTCATTTCGGCGGAGGAACGCCTGGAGTTGGAACGTTTGAGGAACTCGCGCAAAGCCCCGAAGCGTGAAACCGAGCGTGCGGCGATCCTGCTGCGCTATGCCGATGGCGAGGGTCCCACGGCGATCCAGCGGGCATTGGGGGTCAGCCGGCCCACCATTTACAAATGCATCGACAAGGCGCTCGCGGCGGGGGTGCAGTCGGGACTGAAGGATCGATACCACCGCGCGAAGGCGCCGGTGATCACGGCAGCGGCCAAGGCCTGGGTGCTCAATGTCGCCTGCACCAAGCCCAAGGATCATGGCTTGGCCGCGGAGCTGTGGACCCTGTCTGCGTTGGCGCGCTATACGCGCGAGCAGGCCCCCGCCGCGGGGCACCCCAGTCTGGCGCGTGCCGGCAAGGCGAGCATCTGGCGCATCCTGCATGCGGGTGAGATCAAGCCGCAAAAGGTGGAGTACTACCTGGAGCGGCGCGATGAGGCATTTGAGCAGAAGATGCGCGAGGTGTTGATGGTGTACCAGGAGATTGCCCTGCAAAATGCCGCGCGCGCCACGGGCGAGCCCATCGATACCGTCATCACCGTCAGCGTGGACGAGAAGCCGGGCGTTCAGGCGATTGAAAATACCGCCCCTGATTTGCCGCCGGTACCCGGGAAGTACCCGACCTGGAGTCGGGATCACGAGTACAAGCGCCATGGGACGCTGTCCATCCTGGCGGGCGTAGACTTGCACAATGGCGAGGTCTTCGCCCAAGTTCATCCGCGCCATCGTAGCCGCGAGTTTATCCTGTTGCTCAAAGAACTCGATGAGCATTACCCGAAGGAGTGCACCATCCGGGTCATTCTGGACAATCATTCGGCGCACATCTCCAAGGAAACCATGGCCTATCTCGCCTCGCGGCCCAACCGCTTCCTCTATGTCCATACCCCGAAGCATGGATCCTGGCTCAATCTGATCGAAACGGTATTCGGGAAAATGGCCCGAACCTTTCTCAAAGGCATTCGGGTCAAATCCCGCGAGGAACTCAAACAACGCATTCTGCAAGGCGTACAGGAGATGAACCTCGCCCCGGTCGTTACGCGGTGGAAGAAGTTCGACTTGGGCTTGGTATGATAGTAAATCATTTGATGAATCGATATACTAGTAAGGCCACACGGCCAGCGTATGGATGGTGTGGCGGATATCCATGCTCAGATTGATGCTCAAGGTCGTTTTCATCGTGCCGGGATCATGCAAGGTAATGGTCGCCGGTGATGAGCCCGAAGCAAAAATATGTTCGTCGACCACGCACAAACCCCGGGCGAAGCCCTGGCGGGCGATGCGCGCATCGCCGGCATCCGCACCGGTCAACAGTCCAGAGGGATACTGCGGGACCTGAAACACGCGGTTGCTCTCAGGCGTCAGCAATCGCACCGCAGCGGCTGCGGTGTCATGGAACAGCACGCCGTCGCGCCAGGGCCGGGCATTGTGCACACCCTGCGGCAGCGTGACCACACGCACGATGCGGTGCGCGTCGAAATACAGCATCCCCAGCGTGCGCGCGCCGCTGATAAACATGCCCCGCGCGTCACAGTAGATGCTGTTCAGCTGCAGCGCATTGCCCGGTGGCGGCCCCAGCACACCCAGTGGGTCGAACGGCGTACCCTGGAAACCGGCTTCTCCACCCGCGATGTGCAGACCCCAGTCGAAACGGTTGGCGTCCAGGTCAAAGCCCAGCACCGAGTCAAAACCGGTAGACGTCAGGTACAAGCGGCGGTCGAAAACAGCCATCTCGTGAGCCTGCCCGAGGTAAGGCGAAGGGTAGGTCTGCAGCAATTCAAAGTCCGGCGTAAAGACGAGCAGCCGCTCGCTGGCGGCGATAAATACGCGTTCGCCGTCAAAGGCCACGCCACGCAAGCCGCGGCCCCCACCCGCCGCCAGCCAGTCGACGCCGCCCGCCTTCCAGTCGATGAGCTGCGCCGCCCGTCCGCGATCGAGGTCGATCAGGTGCACGGCGCCATGGCTGCCGCCTTCCGGGCTGCCCCGCACGACCGTGGTGGCGACCAGGATCGTCATTTGCGCAGTGCCACTGATGGGTTTGTTTCCTGCCCCATGAACAAGTCCTGAATGGTGTGGTTTTGCCTGCTTGGCGGCCGCGGCCGTCACATTTGACGCGCAGGAAGCCGTGTTCCAGCAAGCTGCACTTCAGATAGTCTTCGAACTCCTGGCAGACTGACCCAGGCAGGTGGCCGCCTGCTCGCTCGATCTCGTGCACAATACGCGGGTAATGCTCAGCAACGATGGCATAGAGCGCGGTCTGTTCCGGTCGCGAGATGCCAAGACCGTCAAGCAGGAAGCTGCATTTCCGGCAACAGCACTTTGCCAGCCCCTTGGCACGTCAGCGCGTGGGCGATCAGCTTCCGGCACCAGTCTTCGATAGGTAATCCCACCAAGTCGGTATAACTTGACGGCGGATGGAACCAATGAATGCCCACATCCTTGTCGGACTGTTCCTTCTGATCCGTCACATAGAAACTGACGTACGGATGCGATGCCACCTTCGCGCCGTCGGTGGCTACCGGCTTGATCCGGGCTTTTAGAATGACGCGATACTGCTTCCGATCGTAATCGGCACTGAGTTCGAAAGCCACTTCGTAGCGTTCGAGACGCTCGGGGTGGTCGGTGAACTCCCTGGCCACCGCTGTCCAGTCATTGTTTCGAAAACGGACCTGGATTTCAGGCGCAGGCTGCCGCCGAACCAATTCACGTGACTGTTGGACGCGACGTTCGAGATCTGTTTCGACTGCCGAATTGTCCATCGTGCTTTCTCTCATCAATAACTTCTGGAAAGTGTATACAATGTTTCTCGTTCAGTCTGCAACCCGAGGTCGAGTGCTGCCCTGCAGCGACAGATCGCACAAACTGCAAAAGCGGGGTTGACCAGGAATTCCGGGAATCCATGCAAGACTTGGGTATACTTTTCATGCCATGGATACTCGTGCCGCAATCGAGCGGATTCGTTGCTACATGAACCGCCAGAGCTACCTGAGGCTGGCCATTGTCTATGGCTCGCTGGCCGGCGGCTGGGCGCGACCGGACAGTGACTTGGATATCGCAGGAGCGTCGGCAATGGACATCCACAGCATGGTGACGCAGCCGCAACTCATCAACGTAACCTTTCTCTGCTCTCGAACCGCCTCGTGCAAGGCGACAGGCGACATATACCGGAGGCTGTTTTATGGATAGAAATCCACTTTACTAATGAGTAAAGTGGAGTATAGTCTACTTTACTTGTAAATCTTATTGTTGGGGAATGATTTTATGCCCGTCCTTGAACGCTCCCTGAAAGTGGAAGTCGCCGCGGCGCTCAAGAGTAAGATGGTCTTCATCGGGGGGGCGAGGCAAGTGGGGAAGACCACCCTGGCTCTTTCACTGTTGGCCCCACGAGCCACCGAGCGGCATCCCGCGTATCTGAACTGGGACGACCCGAAGATCCCGCCTGGGCTGCGCCGCGGCGAGTTGCCAGCGGGCGAGCCGGTCGTCGTATTGGATGAAATCCATAAGTACGCGCGCTGGCGCAATCTGGTCAAGGGGCTGTATGACACCGAGAAGAGCTTCCGCAGGATATTGGTCACCGGATCGGCCCGCCTGGATCACTACCGCAAAGGCGGCGACTCCCTCGCCGGGCGCTACCGCTACTTTCGGCTCCATCCCTTTTCCCTGAGAGAACTCACCCGCTCGGCCGGCGGCCCGGAACGCGAACATCTCGCCGCTTTGTTGAAGTTTGGCGGCTTTCCCGAGCCCCTACTGGCGCAGAGCGAACGCGCTCTGCGCCTGTGGCAACGGGAGCGGATGACGCGCGTCGTGCGCGAGGACTTGCGCGACCTGGAACGTGTCAAGGAGATTTCACTGGTGGAGCAACTGGCGGACCTGCTGCCGGAGAAGGTTGGATCACCGTTGTCGATCAAGAGTCTGCGCGAAGACCTCCAGGTCGATCACAAGACCGCGGAGCGCTGGGTGACGATCCTGGAGAATCTGTATGTCTGTTTTCGGATCCCCCCGTTCAGCGCCAAGCGCATACGGGCGGTGAAAAAAGAGCAAAAGCTCTACCTGTGGGACTGGTCCATGGTGCCGGAGCCGGGACCCCGCTTCGAGAACCTGGTCGCTTCGCAGCTTCTCAAGTACTGCCATTGGCAAGAAGACGTGGAAGGGCACCGGATGGAGTTGCGTTTTCTCCGGGATACCGATAAGCGCGAGGTGGACTTTGTCGTCGTCAAAGATCGGAAGCCGGTTTTCGCCGTTGAATGCAAAACCGGTGACAAGGCCGCCAGCCCGGCGGCGCGCTATTTCGCCGAGCGCACGCAAATCCCGGTCTTCTATCAGGTCCACTTGGGCGAGCGCCATTTTCAAAGCGGCAAAATCACCGTGCTTCCGTTCGCCAGCTTGTGCCGGGAACTGGATCTTCCCTGACGGAATGAAAATGGGGTCGGGTCGGGTCGGGAATTTTCCTCCCGGTCACACGGCCCGGCCCCGTGTTATCGCAGGCGCCGAACGGACGGCTTACGGTTCCAGCGCGTCGCCCCAGTGGCCCAGACTCAGGAACAGCGTTTCGCCGGTCGCTTCATCGACGCCGTCGTTGTCGGTGACCACATAGGCCTGTCCGTCCGTGGCGATCGTGAACCCCTCGACTTTCTCCGCCGTCCAGATGCTGACGGCGGCGAGGTCGGGCAGCAGGTCCCGGCGCAACGTCTTGTCGAGGGTGGCCAGCCCGTCCGGATCGTCGTAGGCGCGGAAGTCGGCGCCGGCCAGATCGATGCCGTAGAGGGCCTTGAGCCCGGCAATGAAGCCGGTGGTCGGGCCCCAGCCCTTGTCGCGCTCGATCACCGCGAAGGCGCCGTCGGGCAGCAGGGTCAGCTCGGAGAGGCCGATCCAGTCGCCGGCGCCTTCGGGTTCGAGCGGGTAGTGGACGAAGGTCCATGCGCCGGTGGCCACGTCGTAGCGGCCGATCTTGGTATTCACTTCATCGGTATCGATGCCGTCGAGCCAGGCGCGCTGGATCGCCACGTAGACGACTTCGGCGCCTGCCGCGCCGGTCACGGCAATACCCTCGATGCCGTTACCGCGCTGCGGCGCCAGGCCTGGCGGCAGCGGGATTTCGGTGATCACGTTGCCGGCGGGATCGGTCTTGATCACCAGGTTCGGCCGGGCGCCGCCGTTGCCTTCGCTGCCCAACCAGAAGGCGCCGTCAGGCCCGACGGCGATCCCTTCCAGGTCGAGGTCCCCGGTCGCGCCCGTGACCTGGATGCGGTCCACGATCATCGCCGGGTGGGTGGAAACATCGATGGTATAGATGAAACCTGCGGCCAGGAAAGCATCGCTGACGGAGTAGAGACGGTCGGGATCCGCCGGGTCGCCGGTCAGCCCGGACAGGGCCACCCAGGTGATCGGCACCCCGGTGCCGTCATCGCCGGAGGCGATCATCGGGTACAGCGCCGGACCGGACTCGGCGCGGTACAGATTGATCATGGTCGGAATGCCGGCAGCCGCTTCGTCCGATTCGGTCGAGGCGACGAACAGGTTACGGCCAGGTACGGCTTTCAGGCCCTCGGCGCGGATGCCCATGGGCAGCACCTGCAGCGCTTCGGGAACGCCGCCGCTTACGTCGTAAACGCCGACGGCATTGCAGCGCTCCGCGCTCACGAACAGCAGGGTGCGGCCGCCGAACAACACTCCGACTTCGACGCTTTCCGGCTCACAACCCTTGTTTTCCGAACGGTCCTCGTTGTAGTGCCCGACCGAGGCCAGCCAGTGTTCGAAGGACTCGCGCGATTCGTACTCTACGGTGCCGTCCTGGTTGAAGATCGTGAAGCCGCGGCTGCCGCCTTCCTCGCCGTCTGCGTCTTCGTAATCGCCCTCGTTGGCGGTCACGAAGGAGTCGTGGTCGATCCAGGCCACGGCGTCGGGCTCACGGCGCCTGGTCAGCGCGCTGTCGAGCTTGATCAGGCCATCCTCGCCGGCGTCGACGTTATGCAGGGCGACCGAGCCCGCGGAGAACTGATGGATCGTTGCGCCAGTGACGACATCGACGATGGCCAGGTGATTGTTCTCCTGGAACGAGACCACGGCCTCGTTTTGCTCGTTGATGTCGACGAACTCGACTTCGAGATCCTCACCCGCTGTCGCGCCGGCGGCCACCGGGGACAGGTCGGCTTCCCGGATCGTCCACTTGTCGGCCGCACCCTGCAAATCGACGATCAGCAACGTGCCACTGGGAAACTGCGGGATCAGGCCGCCGTTCTCGTCCTCGTCGCGCTCGTTTTCGATGGCGATCGCCAGGCGCTTGCGATCGGGCGCCAAGGCGAGCGAGTCGGGCTGGCCGCCGAGTTCGTGGGTCGCCACGATCTCGCGCGTGATGCGGTGCACGACGACGAGCCGGCCGCTCGGCTCGGTGAAGCTGGGGGAGGTATTGACGCCGACCAGCACCAACGGATCGAGCACCACCAGGCTGGTGGGCTGGCCGCCGACAGCCACCGTACCCTGGCCCGCCGGGTGGGCCGGGTCGGAAATGTCGACGAAGCCGATCTCGCCCTGGCCGGCGTCGGTGTAAACGAGTTGCTTGCCGTTGGTGGTGACGTCGACAATCTCGGCGACGTCCGAGCCGTTGCCTTCGATGACATCGAAGGTGCCCACGGTCCAGAACAGGCCGGACGGATCACCGCCCTGCACGGCTTGGGCGCCGGCGACGCCCGGTATCGATGCGGCCAGCGCGGCCGCGATTGTCGCTGTCGCGACTACGTTGTTGAAACGTCCCAACAGGGACCGGGTGAATACCTTCATCATTTTTCTCCTGTGACGGATGGTTGGCTCGCGAGGGCCGGGACGACACCGTCCAGCATCAGCACGTACGTGTTCGGAACGGCCCGCGTGAGTTGCCGGTGGCGCCGGCAGCGCGTGCGCGGCGAGATTCGAAAGCTACAGCAGCGTGATGACCGGAGGATTACGGATTGATTGCGCGGGTGTTACGGAGTCGCCGGCATGGCTTTTTGCTCGCAAGCTCGAACCCGAACCATCATTACTCCATACGATCGTAGGGGACTACTTCAGTATGCGGGAGCGTTGCGCGTTTCCGATTTTGCTGGCAAGATCGGCCGGGACACCGGCCTCTTCGGCGAAGTCCTTCCACCTTGTTACAGCGTCTTGAACCTGCCGGAGAATCTCTTCCGCGCGGCCCCGCTTCATCGATGCGTTCCTGGCGCAGGCTTTGAAATCATCAGGTTCGAATTCGCCGCGCTTGCCCGTGTAGCAAAGCCGTTCGACCGGATCGAAACTCTCCGGATCGCGGCCTTCCCGGGCAAGCCATGCACCTATGAGCACATTGCCGAAATCGTCCGGCAGGGAGTCGGCGAGCAGACCGGGCAAGCCGTGAAAGCTGGCACGCGGCGCAGCACCAGACGGAGCAAGTCTGGCGGGCGCAGGAGCTGCAGCAGCGATGAACACTCGTGACAACAGCTTATTTTGTGGCATCATAAGCGCAGAAAAGCACAGAGCAGCGTTTATCATCACACAATAAACCCGGAGAGTTTTACCATGGCGCAGCATAACGATCCGCTCAGCAACAATTCCAGAAAAGTACTCAGCACAACGATTTCCGCCATCTGCGCGGGTGTGCCCCTGGCCCAGGTCCATGCCCAGGACCAGGATGCAACTGAAGCGAACCTGACACTGGAAGAGGTTTTCGTTACCGCGTCCAAGCGCGGCGCCTTGAACCTGCAGGATGTGCCTTTGTCGGTTACCGCCTTCACCAACGAAGCCATCAAGGCCCAGGGATTCAAGACACTGGATGACTACTTCGGGCAGATTCCCAGCCTGACCTTCGGCCGCGTGGAGCCGGGCGGCACCAACGTGATCATGCGCGGTTGCGCCATTTCCGGTTTCGCTTTCGGCGACAATCCGACGACCAGCGTCTACCTCGATGAACAGCCCATCACCGCGTCCGGCTTCAACCCGGATCCACGACTGGTGGACATCGAGCGCGTGGAAGCCCTGGCCGGCCCGCAGGGCACGACCTTCGGCGACGCCTCCATGTGCGGCACGCTGCGCATCATCACCAACAAACCGGTGATCGGCGAGAACAGCGCCTGGGTGGACCTGACCGGCACCTCGGTGGAACACGGCGATGCCGGCTACGACGTCAGCGCCATGCTCAACGTTTCGCTGAGCGATACGGTCGCCTTCCGGCTGGTCGGTTTCAGCGCCCGTGACGCTGGCTTTGTGGACAACATACTGGGCCCAAGCCCGGGCCGCACTTTCGACAACGCCGATGTGTTGGACCAGGACGTCAATGGCGTCGATGTGTATGGCGGGCGCGCCGCACTGCGCTGGCAAGCCTCCGAGGCCTGGACCGTCGACCTGCAGGGCATCTACCAGACCAGCGACCAGAACGGCTTCGGCGACACCGACATCAATGAACGCTATTTCGAAGGCGGAAGCCTGAACGAATGGGAACAGACCCGTTTTCACCAGGAACAATTCGACGATGAATGGTATCAGATTGCCTTGACCGCGGAAGGTGACCTGGGCTGGGCCGTCCTCACCGGCACCGGATCCTTCTTTCACCGTGAAACGCTGAATATCACCGATTCGACCGCTTACCTGCAAAGTTTCCAGGAGCTGAATACCTATTTTCGCACCACCGACCCCTACGCCAACGTATACGATTTTGGCGGCGACCCGAAATCGTTTGTCTACAGCCCCTCGGACAATGACCGCACAACCTTCGAAGTGCGTCTGGCGACCAGCGACGAATTGTCCAGCCGCTGGTCACTGCTGGTAGGCGCGTTCTACAACAAGAGCGAGTCGCCCAAATCTCCGTTCAAGACCACGGTCACGGGCATGAGCGACAACTGCACGGACACGTATGCAGCCGCGCCGGGTTGCTCCGGCGCCTTTACCTACCTGAGCTATTTGCACTACTACTATTTTGGCACTTTCAGCAAGACCTCCGACAACTGGTGGACCGGTATTTACGAAAACGATCTGGAGTCGAAGGCGGCCTTCGGCGAGGCCACCCTGAAACTGACGGATAACTTCTCCATCACTGTCGGCGGGCGCTGGTACGACATCGATACCCACCGCACCCTGGTGCAGGGCGCGCTGATGGACCCGCTGACCGACGTGCACCCCAACTGCGGCACGGACGCGGATCGCGCCGCCTGGCAGGTGGACGGCATCCCGCAGGAGGGCTTCGCGCTGTGCATGACCGACATCCAGGCCAAGTCCTCTGAGACCGGCTTTGTGCCGAAGATCAACGCCACCTGGTTTCTGACCGATGACAACATGGTTTTTGCGACCTACTCCGAAGGCTTCCGCAGCGGCGGCGGCAATGGCGCGCGTCAGGGTTCCATCTTCGCCTCTGACGGACCGTTCGGCACCTTCGACTCCGACTCGCTGGAAAATTACGAGATCGGCAGCAAGAACACCTTCCTGCAGGGCCGCTTCCAGATCAACGCGACCTTCTACCATATGATCTGGGACAACATCCAGATCCAGACCGAGGACCCGCTGCCGGCATTTTTCGCCGTGGGCATCCTGAACTTCCCTCAAGCCGAGATCGACGGCGTCGAGGCCGATTTCTCGCTCAAGGCCAGTGAAAACCTGACCCTCAGCGGCACCCTGGGTTACAACGATGCGACCCTGTCCGAGAGCGCAACGCTGTTTGAAGGCACCAATGCCGAACGCACCGCGATCGACGGCACGCGCCTGCCGCTGATGCCCAAGTGGAAATACAGCCTGACCGGCCGCCTCGATTTCAATGGGACGCTGTGGAACGCCACCCCATTCGTGCTCGGCACCTGGGCGCACAACGGCAGTACCTTGAACTCGCTGGCCGGCATCCAGGTCGCCATCAGCCAGGCGGACGTGCGCGTCACGCCCTCATACGACATCGTGAATCTGCGCTTCGGGCTGGATGCCGATGGCTGGAGCGCGGCCTTCTACGTCGACAACGTGTTTGACAAATTCGCCCCGGTGTTCTTCAGCGAGCGCTTCGCCCAGACCCGTGCCACCGTACTGCCGCCGCGGACCTTTGGCATCAACTTCCGCAAGGACTTCAGCCTGTAGGGTCGAACGGAGTCAAGGAGCCATTTTGATAAAGAAATGGCTTCCTGACTCATGCGATCATGGATATTGAATCACGTCTGCGAGAACTGGGACCGGTCGACAGCACCGCCCTGCGCGCAGCCATCCTGGCGCAGGACGAGGCCGCCTGGCATGAGCAGTTGTATCGTCAACAGGAATACGACGTGCATCGCCAGACCGAGTCCATCGTGCTGGTATTTGTCAATCTGGAAGTCTGGCCGGACATCGAGGTCCACAAGGAACCGGGCTGGGACCGGCTGGCCGCTGCCGCCGTACCGGTCATGCACGGCATCATCGAACGGCACTATCCGCCGGGCGGAGCTATCGTCCGCGCCATGGCCGCCAAATTGCTCGCAGGTGGCAAGATCGCGCCCCATGTGGATACGCACCCATCCTTCCACCGCGGCCACCGCATTCATGTGCCCATCACCACCAACCCGCGCGTGCGCTTCATGATCGACGGGCGGCCGCACCAGCTGCAGGTAGGCCAGGCTTATGAAATCAACAACCAGAAAAATCACAGTGTGATGAACAAGGGCGCCGAAGACCGCATCACCTTCATCTTCGACTATTTCCCCCCGCAAGAACTCGGCCGCGTGCAGCGCAACGCCGAAAGCAAGCGCCAGACCGCCTGAGCCTTGGTCTCTGGATTGTACTGTCACTTCTATTTGACGAACCGGGGCGGCGTCAGGCTTTTCCGGGACACGCCGTAAACCCATCCCTGGGGGCTCGGATGAAACATCCTGTTTCATACGGTCCCGGAAAAGCCTGACGCCGCCCCGGTTCTGCGCAGTGCCTGCCTCGTGGGCACAACATGACCAACCATCGGACTGCGGAAAGAAGCAAAGGCGTCCAGCGCTTGCCAACATAGAACGATAGGAAACAGGACCGCAAAGGAAAAGTCCGACCGTAATGCCAGGAAATCAATTCCTCGAGTAAATGACCTCACCTTCGAACAGCGTGAGGTCAACCACCGTCCTGGCGATGCCATAACCATCCCCGCTGTCATACAACTCGACGATATTGCGGTCGAGCACGGCCAGGTCCGCTTTCTTGCCCACTTCAATGGAGCCGGTAATCTTTTCCTGGTTCAGCGCGCGCGCGCCGTTGATGGTATAGGCTGCGATCATCTGGTGAATATCGATGGCCTGCGCCGCGTTCAGCACCTTGCCGTCCAGACCCTGCCGCGTCACACCGATCGCCATGTTGACGAAGGGCCGAGGCGAGCGGTCATCGACCGGCGCATCGCTGCCCGCTACCGGCACTGCGCCGTATTCCATGGTGCTGCGCACCGGATAACTGTTCTGCATGCGATAGCTGCCCGCGTCATAGATCCCCCCGGGGCCGTTCACATCGCCGATGAAGGGCATCACGGTCATGTCGTATTCCGGATTGGTCAGGGCCCAGGCATAAGTCCAGGCCAGATAGAGCCCCATCTGCCCGATGCGCTTCTGGTCATCGGGGTGAACCAGCTGCAGGTGCGCCATGGTGTGACGCAGCGGATTGCCGCTGCCCGGCTGCATGACCTGGGCCAGCGCATCGACGCCAACCCGCACCGCGCGGTCACCGATGGCGTGAATGTGAATGGTAAATCCGGCCTCGTTTAAACGGCGCACATAACTGTTGATAAAAGGTTCGCTGTCACGCAGCACGCCATACGAGATCACGCATTGCGCCGGATGGAATCCATGTTCGGCGCGAAAGGCTTCGACCGCGGCGCGCTGCTCGAAGCGCTGTTTGTTGGCCCGTGTTTCCGCGCACAATGCACTGGCGGTATCCACATAGCCCAGCACATCCAGTTTTCCGTTTTCCAGATCATAGTGAAAGCGCGGCTGCAGGTAGGCCTGCAACATGGCGCCATTGGGCAGGGTCGGCGGATCGGCGTAGGGATTGCCTTCGAGGACACCGTCGGCATAAATTTTGGCGGCGGTTGCGTGAATCAGAGGCGAATGGCTGAATGCGGCGCGGTTGGTCTCGAGAATCTCCATCATGTCGTCCAGGCGAATTTCACCGGTCAGGGAATCACGATAGTCGATCGGGTCCAGCCGCGTGGCCACCTGGATGCGAAAATGCATGCCGCCCGATGCCTCGAAGGCCTGCAAATAAGACAGGTATTCGACATCCAGCGACGCGTCCTGCACCGAGGTGATGCCGTTGCGCGCCAATACCGCGCCGATGTCCGGCAGCAGGCGTCCCAGCTGCGCAGGGTCACGGCGCGGCCCGGCGCCCACCAGGTCCCTGGCCTGCTCGTTCAACTCACCGTTCGGTTCACCACCATCATCCACCCCGACGAGGTCCCTGTAGTCGGCAAATACCGTGGCCAGGGTCGCGGCGTTCAGACCCACCACGTTGCCCTGCGCGTCCGTGGCCTGTGCCAGCGCACGGCTGTTGACTGCGCCGTGGTGGCCGTCATTGCCCCACAGGATAATCGGGTGTTCGCTGGAAACGGCATCGAGTGCGGCGCGCAGGGAAGGCAGTCGTGCAGATACCTGGTTGCCCTCGGAAAAATTCCACATATCCACCGGCAACCACGCGCCGGCGGGCAGCGCATAACGCTGGATGCATTCCTGAATATAGGGAACCATGTCCTCCAGGCTCATGGGCTGGCTGCGCAGCGAGCACACATCCGGTTCAACGATGCCGAAGATGTGCAGGTGTGAATCGTGCAAGCCTGGCATCAGCATGCGGCCGGCCAGGTCGATCACCCTGGTTTGCGGGCCCTGCAGTGACTGCAATTGCGCACTACTGCCGACGGCGCTGATCAAGCCGTCGTTGACGGCCACCGCCCCGGCCACGGATTGCTGCGCATCGGCGGTGTAAACATAGCCGTTGAGCAACAACAGGTCTGCCGGCTTGCCGGCGGCGGCCGGGGACGCAGCGGCCGGCGGCTCACCGCCGCCGCAGGCGCCCAGCAGTGGCACCAGCAACACCAACACAATAGCCCGGACAAGTGCGGCGGATGTGCAATTCATCGGAACAAACTCCTTTATGGAAAACCACGGCCTGGCTTGCGCCGGAACCATTCTTTACCCAAAGCCAGGCGTGTTGCAAGGGCGGAAATTCAGCGCGGCAATCGCCCCGCCTGGTGCAATTGGTTTAGACTGAGGTGGCAAAGCGTGTTGTGCAAACGCATTCAGAAAACTCTGATCGATTCATGGATGCATTATTCAGAGCTTCCTTCATTATCCTGTCTGCGAGGTTGGACATGCTCGATAAAACCAAAACCGACTGGCATGCAGCCAGCGGCAAACTGGCCTTCGAAGGCCGTGCCTTCATCAACGGGCGCTATGTCGATGCGCTGTCCGGCGCCACGCGCACCACGTTCAACCCGGCCAATGGCCAAGCGCTGGCCGCTGTGGCCCATTGCGGGCCCGAGGATGCGGACCTGGCGGTGGCCGGCGCCCGCCAAGCCTTTGCCAGCGGGGTGTGGTCGCAGATGGCGCCGTCCGAGCGCAAGATGGTCATGGTGCGCTGGGCCGAGCTGATCGAACAGCACGGCGAGGAACTGGCCCTGCTGGAATGCCTGGACGTGGGCAAGCCGATAGCGGATACGTTGAACGTCGATGTGCCGTCGGCCGTGCGCACGATCCGCTGGAGCGGCGAGGCGATCGACAAGGTCTATGACGAAATCGCGCCGACCCCGGCTGCAACCCTGGCCCTGGTGCAACGCTTGCCGCTTGGCGTGGTCAGCGCCATCGTGCCGTGGAATTTCCCGCTTTCGACCACGGCATGGAAGCTCGGCCCTGCATTGGCCACCGGCAATTCGGTGGTGCTCAAACCGGCATCCAATACCCCGCTGACCGCCATCCGGATTGCCGCGATGGCCGCCGCAGCCGGGCTGCCCGACGGCGTATTGCAGGTGCTGCCCGGACCGGGCGGCAGCCTGGGGAAACACCTCGCCATGCACATGGATATCGATGGCCTCACCTTTACCGGCTCGACCGCGGTGGGCAAGCTGCTGATGCAATATTCCGGTCAGTCCAACCTCAAGCGGGTGTTCCTGGAACTGGGGGGCAAGAGCCCGAACATCGTATTCGCCGATGCCAACCTGAAAAAAGCCGCCGTCATGGCGGCCGCGGCGGTGTTCTATAACGGCGGCCAGACCTGTACTGCCGGCACGCGCCTGATCGTGGAAGAAAAAATTCACGAGCAATTTCTCGAGCTGGTGGTGGAGCGCGCCCGCAAATGGATGCCCGGCGACCCGCTGGACCCCGCCACCAGCATGGGACCGATGATCGACGAAAGTCAGTTCCGTACGGTGGCGGATTACGTCGGAATCGGCTGTGAAGAAGGCGCCAGGCTGGTGTTTGGTGGCGGCAGATGCCTGCATGACAGCGGCGGTTACTATCATGAGCCCAGCATTTTGTCCGCAGTGAACAACTCGATGCGGGTTGCCCAGGAAGAAATCTTCGGCCCGGTGATGTCGGTGTTGACGTTTCACGATGCCGAAGAAGCGGTGGCCATGGCCAATGATTCCATCTATGGTCTGGCCGGCGCGGTCTGGAGCAGCAACATCCACACGGCGCACAAAGTGGCGGCCGCCGTGCGTGTCGGCACCATGGGCATCAACAATTATTTTGGCGGCGACATGACCGTGCCCTTTGGCGGCTTCAAGCAAAGTGGCAATGGACGCGACAAGTCCATCCACGCATTCCATGACTACACCGAACTGAAAACCACCTGGGTGGAGTTCGACTGAGCCTGCTGTATGCCGGCCACAGCCCGTGAAGACCTCACCACTGGGCCGGTCGGCGCCCACCTGCGCCGCCAGGCGACGGCTTTTTCGCTCGGCCTGGTGGCGATTTTTTCCTTCGAGGCCGTGGACCTGTTTTTCATCTCCCGGCTCGGCGATGCGCCGCTGGCCGCGGTCAGTTTTACCTTCCCCGTCATCTGGCTGATCTACGGCATCGCCATCGGTTTTGAAGCCGGCACGGCCTCGGTGGTGTCACGGGCCATCGGCCGCCGCGATCAGCCGCTGGCCCGCCGCCTGACCACTGACAGCGCGATGCTGGCTGTCCTCGTCATGGGTGTCATGTGCGTGGTGGGCCTGCAAACCATCGAGCCGGTGTTCAGGCGTCTCGGCGCCACCGCCGAACTGATGCCGATGATTCGCGGCTACATGTCGGTGTGGTACTGGGTCGCCCCTTCGGATGCCTGCCTGTGGACCTGCCTGGCGGCCCTGCGCGCCCGCGGCAACGCCCAGCTGGAGGCGCGCCTGGTCAGCCTGGCGGCCGTGCTCAACCTGGGGCTGGACCCCATTTTCATTTTTGGGCTGTTCGGCTTCCCGCGGCTGGAAGTCCAGGGCGCCGCGCTGGCCACCCTGGTATCCAACCTGAGCATCCTGGTAGTAACCGTGCTCTACCTCGCGAGGCGCCTGAACGTGTTTGCCACGCCGCTGGCGCCATTGCGCCAGATCCTCGCGTCCTGGCGGCACATGTTGAGCATCGGCATCCCGGCCATCATCACCAATACCATCATCCCGTTTTCATCCGCCATTGTCGTTGCAATGATCGCCGTCTACGGCGTGGATGCGGTGGCGGGTTTTGGCGTCGCTGCGCGCATGGAGCCGTTTGCCCTGCTGGTGTTTTACTCGCTGTCGGCCGTAAGCAGCCCCTTTTTCGGCCAGAACTTCAGCGCCGGCCAGCACCAGCGCCTGCTCGAAGCCCGCCGGCTTATCACCCGGTTTTGCCTCGCCTACGGCATTGCCCTGATGCTGGTCATGAGCCTGCTGGCCCGGCCCATCAGCGGCCTGTTCAGCGAATCGGACACCATCCGCGAGGTGGCAGTACATTACATCTGGTTGGTGTCCTGGGCGTACGGCGCACACGGCATCGTCATGTCGGTCAACGCCGCGTTCAATGGCACGGGCCGGCCCCTGCCCGCCGTGCTGATTTCAACCTCGCGGGTGATATTCCTGTTCCTGCCACTGGCCCTGCTGGGCCGCTACTACTTCGGGCTCGAGGGAATTTTCATGGCCACCGGCATCAGTAACCTGCGGCCTGGCCGTTGCCGCTTACGCCTGGCTGGGCCGCCACATCAGGGAGCATGAGCGGTTGGCTCAAGCCTCATCGCCTGCACCCAGCCCCGGAAATTTGGGGTCAGAGTAAAAACTGCAAACCAATTTCGATCAGACATCAGGAGTTTTTACGGGTAATATTTAGGGCCAGTGCAAAAACTCTTGGTGCTCGGTCAAAATTGACTGGTAATTTTTACTCTGACCCCAAATATCACCCCAAATATCCTGACCCCAAATATCCAGCCGACCAAAAGGAGTGGAACATGCCTTCAAGCTATCGCAGTCCTTCTGACATCTACCCGAGTCTCACCTACGAAGACGCGCCCGCAGCCATCGAATGGTTGTGCCGGGCATTCGGTTTCACCAGGAGATTCGTTGTACCCGGGCCTGACAACCGGGTTGAGCACTCGGAATTGAGCCTGGGAACCGGAGTGGTCATGATCAGCTCGCCCAAGCCAGAGGACCATCGTCTGAGCCCGAAGGCACTTGTTGGTCATTCGCAAGCGCTCAGCGTTTTCGTTGCAGACCCGGACGCCCACTACAAAGTAGCCGTGGCGGCCGGAGCACACGTCGTGCAAGAACTGCAGACCGAGGAATACGGAGCCAGGGGCTACATGGTCACGGATCCGGAAGGATACCTCTGGTACTTCGGCACGTACCGCGCCGGCGAGTACTGGGAAACATGAGTTCAACGTAATGCGGACGACCATCACCTTCGAGCAAGTGTCGTTTTGAAAGACATACCGGTGTACCCGCCTTGTTCAAAGCCGTAAAATCTGGGGGTCAGAGTAAAAACCACCAGTCGCTTTCGACCAAGCTTCAGGTGTTCTTATGCTGGTCCGAAATATTGAACCAGCACAACAGCGTTGGATGTCAGGGGAGTATTGCAAGGCAGGTGAACCATGGCTGAATTGGACAAACAGACCCAGACAGAACTGGAAGCAGACGTATTGCGGACCTTGATCGGGCATCTGAACAAGCGCAGCGACGTGCAGAACATCGACCTGATGAACCTTGCGGGATTCTGCCGCAACTGCCTGAGCAAATGGTATGTGGCGGCGGCCAGGGCCAGGGCCATCGAAGTCTCGATGGACGAAGCCCGCGAGTATATCTATGGCATGAGCTACGACGAGTGGAAGGAGAAGTATCAGAAGGAAGCCTCGCCGGAGCAGCAGGAAAGTTTTAAGCAGGTCATGTCAGATCCTGATCTCACCACGTGACGACCCGGCCGGCCCGTTGGGCCGGCCGATGTAAATGCTCGGTAGGACCTCTCGCCATTAAACTTTGTCCCGGATCCCGGTACGCTCAGTCGCCGCGGCGGTCGGACAACAAAGGCGGCGGGTTGAGTTCGCTGCGGGTGGTAAGCGCGATCAGCTCACCGGTCTTCCTGTCCACATCGCAGCGCACGTTTAAGCCCTCACCTTCGGCTGTATAAACCCGCAGGAGCAGTTGTGTTCCCGCCTTACGCACACCTTCCAGGCGGACGCGGACAGGTTCATCGACGTTGCCGTACACCGTCTCGGCCTCGGCACGGCAACTGCTGAATTTCTGCGAGGTGGATTGATCTGCTCCAGCGGCGGAGACGAAACTTACGCCGATGGCAAGGCACAACAGGGTTCGATTCAGATTCATCATGGTTACTCTCCTTGGCTGCTCAAGCCGGTTGATGTTTGAACTTTCCTTATGAGCTACCATAGAGGCTGCATTGATGCAGGTAAATTCAAATTTTCGCATTTTGGATATGCAATTATGCAGGGCATAGACTGGCAGGATCTGCGCTATCTCTACGAGATTGTGCGCAGCGGCACTTTGACGGCCGCGGCAAAAAAACTGGGCGTAAACCAGACCACGGTGTCACGTCGCATCACCAACCTGGAGGCGGCGCTCAACGCTCTGCTGTTTGACCGCTCGCCCAGCGGCTGGCAGATCACCCCGGTGGGTGAATCCGTCATGCGCTCCGTTGAAACCATTGCCGAAGAAGTCCTGACCATCGGCCGCCTGGTGCAGGTGGACCGGCAGGAATTGAGCGGGAAGCTGCGCATCACCTCGTCCGACTCCTGCGTCCAGAGCCTGCTGCTGCCGGGTCTCAACCGGTTTTCCCAGCTCTATCCCGAAATCGACATCGACGTCATCGCCACGGAAGCCATCCTGGACCTGTCGGTGCACGCTGCAGACGTGGCGTTCCGCGGCACCAACACGCCTCCACCCAATGTCCTCGGCACCCACATCGCCGACTTTGCCTATGCGGTGTACGCTTCACACCCGCTGTATGAGCAGTTCCTGAAAAACCCTGAAAGGGTTGGTGGCATTTCCTGGCTGGACAGCAGCCATGCGGTGCCGGAATGGATGCGAGCCGCCTTTCCTCGAATGCAGGTGCGTTATCGCGCCAATTCGCTCAACATCGCTTTCAACATGAGCCGGCAGGGACTGGGTTTTGCCCTGCTGCCTTGTGGTCTGGGCGATGCTTCCTCGCGGCTGTGCCGTGTGCCGGTGGACTACGAATCACCGCGCACCGGGTTCTGGTTGTTGTCGCACATCGATCTGCGCACCACGGCCCGCATTCGCATCTTCCGCGACTTCATGCTCAAAGCCATCGAACCCTATATTCCACTGATCGAGGGCAAACGTGAACGCTTCTATGAACAGCCTTCGCCTGGAGCGAGGCCGAAACCATCAGCCAGCACGGCATAAGCAACCGCGCCGCCGTGATACAGCAAGCCTTGCGGCTCATGAAAAACTTTTACCAGTAGCGCCACTTCAACTCCGTCCGCTTACATCAAGTTCTCAAACCGGCCGCGCGCACCGCCTCGAGCAGCGTTGCCGGGTCACCCGGGGTCATCAGGTTGGCGCCGGAAATGCCGGGTATTTCCCGCAGCTTCTGCAGGGTCTCGGCGCACAGCCTGATGCCTTCGAGTTGCGGATCCCGCGCCTGTTCCAGGCGGCGGATAATTTTTTCCGGGACAGCAGCGCCACTGAGGCCTTCCTTCAGCAGGCGCGCAGAAGCCGCGTCCGGCAGCACCGCCACCCCGCCCATGATGGCGCAGCGCCAGGTGAGCTTCGCCTCTACCAGACGATCCATGTAACGGCGCAGCGCCTTCATGTTGAAACAGATCTGCGTCTGGATGAACCCGGCGCCGGCCTCCACCCGTGCCGCCAGCGATTTGGGCTTCCAGGTTTCTTTCGGGTTGAACACGGTTGCGGCGGTGCCGATCAGGAAGCCAGGAGCCCCGCGTATGGATTCATCCTCGCCGAGCTGGCGCGCCGTGGTCACGAGGTCTTCGCCGCTGAGTTCGAACACCTGTTTGGTCGGCGGGCGATAGGCGGTGGAAAGCTCTTCGCCGCGCGTCACCAGTATGCTGGTGACACCGAGCACGGCCAGGCCCAGCAGGTCATTTTCCAGCGCGATACGGTTGCGGTCGCGACCGGTGACGTGCACCAGCGGGTCAACGCCCTCCCCCAGCAACAATACCGCCGCCGCCTGGGTGGACATTTGCAAACGGCCATCGTGGCTGTCCGGCACCTGGATGGCATCGAATGCCGGCCGCAACAGCCTGGCCTGCCGTACTACCTCTGGCGCATCCGTGCTGCGCCCCAGGGCCAGGTCGGCACTGAGTGCGAATTTCTGTGTACGCAGGGCATCCCTGAAGCGAATCAATATGTCTTTTCCCCATTCGGACGGGCCAATTCTGGCGGGTTCAGAGTAACATTTTCTCTTGACGCAGACCCACCTGTTTCGGCGGGGAAAATGTTACTCTGCCCAGGTCTACGGCGAGAATTCCCATGCAAGCGCAACACCAGCAGCAGGAACACACGGCGTCCTATTACGCCGCCAGTGCCAATGAGAAAACCGCCTACCCGCCATTGCAGGGTGCGCACAGCGCGGATATCTGCATTGTCGGTGGCGGTTTCAGCGGCCTTGCTGCCGCACTGAGCCTGGCCGAGCGTGGCTACAAGGTCGCGCTGGTCGAAGCCAACCGCATCGGCTGGGGCGCTTCGGGCCGCAACGGCGGCCAGTTCATCGGCGGCATCAGCGGCGAGCGCAGAATCGTCAGGCGCTGCGGCCAACAGGTGGCCAGCCAGGTGTGGGACATGCGCTGGCGCGGCCATGAAATCATCCTGCAACGCGTGGCGAAATATGGCATCGCCTGCGATCTGAAAATGGGCTACATCGACGTAGCCAGCAAAGCGCGCCAGTTCCGTGACCTGGAAGCAGATTACGCCAGCCTGCAACAACACGGATTTCCCTGGGAATACCGCCTGCTTTCGCGCCAGCAAACGCAGGCAACACTCGGCACCGATGCCTACGTGGGCGGCATGATCAATATGCGCAACGGCCATCTGCACCCGCTGAACCTGTGCCTCGGCGAGGCCCGCGCCGCCAGCAGTCTCGGCGTGCAGATCTTCGAGCAATCCCCCGTCAGCGCTATCCGTCACGGCCGCAGGCCCCGAATTGAAACCGCACTGGGTCATGTCGAGGCGGATGCGGTGGTTCTGGCCGGTCATATTTACCATCAACTGGAGCAACAACGGCTGTCCGGCACCACCTTCCAGGCCGGCAGCTTCATCATTGCCACCGAACCCTTGCCGCCAGCAACGCGGCGTGAGATCAACCCACTGGACCTGGCGGTGTGCGAGCTCAACCACATCCTCGACTACTACCGCCTGTCCGCGGACGGGCGCCTGCTGTACGGCGGGCGCTGCAATTATTCCGGCCGCGTACCGGCCAGCATCCGCGCCTCGATCGAACCGCGCATGCTGCAGGTCTACCCGCAGCTCAAGGGCGTGCGCATCGACTACGAATGGGGCGGCAGCATCGGCATCGTCATCCGCCGCATACCGATGGTCGGGCGCATCGATGACAACATTTACTACCTGCAGGGCTATTCCGGGCACGGCGTCAACGCCACGCACGTGATGGGCGAGATCGTCGCCGACGCGATCGGCGGTACCCTGGAGCGCTTCGACCTGTTCGCCAAAATGCCGCAGATCCGCGTCCCCGGCGGCAACGCTTCGGCAACCAGATGATTGCGCTGGGTATGCTGTATTATCGGCTGCGGGACATGCTCTGAAAGAGGGAACCACTTTGAACCCGATCACGTTCGATGCACCCTGGCTGATTTTCCTCGGCAATGCCAGGGATAATCTCCATGCCAAAACCGGCCACGGCCTGGTGGACTGGCGGCGGGGAAACTGCCTGGCGCAGCTGCGTTACCCCACATGCGCGGCGGACCTCGGCCTGCCGGACATGACCGTTGTCGAAGCCCAGGCCGCTGGCGCGCGCAGCCTGATCATTGGCGTTGCGCCGGTCGGCGGCGCGCTGCAGCCGGAATGGACCCGGACCCTGATTGAAGCCCTGGAAGCGGGACTGGATATCGTCAGCGGCATGCACATGCCGCTGGCGTCCATTCCGGCGCTGGCCGCTGCCGCCGTCCGCAGCGGACGCAAGCTGATCGATATCCGCCGGCCGCCAGCAGGTATCCCCGCAGCCAGCGGCAGAAAGCGCAGCGGCAAGCGCATATTGATGGTCGGCACCGACTGTGCCGTGGGCAAGAAATATACCGCCCTCGCCTTGCATGGCGCCATGCTGGAAAAAGGCATGGATGCGACTTTCCGCGCCACCGGCCAGACCGGCATCATGATCGCCGGTGGCGGCATGCCGATCGATGCGGTGGTATGCGATTTCCTCTCCGGCGCAGCCGAAGTTTTGTCGCCGGACAACGCCCCGGAACACTGGGATGTGATCGAAGGTCAGGGCTCGCTGTTTCATCCCGCCTATGCGGCGGTCACGCTGGGCTTGCTGCATGGCTCGCAACCCGATGCGCTGGTGCTCTGCCATCAGGCCGGGCGCACGGTCATCGAGGACTATCCGGATTATCCCATTCCGCCGCTGGAAGAATGTATCCGCAGATACGAAGAAGCGGCGGCGCTGACCAATCCCGCCGCGCGTTGTATTGGCCTCAGCATCAATACCGCCGGCCTCAGCCCGGCGGCAAGAGCCAACGTACTGGCCCATTACAACGAGGAAACCGGCCTGCTCTGCGTCGATCCGATCGCCACCGGCGTGCAGGCCCTGCTCGACCGCCTTTAAGCAAGTTCGTCGACGGTCTGATCGGCCCGTACCAGCAATATCAGTCCGGCGCCGGCCAGGGCGAAGCCGGCGCCAATGGCAATCGCCATCGGCCAGCCAAAGTATTGCGCCACCACCGACAGCAAAATCGCGTTGACGAAGCCCATGCCATTGGCGCCGGTGTTCATCAGGCCGCCGGCAGCGCCGGCGTGACGGCCGCCGATGGCAATACTGCTGGCCCAGTAAGCGCCTTCCGTGGTCTGGTTGAAGAAAAAGCACAGCCCCAGCATGCCCGCAGCGACATAGGCATTGGGGCTGACAGCCACGCCGATCAGCAGCGCAGCGGAGGTGACCATGCCGATGATGATCGGCAGGCGGCAGCCCCAGCGCAGCCCGATCCTGCGGCACTGCAGGTCACAGAACCAGCCGCCCAGCGCCGCGCCGGCACCCGCGCCAATCCATTGGGCCGAGGTGAGAAAACCGGCTTCCTGCGCGGCAAAACCCCTGACCGTCACCAGGTAGTAAAAGCCCCAGCTGAACACCACGTAGAAAACGAAATTCATGCAGGCATAGCTCAGGGTGAGCAGCAGCACATTGCGGTTTTTCAATACCCGCAGCCAGGCCGGCTGCCGTTCCACCGCGTGGTGCTCTCCGTGGTTGGACGCAATCAAGGCAATCTCGGCGGCATTGATTGCACGGTGCTGCGCCGGATCGTCGCGCGCATACCACCACCACAGTGCCGCGCCGATAAAACCAAAGGGCGCCAGGATGATGAAGGAAGTGCGCCAGCCAAACTGACCCATCAGCCAAGGCAGCAGCGAAGCTGTGACCGCCAGGCCCACGGTGAGGCCGGAACTGGTCAGACCGGTCGGAAAAGCCCAGCCATTGACCGGGAACCAGCGCTCGATGCTGACATTGGTCACCGGGAAAATCGGCGCATGCACCATGCCGACACAGAACTGCACCGCCAGCAAGGTGAACAGAATCAACGGGCCCGACGCCGCTGCCCGGCCCGGCACCAGGCTGGTGATGATGATCAGCACGGCCCAGGCCACGGCAATCAGGGTCAGCGCCTTGCGCGGCCCGAAGCGGTCGCCAAACAATCCGCCGGGAAATTGGAACAGCGCATAACCGAGCGGAAACGCCGACATCACCCAGCCCCACTGGATTTCCGTCAGTTGCAGGTCGGCCATCATGCCGGGTGCGGCAATGGAAAGATTGCCGCGCAATACGTAGGAAACGAAACTGACGAACACCAGGATGGCCAGGATGCGCCAGCGCACGTTGCTGGGCCGCGCCATCGCCAGGGGTGGACCCGTGCTAACGGTTACGGTCATGAGGAAGTCTCTCCGCTTGTTAATGTCTGTCCATAAACGGGCATCCCTGCCCGTTATGGATTCGCTACGCAAAAACGTGGTTTTGCTGCGCTCACATTTTCAATGAATACGTCATCGAAAATGGCGGCACATCCGTGTGCCGCGTTGGCATGTGGCGTTTATGGACGGTCACTAGTTATTGTTTGTTCTCAAGCATCGGCTTTGACATGCCGGATCATAGCATCGACCGCCGCGGAGGCGTTGGTCGAGCGGATAATGATTGCCGGATGTGCCGCGGCGAATACCCGGAACACCTCGTCCACAAACCCCTGGCCGACCTGTTTGACTTCGCGCATGTCCAGTTCGATTTCGGAGAATTTGTCGAGGTTGTGCAACAGCCGCTTGGCTTCCGAGCGGGAAACATATTCACGTTGCAACAGCTTGACCAGGACCCGGGTTTTCTCAAACTTGAAGTCGTATTTCTCCGGTGCAAATTCACCGAATATGTCTTCCAGCCGGGTGCGCGAATCCAGCAGAAGTTCAAACTGCACGAGCGTGCCTTCGATGAACCGGGGAGTGGACACAAACATGTCATCGCGTGCCCGGTCCCACTCAATCTGCAGTCGATGGGATCTGAGCACAAAACGGTCGGCCGCGCGCGACACGAAGAAAATACCTTCCCCCGAATGCGCATCGGGCTTTGTGGTGGTCTTGCCCTTGATCAATTCGATCATCGCGGCGTGCTCATCCGCCAGCGCAAACTTTTCCGCAATGGAATGAAATGCGCCGATGCCGCCGTCCCTGATGCCGAAGCGTATCCTGGCAGCATCCAGCAGGACTTCCACGCTGCAGCGGTCCGCCATCGAGTGGTCGATGGCGTTGTTCAACATCTCGGTAAATGCGTAGTGCACAATCGCCGCGACATTTTCCGCCAGGCGGGAAAGGTTCAGCGTGATCGCAAACTGTTCGTAGACCTGCGCTTCATCAAGGCCGGCAAGAGCCAGTTCGCGTTTGATGCGGCGAGCTTGCGGCGCCGCATCGCCGGGAAAATACCGCGCCGCGCGGGTCGAGCCGGTTTTGAATATTTCTCCCGCGGCAATCAGCCTGCGCAGGTGCAGGCTCACCGCCTGCCGGCTGATGCCCAGGTGTTGCGCGAGTTCCGGGCCGGTGGCGGACGGGTGTTCAGCTACATATTCGCGCACCGCATCGCGTTTCGAATCAGGATGGCGCATGCTGCAGATTGTAAAGTTATTCGCAAGATAATTAAATATTAATTATCAAGGCCAGGGCCGGCACCATAGCTGCGGCCCATACCCCGGCATTGAAACCTTGCGCTGGTGGAACCGGCGAAGAATCCTGTTCACAATACAAGGCTCATAGCTAGCCCCTGCGAGCTGAAACCGATGTCCACCGCCAGCGAACCCAATGCCCTGCCCGGCCTGGAGCCCACCCTGCCGTCTTCCTGGTACCTGCGGGACAAGTACTATGCGCTGGAGCGCGAGCACATCTTCATGCGCGAATGGATCTGTGCCGGGCGCGAGGAAGAACTGCCCGCCCCCGGCGATCACAAGGTGCTGGATCTGTACGGTGAAAGCATCCTGCTGCTGCGCAATGAACAGTCCGAACTGAAAGCGTTCTACAACGTCTGCCGCCACCGCGGCGCGCGCATCTGCCCGGCGGCACCTGGGATGAACAACGCGAAGCTCTCGGTGACCGCGTGGTGGAAATCATCGGGAAATACGCGCCGAATGTGCCGGCAGCGGTTGTGGGCCGGGATGTGATTACCCCGCTCGACCTGGAACGCCGCTTCGGCATCACCGAAGGCAATATCTTCCACGGCGATATCCGCCTGGACCAGTTGTTCTTCATGCGCCCGGTTGCAGGCTGGGCACGGTACAAAACGCCGGTTGATGGTTTGTACTTGTGTGGGGCCGGCACGCACCCGGGCGGCGGGGTTACCGGGGCGCCCGGTTACAATGCGGCGCACGTCATTTTGCGCAAAAGCTAAAAACGGTGCAATTATCCTGGTTATCCATGAATTAGCCGGGTTCTCTTACAACGATTGAAGGGGAAAGCCGATATCAGGCCAAATCACTCCTTGCTAATAAAGCAGAGTGAATGTCAGAGATGTGATAAAAATGCTGGAGAAAAGCGGGTGGAAACACGTGCGGACCAAGGGCAGTCATCGTCAATTCAAACATCCGGCAAAATCCGGGCGCGTTACCGTTCCAGGCAAACTTGGTGATAATCTGGCGCCAGGAACATTGAATAGCATTTATAAACAAGCGGGTTGGAAGTAGAGACAAGCTATGAAATACGCAGTTGTCATTGAAGTCGCAGGCACCAATTTTTCGGCCTATGTCCCGGACCTGCCAGGTTGCATCGCCACGGGCCAAACCATTGAAGAAACTGAGAATGAAATTCGAGCGGCCATCCAGTTTCACCTGGAAGGAATGAAGGAAGATAACCAGCCAATCCCGGAACCCAGCAGTGCTGTCGAGTACGTGGAAGTTGCGGCGTAACAAGAGAAAGTGGACTCAACACCCCGCGCCCGCTTCTTAGCAGGTGCGAGGGACTTCATCCAGCAGTCGTTGGCCGCTCGCCAAAACCTGAACCGACACGTGCATCTGCATTGCCTGGTTCCGGGCGGCGCCTTGCGGAGCAACGGGACCTGGAAGGCAACCAAGGGCAACTATCTCTTTCCGGTGAAGGCTCTGTCACGCCGTTTCCGCGGCCGCATGGTCGATCTGCTCCGCCGCGCCGCAAGCCACGGTGAACTGGCGCGCGTGACCCGGCACTGAGCCCATAGCCAACATGCGGTTGCCGACAGCCCCGCAGAGGGCTGAGTGGGTGTGCGCCCGGCGATTGGATTTTGCCGGAAAATAGCGCTAGATTGGACCCCATCGAACGCCACAGGGACGACCCATATGGCCGCTGCGGACCGGAACGGCGCCGCCGACATACCGAGTTGCGCAGCAACAACCGCGCCGCGACCGATCTGCGTAATACTTTTCCCTATCTATAATGTGCCCGTCTGATGGGCGGCTTAGTCCAACAGACATTTATCCGCTATGCTGCGCACAGCAGATAAATGCTTATAAGTTAGGGTGCTTAGATGATCCGCAAACTATTCTTTCTGGCGCTTGTGCTGTCGGCGGTTTCGGCACCGGCACCCACGCACGCACAGGTGTTATGGGGCGGCACTGAATATGGAATGTCGCTCGCTCAAGTCAAGGCGATTGTGCCAACTGCTACTCGTCCCGAAAAAGCAACCGAGCTAGGCACGGGCGCTGTGGAGCAACTACGGCTAGATGACGTAGAAATTGCCAATGAAAATTTCACGGCATCGTTCTACTTCATATCGGACAAACTTACCCAGGTCATGCTCTCCCTTGGAAAAGGGCGCACTTTCCATCATGCGCTGCTGGTCTATAAGTCCCTCTCGGATGCACTTCGCGCAAAGTATGGTCGTGAAATCGCCAATGACATCAAGCGAGGATTACTCAATCAGGCTTCAGCCACCTGGATAGTTGGGCGAACGAATATTGATCTTCTGGCCCTCAGCGTTGGCGAAAACGATGCAGTGCTGAATATCAACTACCAGGTTCGTGTGGCTCGTGATGCAGAAAAGTTATAAGCACCCTAACCCTGCGTTCGAGGCGACCTGCGCGAAAAGCCGCGCAGGCGCCTCAACTCCACGTTATATTTCTTGAGTATCCACATGACTGACATATACAAACAACGATTCAGTGAATTGCAAGCTCAAATGGAAGCGCTTCACAAGTCTCAATCCTCCGTTTACAACAGCTTTTTCGAAAGATCCGAACCAAATATTGACAGTAATGCCCTGCTTGAATGGAAAGTAAAGGCGCGTAGTCTACTCAGTAAGGCGTGCGGAACAGAGTCTGAGCACTACAAAGAGTTTTCTGATAACGATGAAACTGGGGCTTATGGCACATTTCTAGAGACGCTGCAACGGCTACGTGCGATCTTTCTGGCGGCTAAAGAGGATTACGAAGGTGGCTATTTACGAACAACAAGGTCACTCATTCAAGCAGAAGTATTTGATTCCGAGCTCGAGCAAGCCCAAAGCCTATTGGTTGCAGGTTACAAAAGTCCGGCGGCTGTTGTGGCTGGAGTGGTTCTAGAAACCACCCTTCGCGAACTTTGCGATCAACAGTCAATCCCGCATTCAAAACTGGACAAAATGAATGCAGATTTAGCTAAGGCGGGCATCTATAACAAACTGCAACAGAAACAAATTACAGCCCTCGCAGATATTCGAAATTCAGCAGCCCACGGAAAAACCAGTGAGTTCTCAGACCAGGATGTCAAGAATATGATCAGAGATGTTGAAAGATTCGTGGTCGAGCAACTTTGAGAGCGAAATATAACAAATCGTTCAAGTTCGTTCCGCCAGCAAGCTGGCTCCACCAGACGCAGCTCCGCTGCGCCGCTTAACTAAAACGTCGAGGCTGTAGAAAAATCTCTCAGCGAAGATTTTCTTGGATTTTTCAAATACTTAGACTGCGCAGAATGCATTGTATTGAACCATCGCATGCGCGGGCACCTTCCAGCTGCCCCGGAAGGAGGAGATTTTGATGTTCCAAATAGTTTTATACGGTCTCGTTAGATTCACTGACTCAGTGGCATCCAAATGAGCAGAGGCATCACAGTCAGTCGAAGCCCGGAGTTGAAAAACGGTTCGCCGCTACGCCGCTATATGGACCTACCGAAATTCGTCGATCTACTTCGGACCAAAGAGCTCTACCTTCGAAGAGCCGATTTATTTCCGGATCGGTTCGAAGGCGCGCTGACATCAACCATAAGAAAAGCTCTGAACACTGCCGCCCGGGACGAAAAGCTCGAAGAAACTGCTGATAGCTTCTACAAGCGCTGCCGCAGGGGCAACTTTGTTAGCTGCTGGACCTTCGGCGCCAAAGACAACATGGCGCTTTGGCAATTGTTCGGAGGCACGACAGCAAGCGTCGCAGTGTGTACAACCGTCATGCGACTGACGCAGATCTGCATCAACTGGCCAGAAAGCAGCCTAATCTCCAAGGTGCAGTACATAGATCATTTCGAGAACCCCGACATGATTATCGGTAATTACACTGACCCTTTGGAGTTCAAGCATGAGGCGTACGAGTTCGAGCGAGAAGTCCGAATCATGCTGCCCCAACAGCAGAACTGGAGAAAAAATCCCGCTGGACTACGGCGCCGCATCTATGATCTGAACGAGTTGGTGACCAGTATCATCGTTGCCCCAGAGGCGGAGGCCTGGTTCTTGGAGATCGTCGGGGAGCTATCTAATAATTATGGTCTCTGTGCGCCCGTTAAAATGTCCCAGCTATCCGCGCTACCGTCGTGAATCTAACTCGTGAATAAATAGGACAGCCACATCGCAGTAGATTTCCTACACCGGCATAGGTGAATCGCCGATAGTTGTCTGGTTCTTCTGCAGGCACACTGTGTACATGCCTCAAGCACGCAACCGCCTGGTATCGCTCGCCGCTACACCCTACTACCACTGCATCAGCCGCTGTGTGCGCCGCGCCTTTTTGTGCGGCGTCGATCCACTTTCCGGTTTTGATTTTTCGCACCGCCGCGATTGGGTAGTTGCACGTATGCAAGCGCTGAGCCGTGTATTTGCGCTGGACCTGTGCGCCTATGCGGTTATGAGCAATCACTATCACATCGTCGTTCGCGTAGCGGCGGATGTTGCATGGTCCTGGTCGGGTGGCGAAGTGGTGCAACGCTGGCTGCAGCTGTTTAGTGGGCCACCCCTGGCGCAACGCTACCTGGACGGCGTAAGTAAATAGGACAGCCACATCCAACCGACGACTCAAACCTTGTCATTCAAGTCTCAGGATATGCCTAATCGGATGGGCGTGAGAAATGGGTGTACATATCACCCCCCCAGACAGCCTCCATGGCAACGGCAGGCCCGGCCATACCTGACCTACCCCTGCCCACAATGTCGCCAGGGGCGCTTGCGCGTCATGGCACAGTTACCGCCACTGCGCCGATGGGATCCCGCAGGTCGACGATGATGGCAAACTTAGCGGTGCTTCAACCGTCCTGACAGCGACGGGCCCGCTGGGGCCGGGGTTGCGCACGCCCGTTGCATTGGATTTTGCCGAAGAATGGCGCTAAATTGAGCGAAACCGACTACGGGAGGGGCCATGCACGTGATACCGGAACATCTGACGCTCATGGTCGATGCGCTTGCTGGCGTGCAGAACACCGCGCCACGCCCGACGTCCGCAATATTTTCCCCTTTATTAAAGAGTACCCGTCTGATGGGTGGCTTAGTCAAATAGACATTTATCCGCCATGGTGCACACAGCGGATAAATGCTTATAAGTTATGCGACTTAAGAATACGGAGTGAACTGGTGCCGCCGAAAATCAGAGAACTCATTGCCGATCTCGAGCGTTCAGGGTTCGTGAATCAAGGCGGGAAAGGGAGTCACAGAAACTTTGTACACCCGAAGGTTGCAAAACCGATCACAATTTCCGGGTCACCTGGAGACGACGCGAGGCACTATCAAGTCCGCGCCGTACGACGGGCCCTAGAGGAGTCAAAGTCATGAAGGAAAGCGCGCGATACGCCAAAATTGTTGAGTGGTCAGAGGAGGATCAGTGCTTCGTCGGAAGTTCGCCCGGACTCATCTACGGCGGATGCCACGGGTCCGATGAAAAAGCGGTTTTCGAGGAACTGTGCCAAGTGGTCGAGGAAGCGATTGCGCTTTACCACAAGGACGGCAAGGCTCTTCCCCCGCAGACATCGGGCCGCGACTATGCGAACAAGATGCAAAACGTCGCATAACAGCGCATTCCAACGGAGCCGCGGGAACCGCCGTCCTCATTGGATCGCCTCGCGCGCGCGGCCCGTTGAACGCAGACGTTATGTGAGAAAGCAGAATGGGTAACTACCACAATCTTGAGCCGGAATTTATAGATCGAACTCTAAGGTTGATTGATCAATATTACGGCGTGTTAGACAACTACCCTTTTGAAGAGCAGTTTAATTACACGTTAACGATCAACTGCTTACTTGGACTGATCGTAATGCCAAAGGAACGAGTCATTAGCTTTGTTCCGACGGATCGACTAACCAGAGAATTTCTGACTGAAATCGGTGCGCCATCTTTGGAAGTTGGGAACGGAATTTCTACGTTACGTGAGCTAGTAAAATCACTCAGGCATGCCGTTGCTCACTTTGATATAAATGTCATATCAGAAGATGATAAAAATCTTGTAAATTGGCTCGAGTTTTCTGATTCCGAAAATGGTGGCGGTCTAGTGGCAAGATTTCGGGCAAGTGAACTTCTTCCATTCTTACGTCATTACGCGCATTGCTTGCTGCAAAACATGGAAAAGCATCGTGGGTAATAACCACATAACAAGTCAATCAACTGCGCGCCTTCGGCGCCGGACGCAGCAAAGCTGCGCCGGTTATTGAAGCGTTAGAGGTCTTCCGTGACGCTGCAGACGTTTCTAAACCTGATCGCAGCCTGTCTGGGCTTTCTTGCTGCGTCATTCTTCGTAATCGGCGTTGCACATCTGCGCGCGGCGGATATAAAGGGAATCGCAAGTTCTGGCTGGGGTGGGTTTAGCCAAAATCTTGCGGACTCACTCTCTACGCAGCGCGCCGAGTATCTTTCCGGAGCCATACTTCTAATCCAGTCGTTCGTGTCACAGATCGCGGCCAATGTGGTTGATCCAAAACTATGCCCGTCCGCGCTTCAGCCGCTGGAACACGCGATTCGCCTGATCGTTGCACTCGCTGTTGTGCTCCTCCTCCTTGCTGCGATCCTTCGCTACGCCGTGGCAACGCACACCAAGGCACGCGTGCGGGCTCTCGTGGCATCGGAGAATAAGTCTTCGACATGAAGACCTCTAACTTTAGCTGGTGCGGACGGGCCGGAAACGCCGTAACATCTTTCACCGTCGTGCTGGCCCGCCGCACAGCACGACGTTAGCCGACGAATGTGGGAGGTTCTATGCGCAGGCTGATCGCAGCACTCCTCCTCTCTAGCGCGGGCATTGCCGGTGCGGCGCCTCCCTCGGGCGAGCGATTGGCCTACTTGGTCGGATGCATTAACTGCCATCACCAAACCCCAAAAGAGATCATCAACGCCCCTCCCCTAGTTATCGTTCAGGCGTACTCTCTGCCAGAGTTCAAGAAGCTCATGAAAACCGGCGTTACCCGTACCGGTCGAGACATGCTGGCGGAATCTAGCCTCATGGGAATCGTTGCAAAGGAACAGTTCTCCCACTTCACAGATGAAGAGGTGGTGGCGGTCTACAATTTCCTTCGCAACACCTGGACCACCGATCGAGCCAAGAAAGAAGAGGCAAAGATCCCGTCCCTCTATAAGCCACCGGCAGGGTCAAGCAAATGAATGCAAGTCGTCGTCTAACTATGTGTTCCAGCCGACGGTCCTCGCTTCGCTCGGCCCGCGGCTGAACACGGCGTTAGCCGACCAGAAGCCGCCAGCATCACCACGGGAGCCATCGTGACACGACCGACAAAACTCGACCCTCGCTATGTAAACCGACACGTATCACTTCCATATGGCCTGCGCGTCGATGAGATCGAGAAGGCCGTGTCGGAGACGTACCGGCTCTTGCATGGCGTCAATGACTATCTTGTAGGCGCGGGGTTTCTCTCGCTGGAAGCACTTCTTCTGGGAAATTCGCTCTCCGGGATCGTCTCCGAGTTCCTGGTAAAGAACATTGCCAGAGCGTCCTCCACGCTTGAGGCGAACCTGAAGGTCGGAGGGCACCCTGACCTTCTGCCCAAAGGGCACTATTCGTCCAATCTCGTGTTAAAGGGAGAGACTGGAATTGAGGTCAAGTCGTCAATCCAGCGGGGTGGCTGGCAAGGCCATAATCCTGAGGACTGCTGGCTGATGGTGTTTCGATATACAGTCGGTGGGCAAGAGGAGGATGGAACCACAGAGTCCCTCACGTTCGTCGAGATTTTGTGTGCAGAGGTCAAGCAGTCCGACTGATCTTTCTCGGGGCGTAAGGGGGCGTCCCGTCGGACTCCTACTGCTTCAATAACGGCGTCGGGCGTCGAGAAACTTCGGCGGAACTTTCTGTATCGCCTCCCCGATGTCGGAGTGGGTGCACACCGGACTGTGCTGGCGCAGCCGTGACCAGCTGCTACGCACCCAAGGGTTCCTCAGGCGAAGAGACTTTGCTGGTCCCGCGTCGCGGTCTTGCCATTTACAGCAAGCCGCGCGTTTCCGTCCCCGTTTGGCACGAACGCGGCCAGTCGAGGAACCGCGGCTTTGGCCATGGCGAAGAACTCGGGGTCGCTCTCGATGCCGATGCTCTGGTAGCAGACGGCTGCGGCTGCAGCGATTGTCGAACCGCCACCCATGAAAGGATCGAGCACAACGCCCTCCCCGAGCGGCAGCGATGCCCGCACGATCTGGCGCATGAAGGCTTGCGGCTTCAGAGACGGATGCGGGGCAATATCTCTTTCGGGGGAACGCGTTGGCGAGCTCCTAATCACGTCACAGAATGGCTGCTCTTCTCCGATGCGCCTCAAGCCGCCGGTCTTCCACTTGCGAAGATTATCCTGCACCCGCCCTTCGCACGGCTTCCTGAAGAGACCCCATGGTTCCCAGCAGGATCGCGGCATGACAGTCACATCCTCAAATTCCTTGTGTGCATTCTTGGGGCGGTCGCCGCCGCGCAACGTTTGAACCAGTCGAATGATCTCGCCTCGCTTCTCGAAGCCAGCCTCCATCATTGCGACGTAGACCAGGTGCGAAAGAAGCGGGTTGGTAGCGATGAAGACGTGCCCACCCGGCACAAGCACTCGCAAGACACTCTTAGCCCAGCGGGAGAAGAACACGCCCAGTTCGCACCGTTCTTTCTCGCTAAGCACGGTGAAGCGTGGAACAGGCTGACGTATACATCCGCCAAGCGCCGGTGGAATCCGCCACACGCCGCCTCTTCCCCGGCGAAGCTTGGATTTCTCTTCTGGTGTGTACTCCTTGAGGCCGTAAGGTGGGTCCGTGACCACTGCGTGAATCGAGCAGGGTTCGCGTCGGGCCAGCCAGGAGAAACAGTCGTCCTCGACCAACTTATAGTCCGGTTTGTCGGTGGCATACGAACTGTGGCTCTCGCGAACGGTAAAGGACGACGCGGCTCGGGGCGTGTTGTCATAAGCCCCTTCTCCAAACGAGTGACGCAGCATGGTTGGTGCCTCCACAGGATGGTTCTGAAGAATCTCTCGCACATCCGCAGGAACATGACCGGCGAGGATCAGGAGAGGGGCCGGATCCATCTGCCAGGTCTTCGCCAGACGCTCGATTATTTTGGCTGCCGGTCTCGCTTTCCCTCCTTCAAGGCGCGACACGTAACCCTTTGTCACTTGCAGTTTCTTGGCGAGTCGTTCCAACGTCCAACCACGAGATTCGCGCTCCGACCGAAGAACGGTTCCAAGCTGCGATGCCGCCGCATCGGGGCGAACGTCCGTGGGGGGAGACTGAGCGCTCTTGCTCTTTTTCATAGGCGAAAGAATAGCGATGTTTACCTGGTTAGTCAACCATCTTCTGTCGTCTCAAATCGCAGAGGCTGCCGCCGAACACCATCCGCCGGTCGGCTAACAACGGCATGCAGCGGACGGTCCGCTGCGCGGCCCGCTCAACGCGCACGTTAGGCTGCTCACCAATCAGTATCACCATGCCCTGTATCCGCCACCGCAAATTTTGCAGGATTCTCGCGGTTTTCTTGACCTTCATTGGCATGATTACGTTGGTCGGCGCCGCCATCCTCTTCGGTACTTCCGAATGGAAGCTGCGCCGCACTCACAATATACCGCTCGTACCGTTGAAATCTGGGCTGGGATTGCCCGATTCCGTCGAAGGTGAGCGCTTGTCCAAGATCGTAGGGTGCTGGGCCGGGTGCCACGGAAAGACAGGACAAGGCGGCTCCATCGACATGGATGGTTATTACAGCGTTACCGCTCCCAATCTGTCTTGGATCATCCTGAGCTACAGCGATTCGGAACTGGCGCGCCTCATCCGTTTCGGCGTCAAGCGTGATGGAAGCTCGGCGCTTGGAATGATCTCGTACACCTTCTATCCGCTCTCGGAAAAAGACCTGTCCGACATCATCGCCCACTTGAGACGGCAACCTCCGCAGCCTGCCGCACCTGGCCACAGGACAATCACCATGACCGCACGGATCAGGCTTGCCCTAGGGGCAATACCGTTCACTTAATGACCACGGCTTCAGACGGCCGTTTGGTGGGTTGGGGCCAGTGCGCGTGCTTGGCGCGTTTGGGCGGGTAGCCGAGCACGGCACGTTTGAGCACGCGGGGGTTGGCCCGCAGACGCCGAGGGTTTCGCTCCTCGAGTACTTCGGCCGCGGCTTCTCGCAACAGGGCCGGCCACCTACCGGGGGGAAAAGCTCTCGGGCCTGGAGAGCTTGCGTCGCATGGCCCGGAGGGCGCCAGTAAAGGACAGTCGATCCGGATCGATCTCCTCCTGAAGGGCAGCCTGATGGAGGAGCCAACGGATCGCGTAGTGAACGATGGCGAAGCCGTAGAGCTCTTGCACGACTCCGTCAGGTTTCTTGCTGCGCAAGACCACGTTGGGCCGCCCTTGGTAGATCTTGATTTCCTTGATGCTGATTTCCACCTCCCAGCGTTCGGCATAGAGGGCCGCCAGTTCATGGGCCGGGGCGTGGTCAGGATCGAGGATGGTGCTCACCAGCCGATACAGGGGCTCGGCCGAGGGTCGGCCCGGATCGTCGAGCTGGTAATCGATCACGCGGACAGGGACCCCCGGATGGTCCATTCGTCGCCGCCGGTCCGAAGGAAAAGCGCGGCTCAGGTAGGAACCGTCGGGGAGGCGTTCCTCGACCGGCAAGACCGAGTTCTTCTTGATCCGCCACAGCAGGTGCGCGCCGCTGTGCCGGGCTTCTTCCCACAAGTCGAATCCGTAGTAGTAGCGGTCGCACAAGCAGAGCATTCCTGACGACAGCCGCTGCAGCAGGGGACGGGCCAGCGACTTCTCTCCTTCTCCATACGGTCCTACCTCCAGTCCGACCACCGCCCGGGTCCCGGCCTCGCCCAGCGCCGCCCACCGCAGCCGCGGATAGGCGCTCTTCTCCCCACGACTCGCGCTCGGTCGCCCAAAATGCTCGCCATTGGCCGCCGTGTCGGGCACTTCCATCGTGCTCCCGTCCAGACTCATCAACCGCCAGTTGCGATACCACGCTCCAGGCGTCGAGGGCGAGGCCATCGGCACCGCCGTCTCTTCAAACAGTCGTTGCAGCGGAACACTTCCCACCCGCTGCCGAGCTTTGGCAAAGGCCGACTTCTGTGGCACCACGATGGGCAGCGATGGATCCGCAGCCTAACAATTCATTCAAGCCGAACCCGCTTCGCGGGTCGGCTTAACTCAGGCGTTGAGACTGTAGAAAAACTCGCGCGATGCTTCAGGAGATGAATTTTTCGTGCCGAGAGTGCTCTGAAATACTTTTCGCGATGCAAAACAAATCCAGAATGCACGTAGGAGCGCGATTTTCTCGATGAAATATACCCAGAAAAAAGCGACCGGGGTTTTTCTACAGCTTCGTTGGACCGCGCGGTGAGAGTGGTACGCCGGTTATCCGCCGGCTTGTTTTATTGTATATACGTATATACAATAGCGGTGTGGACAAGGACCCAAAAAAGGAAGGCCGCAATATTGCACAGCGTGGTCTCTCATTGGACCTCGCCGAGCAACTCGACTGGGCAACGGCCCTAATTTGGGAAGACAGACGTAAAGATTATGGAGAACGGCGATATTGCGTGCTTGGCTTCCTTGGGGATCGGTTGCATAGCGTGGTTTTCACACCACGCGACGGCAAGCCTCGGGTCATCAGTCTGCGCAAGGCCAACAAACGCGAGGTGAAACGATATGAAAAAGCAACCCAATCCTAAAAAGACCATCCGTAAAAATCCGGAATGGACCACCGCCATGATTGCGAAAGCGCGCCCTGCGAGGGAAGTTCTGCCGAAGATCTTTGGCGCGCGCACCGCGGCTAATATGCTCAAGCCGCGTGGGCGTCCCAGGTCTCCAGAATCAAAAGTTGCAATTAGCCTGAGATTGCCACCCGATACGCTCGCGCGCTGGAAGGCTACTGGTCCCGGATGGCAGACACGCATGGCCAATGTACTGCGTGAGTCGGTGTAGGAGCAGTCCAACTTTAGGTGCAGCGGACGCCTGTCGGCGCCGCTGACCATGACGTGTGCGCCGGGCATGGCGCGTTACTTCGCAGGTGAAAGTCCTGTGGCCAAGTTTACGCAGAGCCGAAGGCAAGGAGAAGGGCAAGGGCGTCGTCGCGAGGCGAGGTCTGGAGGAAGCCCAATCCGAAACTGCGGGGCGATGAACAAAAACCGGATATGAGGCGTGATGCATCCGGGGCGAGCGGGCACGTGACCGCGAAGCCCTCCATCTGCGAATGGGGTGCATTTTGTAAATCCGGCGTCTATGCAGTGAAGGTAACGTGTCTTACCCCGGGAGATCTCCCCGATGCTTCGGAAATGTAGAAGCTGGGCGCCCGGAAACGGACGTTGAATACCGTGGAGAAGTCAGCAGAGGGCATAGTAGGCGGCGCCCCCGCCGAAGGCCCGAACGATGAAAGACGAAGGACCATGATGGAGAGAGACGGGAACGCATCTGACCACCTGCCAAGGCAGGCTGCGGGCACACCGCAGGATGAACTCGTCGCTGGACCGTCAGGACAACCGGAGTCGATTCAACCGCAAGCGTTGCTGGCCCAAGTGTTGGACCGGGCCAACCTGCAACGCGCATTGAAGCAAGTGCGCCAGAACAGAGGCGCGCCGGGCATCGACGGCATGAGCGTCGATGAATTGCCGGATTACCTCCGCCATCACTGGCCGGAAATCCGCAGGCAACTGGAGGTGGGCCGTTATCGTCCGCAACCGGTCAGGCGTGTGGAAATCCCCAAGCCAGACGGGAAGAGCCGACCACTGGGTATTCCGACGATGAAGGATCGCGCCATGCAAGCGCTCCACAACCTGGCGCTGGTACCCGTGGCCGAGATGCGAGCGGATATCCATTCATACGGCTTCCGCCCGAAGCGTTCGGTCGCTGACGCCATCGGACAGTGTTTTATTGCGCTGGCAAAGCGGCGCTCGCCGACCTGGGTTTTGGATTGCGACGTCAAAAGCTGTTTCGACCGGATCAGTCATGACTGGCTGCTGGCCAATGTCCCCATGGACAAGCGCCTGCTCCAGCTGTGGTTGAGCGCCGGGGTCATCGACACCGGCCAGTACCAACCCACCACTGCCGGCACCCCGCAGGGTGGCACGATCTCACCCACGCTCATGAACCTGACGCTCGATGGGTTGGAGGCGGCCGTGCGCCGCCACCTGCCGCGTCGCGGTGCTAAGGTCAATGTGGTGCGCTACGCCGATGACTTCGTCATCACCGGCGTCAGTGAAGCCCTGTTGCGTGAACAGGTCTTGCCTGCCGTGCAAGTGTTTCTGGCAGAGCGCGGCTTGGCGCTGTCCCTGGAGAAGACCCACATACGCCACATCGACGAAGGGTTCGACTTTCTCGGTTTCAACGTGCGCAAATATCGCGGCAAGCTGCTGATCCAGCGCGCCAAGGAGGCGGTACGAGCCATGGAATCCGCGATGAAAGCCTGGGCGATGACTACCATCGCCTGGCCCCTCGCCGACTTTGTGCGGGTACTGAACCGCAAGCTGCAAGGCTGGGCGTATCAGTGCCGATTCGCCGTCGTCAAAGCGCTCTTCGGCCGCATCGACAAGAACGTCTATCACCTACTCCAACGCTGGAGCAGAAAACGTCACCCCGGCAAAACCGCCCGTTGGCGATTCCACCGCTACTGGCGCCACCTCTGGGGCTCCTGGCGATTCTGCGCAGTTAAGAACGGCAAGCCACTGGCTGTCTTCAAGGCCAGTGAACTACCCGTTCGCCGACACGTCAAGATCCAAAGTGCCGCCACGCCCTTTGATCCGGCTTATCGAACCTACTTCCGCCAGCGCTGGCGGATGGCCCGTAGACTGGACCACCAGGTGCTTACACGGCACCACCGGACTGACCCAGCATGGATAGCCAGCACGTGACTGACCGGCCGATGCGCAGAGCATTCGGCTTTCAAGGGCTTGAGCCGTATGAGGGGAAACTTTCACGTACGGTTCTGAGGGGGCTGGGGAGCGGGTAACCGCCCCCTGGCTACCCGGTGTGTCTGGAAGAACGCCAGCGTACGACCCAAAGCGGTCCACCACTGCGGTTGGTTTGGATTAGCCTTCCTTGGCCATCTCACTGCTATGACAATTACCGTTATCGGCTTTGAGGAAACTGCACCACGGATAAGAGATTCCCGTCTGGGTCACGAAACCATGCAACTCGCGAACCATCAGGAGTAGTCAATGTGCCGTCTGGTTCATGTGGGAATCCGTCGAATCGTTCGAATACAATGCCGCGATCTGCGAGTATAGTAACGATGAGATCGACATCGGGTACAGAGAATCCGAGCACTGTATGCTCAGTTGGTGTCGTCGATGGGACGGGGGAAATCAGAAGATCACTGCCGTTGACGTCGAAAACTACAGCGCCATCGGATTTTCCCTTCATGACAAGACCAAGCACATTGCGATAAAAATCTTCAGCATCGTCTATGCGGGAAGTCCAGATAATTGATTGTAATTTAGAATTTGATAGCATTTTTGCTCCTTAGTTGAAATTTAGCTGTGGACGATCCACAAAAAGAGCAATGCCAGCAACGATGGATTTGCGGTATCTCAGAAACGGAAAAGCCGCGATCAGCGCGGCTTCAAAAGTGGTTGGTATCCTATTCGATGTTGATCACGTTGGTCAATTGAAATGTTTACGCCAGGTGGATATCAGATTAGCGAGTTCTAACTTTAGTTCGAGCGGACGCGCAGCCACTTTGCGCGGAAGTCATAATGTCCAGGTTTCTCTTATGAGTGGATGCTGCGATCACGGTTGCGAACTTGATGCCCTGCGCGAGCGGCAGAGCGCAACCTTGAAAATTGTTTTCGCCATCAACGCCGCGATGTTCTTCGTCATTGTGGCGGCCGGACTCTATGCAGGTTCCGCCGCGCTGCTGTCGGACAGTCTCGACAATCTCGGCGACGCATTAACGTATGCGCTCAGTCTCTACGCAGTGAGCCTTGGCGCGCGAATGAAAGCGCGCGTGGCCTTCTTCAAAGGCCTGCTGATCCTTCTCGCGGCTCTCGTCGTAGCCGGCCAGATTGGATACAAACTTGTGAATCCTAACGTCCCGCTGTTCGAACTAATGGGCGTGTTCAGTCTGCTCGGCCTCGCGGCGAACGGTGTTTGCCTGGGGCTTCTCTGGCGGCACCGAGCCGAAGACGTCAACATGAGTTCTGTGTGGGAATGCTCTCGCAACGACATCGCTTCAAATCTTTCCGTCTTCATCGCCGCCGGCGGAGTTTGGGCGACCGGATCGGGTTGGCCGGACCTGTTAGTTGCTTCATTCCTGGTCGTGCTCTTCTTGCGGTCGGCAGGTCGGGTCTTGTCGGCGGCACGTGCAGAGCTTCATGGAGCCACATAACATCCGCATCAACGCGGACCCGTGCAAAGCGGTCTGCGCCCGCTTTACACGGGCCGGTTTTGCGGGGCGTTGGGCCGGCAGAAGGTAGCGATGATCGTCAGGCAGTGAAAAACAGCATGAAGCAAATTCTTGCGGCAGTATTTACTCCCTCGGTTCGAGGTCTGGTACGTAGCCTTAAATTCTGCGCGGCAGCACTTGCCCTGCATGGGACGCTTCTTTGGCTCTCTACTGCAATTAAGTCTGTTTTCCCTGGCGTAGTTGATCTAATTGGGGAAGTATTTTTCTGGGTTCTGGCGGTTCCGGCCTTGCTTCTCACCCGCCCTTTTACCTCTATTCTTTGGAAATTTGGATTGATGAATGCCCCTGGATGGTTCGCATGGCCGAAGCCGCTGGGCATTGTCCTCGCGTACGTGATATGGATTGCCATTCTTCTCGGTCTGGCTCAGACAGTTCAACGGTGGTCAAACAAAATTTAACGCGCGGAGAGCAAACCAAGATGATCGATGAAGGGAATAAAATCTCGATCAAGAAAGAGCAAAGGCATCCTTTTTTCAATGCAGAAAGTTGCGATGACAACGTCTGTCGTTTTCCGTATCGTGATTCCTTTCTTGCGCAACGCTCGATAGTTCTCTGCGCACTTTTCGGCCATCCCTTTTCCAAACATTTCATATTGATCTAAGGTCATAAGGGTCCGTTTGGTTGTACGATACTCTCGGTCATCCCGAATTCCTTGGAGAATTTCCAGAAAAATCAAATCTCCGATCGCAACGATACCCTCGACAATGCTAGAATCGAGCGCATCGGTGTGTTTGCTTTGAACCCCATTAAGATAGTCGATCCAGACACTGGTATCGACCAGTATCATTTGCCGCCTCGCATTTCGTCGAGGTCGCCTTCCCATTTGACTTTGCCGCGCAGTTTGCGAATTTCCTGCTGCTGGCTTCGGCGCACGAGCAATTTTAGCCCTTGCTCTACCGCCTCTTTTTTGGTGCTTACCCTGATGCTTTTATTGCGTCCGACATCAGCTTATCGTCGATGACAATGTTGGTTCGCATAGATCACCTATGTGTATATATTTTATTTTGATACACACTCTATCATGGGGCAACAAACATAACAACAGCACGCAGCGCCGGGACCGGACAGTCCCGCCCTCACGGGAGGGACAAGCATCGAGACCACTCCTTGTCCCAGCGATTTCGTTAAGAGATCGTCGAGCGACCGCCGCGAACGCTACATCGTTTCGCAATAAGAATATTGCTGTTAAACGATAAATATGATATCGTCCAGCGATAATTACTGCGGGAGAGTCAAATGCTCAGACCCCACTCCAGTGCGCTCAGCGCTTCACGAATCCTCCTGAAGATTCTGCGCGCCTTCAACCTCATCACAGGGGTAATGCTGGTCGCCACCATTCCGGCCAGCTTCCTCTTCGAGCCGTTGTTTTTCGAGTTTTTCAGCAAGCAGCCGCCGCGCATCGATTCAATGTGGCTGGTGCCGGTCCTGCGCATCTGGATCGTGCTGGCACTGCCGATGGTCGCTGCGTTCCACATCCTGCTTTCGCGCCTGTTGGCCGTGGTCGAGACGGTTCGTTCCGGTGACCCCTTCGTGCCCGAGAACGCCGTGCGGCTGAAGACGATCGCCTGGTGTGTGCTCACCACTCAGCTGCTCCACCTGACCTTCGGACTGTTGGCGGCAACCCTGAACGCTGCTGGCTCGAATGTCGACTGGACATTCTCGGGGGTGACCGGATGGGTAGCTGTGGTTCTGCTGTTCGTGCTTGCGCGGGTCTTTGAAGAGGGCACGCAGATGCGCGAAGACCTGGAAACGATGATCTGACATGGCCATCTTCGTAAAACTCGACGACATGCTTCACGATCGACGCATGACCCTCACCGAATTGTCCGGGAAGGTCGGGATCACTCTTGCCAACTTATCCATCCTCAAGACCGGCAAGGCGCGCGGCATCCGCTTCGCGACGCTCGAGGCGATCTGCGAGGCACTCGACTGCCAGCCCGGCGACCTGCTGCAGTTCCGCCGGGATGAACAGTAGCGCAATAGCAGGAGCGACAACATGAATTCCCGCAAACATCAAGCAAGGGTCGCTGGCGTACTGTATCTGCTGTTGGGAGTAACCTCCGCTGTTGAAATGAGCATCCCTTCAGTGTTCATAGTAGATGGCGACGCCGCAGCCACAGTGGGCAAGATTGCGTCTTCTCAGCTGCTTTACCGGCTCTACGCCGTCAGTGGCCTGGTAGCGCAGATCCTTTTTGTCATCCTGGTGCTGGCTCTGTATCAATTGCTCAAAGAAGTGAACAGGAGACAAGCTTTACTGATGGTGGCACTGGTTCTCGTTCAAGTACCGATGGCGTTCGTCAATACGCTCTGCGGGTTGGCACCACTCGTATTGTCGAATGGGGCTGATTACTGGTCGGCATTCGACAAACATCAACTCGATGCCATGACGATGGGATTTCTAAGCTTGCAGAGCTACGGAACAAGTGCGGTCATGGCTCTGTGGGGCCTCTGGCTCCTGCCGTTCGGGATTCTTGTATTTCGATCCGGGTTTATTCCCCGAATTCTTGGCGTCTTCCTTATCATCGGCTGTTTTGCTTGGCTGGGCATTAGCATGACATCTCTGCTCTTCCCAGCTTACGCGCGCGTTGCCAATCAGTTCACCGTACTGGCCATTGGCGAGGTCCTGATCATTCTCTGGCTCGTCATCATGGGCGCACGGACCACCCCCTTGGAAGGCCAACTATCCGAGTCCGGCAACCGCGCCGCCGCTGACGCCGACCGTTGGGCCCCGCGGTAAGCATTGCGCATTTTGGAGCGACCATGCTGACAGACCTTTTCCCTCGCATCGCCGATAACCATTACCCCGGTCGTCGCCTCGGGCTGTGGCTGTTCGCCCTGATGCCGCTCAAAATAGTCATGGGCGTAAACATCCTGCTCAACGGGCGCTCTGTGGCGCAGTCCGCCGATGGAATCCCGCTCAACAGCTTCGGCGAAAATGGCGGTGCCACATTTTTGTCCATATTCGCCGCATGGGGTCTGTGCCAACTCGTCTTTGGCCTGGCATGCCTCGTAGTACTTCTCCGCTACCGCAGCCTCGTTCCGCTCGCCTTCCTCGCCCTGCTGTTGGAACAGGGGGGCCGCAAGGTTCTTCAGCTCTATCTCCCTATAGAGCGCATGGGCACGCCACCTGGAACTTATATCAATGCGGTTTTGCTCGGAATCATGGTGCTGGGTCTACTGTTGTCCCTTTGGCAACCCCGCGGCGGCCGCTGACAATGCATCCGCTGCTGCATGCGAGCCAACGGTGCATTACCGGTTTTCTTTCTGCGTTCAGCTGACATTAAGACTCAGTTCAGAGCCGGTTCAGCAAACCTGTCGTAGTCTGTTCCCGCAAGACAATGGTGAAACTTTGGCAGCAACGTAAACGCCTTTGCCCGCCAAGCCAGGCCGATTGATCCGGACGGCTCACCAGCCGCCAGGCATTACCACGGGGATGAGGCCACGGTATCACTTTCAGGAGGATGCTGTTACGCGCAAATTAATGATCACGTTGATGCTCATTTTCGTTGGCACGAACCTGGCTTATGCCGGTCACGACTATGACGGCCGCGGTTACGACAACATCGCTCGCGCTGCTCACCAACTGGAGAATGCCGCCAGGCACTTCCACGAGCAGTTGAAGTTCGAGACAGGTCGCGACCATGCGACCGCTGATGCGAGGCGGTTTGCCAAGGCTGCACGTCACTTCCACCGCCAAGTCGAGCGGGGCAGCAACTACGGCCACATTCGCGCTGATTACTCGAAACTGGTCAATGCATACGCCCACGCTCGAAGTGAGTTGGGTGGCCGCCATGATCTGCATCACGAGCGACATCTACGCGGCGATTTTCGTGACGTGGAGCGCGCCTTCGAGGACCTGAACCGTTCCATCGAATATTCCCGCCGCTACTCGCGTTATCCGGATTATGATCGGTACGATCGGGGTCACGAAGGCTACGGCCTATACCGTCGCGGCTCCGACCACCCCGATTCCAGCTTGAGAATGACGTTCAGTAAAATCCGGGGGTGACAGGACGGCGCGCCGGCGGTGCCGGAATGACTTGACCACGCACAAGTGCGGCGTGATTATTCCATGCTACACCGCGAACCAGGGCACTAGCTGGAGTTAGCCAAAGCGGGAAGATGGTTTTCTCGCTTTGTCCTTTGATGACCATGCCCTGAGAGGTATCCTCGAGTTTCACGAAGGATTCAAATCGAATGGCCAACAACAGGCGACAAGCAATGTCTCAGGAGACGACAATGAACAACCATAGCGATGCGCCGCCGAAACAGCGGTGGGGCGTGGTGGCGGTGGCGGTCGGCGGTGTATTGCTTTGGCGCGTAGCCGCCTATTATGCCCCTTCTTCATTCGGACTGGTTCTGCTTGTTGCAAACCTCCTATCGCTTACGGCCGGCATGGTTTTTCTGTTCAGGTTGTTCACCGTCGACAGAGCGACTCGTCGTGCTGCACGTCTTCCGCTTATCGTGACAGGCATGGTAACAGGGAGCGTGGTCGCGCTTCTGGGCGCCGGCGGAGCCTTACCGGGTGTCCCGGAAGCCTGGAACCTGGCGCTGGGAGCAGTACCGGTAGCCCTCGCGGTGGCGTTGGTCTTTCAGTCAACTGCTAGGCCGCGGGACGATGCATACGTTGACATGACCTGCCGCAGAACAACTCGTTAGGCGTCAGCATGCGCACCTGGGCGAACATCCTGCTCGCATCCACCGCGGTCAGTACGCTCGTGCTGGCCTGGGGCTATTGGTATTCGCTGAATCACGCCTCGCTGCAACTGCGCGTTGACGACTACTCGCTGAAATCAGAACGCCAGGCGTATGGCGTTCCACACGGCGTGACCCTCACGCTTCGTGACAATGCGAAAGTGCAGCTCGCCATCGCGCATTCCGTGGAACCACTGGGCTACATCCTCGCCGATCATCCAAGCGCCGACATTGGTAACTGCGAGCACCGTGGTATCCATCCTTCGTCGGGCAACGGGTCGCAGGGCGATTACTCCGAGTGCTACAAGCAGTACTCGGCCTGGTCCGCAACCTGGGCACCGCGAGTTCATGGCGCTGATGTCAGCGTTGGTATCTTGCGAGTTGCGTGGAGTACCGGTCACTGTCCGCAGGTCAAACAAGGAATGGTTGCTTTGGTGGGTCCCCTTCCCGCACATTGGCGGGCTCCCCCGGCAATACTTCGAGTTTTCTGTCGCCATCGATAGTCACGCCTGCGCGTCCGTGACTCCTCAATCCGGGGTGGGTACGTAAATGCAGCCCTCATCACCCTGTGTATCATCGGCCTCTTCCTGGCGCTGCGAGGAAAAGGCTCTTGCCAGGGGCCGCCGTTAAAATAAAGCCCGCCAGAACCGATGTGCGGGCGGGCTTTACTGGTCTTAATTCACGCTGAGTGAACTCTGCAATCGGAACAAAACGCGATTAATCAATCGTCTTCCACATGCACGATCCGGCCTGAAGTGGCATCCACGTGCAGCTCATAGTCTTCTCCCGTGATGTCGTCAGCTTCAGCTTTCCACACGCCCTTGCCGTCAAGGAAGTCTATGTCGTGGACATTGTGAAAGCCGGCGTTCATAACAATGGTGCTTACGGTTGCTTCAGTCACGGGTGTGGCGGCGGGCACGGCGGACGTTGTGGTCGTCGTGGTCGTGGTTTCAGTGATGCGGGTTCGCGCTACGTCAGCCGCCCCCAGCACCTGGCCCTCGGCGTTAACAAACAAGGTAACCTCGCCACCGCCGGTTTTATTGATAGTCTTTGCGCGCCACAAGTCACCGTCGCGTTCAACCAATACCGGATCGCCATAGCCCTGTTTAACCACGATAGTCCGCACCTCGGGTTCGTTGATCACGATCGTTTCAGCCACGGCTGACCCAGCCAGGGCCAGGCCTAATGAAATTGCTATTACCAACTGTTTAAGTGTCATAAAAGTTCTCCTGTAACACAATGAGAAAAAGGTTACTAATGAATGGAAGCTCTATATCAAGCAACATAGCGTTTACGGACATCATGCCGAAATATCTATCTGCAAAATTGTGGGTGCATTTTTGCAAGCCAAACCGGGCAAGATTGCAGTGTTTGTATTTCCAATGGCGATAAACATTCGGGGGGTTTAATCACCAGGCTCAAGTGTCCTCCGGATTACTGCAGCCGTCTGTGCGCTAGCGCTCAATGGAACTCAAGGGGTCCAGTTGCACGTTGTCATCGGGCACCGCATCAAACTACCCAAAATCCTCTAAACTACCCAATCCGGGATCGATCCGGAGTTCCATCGCAAGGAGAATTGATCATGCCAACAGGCACCATCCGACTTCACCGCGTGCTGCGCGCGAACCAGGGGCGCGTCTACCGGGCGTTCCTGGATGCTGACGCAATGGCCAAGTGGCTGCCGCCATACGGTTTCACCTGCAAGGTTCATCACATGGACGCCAAAGTTGGCGGCACCTACAAGATGTCGTTCACGAACTTCACGACGGGCCACGGTCATTCCTTTGGCGGCGAGTATCTTGAACTCGTGCCATTCGAAAAGATTCGCTATTCCGACAGGTTCGACGACCCGAACTTGCCCGGAGAAATGCAGACGACGGTGACCCTGCAACAAGTGTCGTGCGGAACCGAGGTCGGCATAGTGCAAGAAGGGCTGCCTGAAGTCATTCCACTTGAAATGTGCTATCTCGGCTGGCAAGAGTCGCTGGCACAGCTTGCGAAGCTGGTCGAACCGGAGATTCCGGACTGATGACGCCATAGCACTTGACGGCAGGTTGGGCGATGGAAAGACAGGCACGCCGCAAAAACCAGACTGGCAAAATTGTATCCGGCCCCTTTTAGGCCCTTTTTTGGATTTTCATTGGCGGGCGTGAAACCCGGGGCAATCGAATGCCACAAAGCCGCCCATTGCCGGCAGACTGCCGTGCACCAACTTGTGGACTTGGCGAAATAGGGCGTTTATTCTTCTATGCACCGTAAGTTCACATGGTCGTGTTCGTAAGGTCAGAGCAGTGAATAAAACACTTCTCGCGGTTGTCGGGATGATGGTCGCCGCCTCGTTGGTATTCGTGTTCAGGCCGAATCGAATCTGGCCGGACATCGTCATTGGCGAGCTGCCCGATTTGGTTCAACTACCGCAATGCGAACAAGAGCGGCGTGTGGAAACGCCGGACCAATTGGAGCAGGTGCTGCGTTCGGACTTTGTGGGTTGCGTGATCGTCACAAAGAACAAGTTTCTGAACATGACGGGACGCGCCGAAATTCCCATCCGCGGCGGTGTGAAACTGATGGGCGAACGCGGTGAGCTTGGCAGTCGTCCGAGTTTGTTCGCGGACAACAAATGCCTTAATCCAGAGTTACAACCGGGTTCAGATGAATGCGAAGGCTATTCGCTCTTCGTCATCACGGGGAACAATATTTCGGTCACCGGTTTGCATTTGCGCGGGCCGGCAAAGGGCAGCCGCAGTAATCAGCAGCGTTATATCAATGGCATCCGCATCATCGCGGACCCCAACACTCAGCAAGGGCGCAATATTTACATTGCGGAGAGCGAGTTCGACGAATGGGCGGGCAGCGGCATCGACATTATCAGCAACAATCGCGCACGCACACCAGAACAGTACTTGCCCGAGTGGACACCGCTCACCAAGGCCGATGCCGGTCTCATCCGCGTCGAGCGCAATTACTTCCATCACAACGCGCGCGATGGAGGCGGTTATGGCGTGACAGTCAGCAGTGGCGCGTTTGCGACGATCTTCGGCAACGTCTTCGATTTCAACCGGCATGCGGTGGCGTCCAACGGCTTCGCCAAGACAGGTTACATTGCCCGCTTCAACTATGTTCTGGAAGGCGGATTCAAACAAGGCAGTTACTACAATCAGCACTTCGACGTGCACGGCACCGTGGACACCAATCCCGATGACGACATCGACGATAGCAGCGGCTATGGCGGCACCGCCGGCGACTATTACGAGATCGCCTTTAACGCCATTCGCGGCGCACAGGACTACTACTGTTTCATCTTCTGCCTAAAGGAACGTCCGGCGTTGATGCTGCGCGGCAAGTCCACCACGCAAACGCGCTTCGACTCCAATGTTGCGGTTCACGACGATCTGGACGCAGCCGTTTCGTTGAAAATGGATAAAGGCGATACGGGCTGGGGCGAGGACCACGACGAATTCAATTTCGACGCGACCGGCAATCAATTCAACACCGACCGTTCGCGCGATCTTGCCACCGGCGACTTCGACGGCGACAAGCGAACGGATGTGTTCGTGGCCACCGGCACGGCGTGGTTTTTCTCGCGCGGAGGTCAAGAAGCCTGGGAGTTCTTGCACGCCTCCACCAAACTCACCCGCGAATTGGGCTTCGCCGACATCGACAACGACGGAACGACCGACGTGCTGTATCGCGACGGCGCCGGCAACCTGGGCTTCTTGAAAAGCGGCCGCGTGCCGCTGCAACCGCTGACGACCACGCCGGAGCCGATATCGAAGCTGCGTTTTGGCGATTTTGACGGCGACGGTCTCACCGATATTTTCTACACGCGCGACCATCAATGGCAGGTGTGGTACGGCGGCTCGAAAACCTGGCAGCCGACGCAAACCTCCGGCTTCGCCATCGAAGATTTTTTGTTCGGCGAGTTCGACGCGGTCAAAGGCACCGATGTCGCCGCCGTCACTGGGGGCAAGTGGCAACAATCAAGCGGATCCACCGGTTCATGGCAAGAGTTGAACTCGAAGAGAAGATCGAGCTTTCGCGGCGCCGTGGTCGCCGACTTCGACGGCGACGACAAGAGCGACATCGCCTTCGATGAGGGCCGGCAAATGTGGAGCTACAGCCCGGGAGGCTCCGGCTCATTGCGAGGACTGCGCGAGGCCGATGGACAATCGACCGTGTATCCGGAATTGAGCCGATTGCTCGTCGGACGCTTCGACGGCGACCCGCGGGCCGAAGTGGTGAGCTACTACGTCCGCTCCGGAGAGTCCCTACCCTCCTTTCCCAATCACTTCATGATTTGGCGCGGTGGCATTCGCGATCGGTTCGAGCAGCTTTCCTGGCACGCGATGCGCTGACGGCAGGGTGATACCGGGGTTTTCAACTGGCCGCAGCGTGTGCGCAACCCAGCTCCCCTTGGGATCGATATCGCTACCTTTTTTCGTTCCATTTACACGCCGGCGTTGTAGTGTTCCAATACCAGACCAAACTACGAAGGAGATCTTTATGATTGGCTACGTCATTTTAGGCACCAACGACCTGCCCCGTGCCCGGTCTTTCTACGACTCCCTGTTGGCTGAGATGGGCGTCACGCGGATGATGGAATTCGGCGACCGCGGTTCCGCCTGGGCTGCAGCCATGGACAAACCGATGCTCTGCATTATGACACCCTATGATGGCCAACCAGCCACTGTAGGTAACGGCGTGATGGCCGGCATTGCAGCTGGTTCGCGTGAAGAGGTCGATCGGATGCACAGCAAGGCGCTCGAACTGGGCGGTACCGATGAAGGCCCTCCCGGCTTGCGCGCGGCGGGCGGTGAGGGTTTCTACGCCGCCTACTTCCGGGACCTGGATGGCAACAAACTCGACGTATTCTGTTACGGCTGAATGCTGGCGCTTCGGCTCCGCAAGCCCGGCTGACGCAATGGCCCATCGAATCAAAAGGTAAAAAGTGGTGTTTTTAATTTTCGCTGCGCCTGCGTTATATTGCGCATACTGAGCAATATATAATTGCCGCAAGCTGAAGTTAACACGGAGGACCTGGGCGATGTGTGACGTTCAAACGGTGAAAGATAACGAAAGGTACCTGGCGCAATCCGGACTGCTTTCCCGCAGGGAGTTCGGCTGCCTGGCTGCCGGCGCCGCGCTGACGGCGTTGTTGCCGCGGGCTGCCGATGCGTTTGATGTAACGGAAAGCGAGGTCGACGTGCCCACGCCTGACGGCACGGCGGATTGCTATTTCGTCCATCCCGCCTCTGGCCGCCATCCCGGCGTTATCGTCTGGCCGGACATCCTCGGCCTGCGCCCGGCTTTCCGCCAGATCGGCAAGCGCCTGGCAGAATCCGGTTACGCCGTGTTGGTGGTCAACCCTTATTATCGCAGCGCCAAAGCCCCTGTGGTGCCGCTGGGCGCCACTTTCCAGGAACCGTCCATCCGCGAAACGGTGATGCCACTGTACCAGCAACTGAATGCCGAAACGCACGTGGCTGATGCCCGGACCTTCGCCGGCTTCCTCGATCAGCAAGCGGTCGTTGATACCCACCGCAAGCTTGGCACCACGGGTTATTGCATGGGCGGACCCATCGTGATGCGCGCCGCAGCCACCGTTCCGGATCGCATTGGCGCGGCCGCGACGTTTCACGGCGCCGGCCTGGTGAGCGATGGGCCTGACAGCCCGCATCTGCTGATCCCGCAGATGAAGGCCCACTTCCTGATCGCGATTGCCGCCAACGATGACGAGAAACAACCGGAGGCGAAAGACGTGTTGAGCAAGGCCTTTGCCGCGGCGGCTTTGCCGGCGGAAATCGAAGTGTACGAGGGCACCCTGCATGGCTGGTGTCCCCCGGATTCGGCTGTGTATAACGAAGCGCAGGCAGAACGTGCCTGGGACCGCCTGCTGGCGCTGTTTGCAGCGGCCCTGGCCTAGTACAGTACTAAGCTGCGACAGGCTCCTAGGGTATCAGAACTGTCGAACCGGTTGTTTTACGGGCTTCGAGATCGCGGTGCGCCCGCGCCGCTTCGGCCAGCGGGTAATGCTGGTTAACGCGGACCTTGATCACCGAGTTTTGCATCAGGGCGAACAGCTCCGCGGCCGCCCCCAGCAGGCGTTCGCGGGTATTGATGAAGTCGAACAGCACCGGGCGGGTCAGGTACAGCGAATGCCGTTTTGCCAGTTCCGCCGGCGCGAACGGTTCGACCGCACCGGACGAATTGCCGAACGAGACCATCACCCCGTGCGGCCGCAGTGCGTCGAGTGAGGCGAAAAACGTTTCTCGACCGACCGAATCGTACACCGCGGCAACGCCCTCGCCTGCGGTCAGTTCGCGCACCCGCCGCACAACATCGTCTTGGCCTGACACGATCACATGATGACAGCCCTGCGATCGCGCCAGTTCCGCCTTGGCCTCGTTACTGACCACGCCGATAACGGTCGCGCCGAGATGATGCGCCCACTGACTGGCAAGCGAGCCAACGCCCCCGGCGGCGGCGTACAGGAGGATCGGGTCGCCTGCCTGCACACGGTAACTCCGCCGCAGTAAATACCAGGCTGTCAGCCCCTTGAGCAACACCGACGCCGCTTCCTCGTCCGCTATGCCCGGCGGGATCGGCACCAGCATGTCGGCGCGAATATTCCTGCGCTCGGAATATGCGTCCATCGGCGCACGGCCGGTGTAAACAACCCGCGCGCCTGCGGCCAGTCCGTCAACACCGTCGCCGATGGCTTCAACGACACCGGCCGCCTCGCTGCCCAATCCAGTCGGCAATTCGGCCGGGTACAGTCCCGTGCGGAAGTAAATATCGATGAAGTTGAGCCCGATCGCCGTATGTCTCAGGCGCACCTCGCCGGGCCCGGGTTCCGGCAGTTCGATGCCGACGTACTGCATGACCTCGGGCGCGCCGTATTGCTCCAGTCGAATCGCATGGGTTTTCATCACCGTTTTCCTTCAATTCAGCACACTGCCAAGAATAACTGGTTTTGGAGCTACAATGCAGAACTTACTTTCTTGCGCGAACCAAGGAGCAGAAGTTGAGAACAATATTATGCGTCGTGTTTCTGGCCCTTACGGCATTTCCTGTTTACGCCCGCGACAGCAACAGCACCGGGGTGGAAACCCTGGCCAGGGCCACCAGCAGTTGGAATGGAGAGGCCTTACCCGGCTACCCGCAAGGCGCGCCGGAAGTCACCATCTTGAAAATGACCATCCCGCCGAAGACCGAATTGCCCTGGCATAAACATCCCTTCATCAATGCCGGCGTGCTGCTCAGCGGCGAACTCACGGTGGTCACCCGGGATGGGAAAACGCTGCATCTCAAGGCGGGAGACGCCCTTGTGGAGCTGGTCGATACCTGGCATCACGGTATCAATGATGGCGACGTACCGGCGGAGATCATTGTTTTCTATGCCGGAATCAAGGACCTGCCGGTCACGGTCAAACAGGAATGAGCAACAGGCAAGGAACGGGACAGTGACGAAGGACGCGGCTATGCCGGGCAGACAAGCACACTGGGAAAGTATCTATCACGACAAATCGCCAACGGAGGTCAGCTGGTACCAGAAAGACCCGGGGTTATCCTTGCAACTGATCCGTAATACCCATCTTTCGCTTGCTGAGCCGATGATCGATGTCGGAGGCGGCGCCTCCGTGCTGGTGGATTGCCTGTGCCATGAAGGTTATACCCGGATCGCGGTCCTGGATATTTCCGCCAGCGCACTGGACCATGCCAAAGCACGGCTTGGGGATAAAGCACACGGGGTGGAATGGTATGTCGAAGACATTGTCGATTTTAATCCACCGCATCCCTTTTCCCTTTGGCACGACCGGGCGGTGTTCCATTTTTTGACTGATCCATCCGACAGGCGCCGCTATGTCAATGTCATGAAACGAGCATTAAAGCCGGGTGGACATCTCATCATCGCGGCATTTGCCATCGGCGGACCGGTCAAGTGCAGCGGCCTGGATATTGTCCAGTATGATGCGGAAAAATTGATGGCTGAACTGGGAACAGGTTTCGAGCTGGTTGAGGCGAAAACCGAAATGCATATCACCCCGGCAAACAGGGAACAGAAGTTTGCCTGGTTTCACCTGACCAGAAAGCCAGAGACGCCGGCGTCCTCGCGCTAAAATATCACCCGGGCTTATTGGGAAATCCTTTGCTGAGTTATCGCCACTCTTTTCATGCCGGAGGTTTCGCCAACGTCATCAAACACGTTGTCGTCATCGAAATTCTGCAGCACCTGGTCAGCAAAGACCGCGCTTTTCACTATATCGATACACACGCCGGCGCCGGTCTGTATGACTTGAGGTCCGAACACGCGGACAAATTGCAGGAATACGAAAAAGGCATCGGCAAATTGACCGCTACAGCATTACCGGAACTTGCCAGCTATTTCGCCATCGTGAAGAAATACAACCCTACCGCGGCGCTGAACTACTATCCGGGTTCCCCCCTGATCGCCGCGCATTTTTTACGCAGCGCAGACAGATCGTGGCTATTTGAACTGCATCCGGCGGATTTCGTCCTGCTGCAAGAGCAGTTTGCCGCAGATCGCCGCGTCCGGGTCATGCGCGAAGATGGCTTCACAGGGCTGTTATCCCTGTTGCCGCCCGTTTCGCAGCGCGGCCTGGTGCTGGTCGATCCATCGTACGAAGTCAAAACCGATTATGCGCAGGTGTTCGAGACGGTGGCCAGGGCCCATAAGAAGTTTCCCACGGGCATTTATGCCTTGTGGTATCCGGTGGTGGATCGGACCCGCATCGATGCACTGGAAAAAAAATTCAGCGGCAGCGGTATCCGACGGATTCAGCGTTTTGAATTGGCTGTAAGCAGTGATGCTCATGGAAAAGGCTTGTCCGCCGCGGGCATGATCGTGATCAATCCACCGTGGATGCTGCTGGAAAAAATGACTGCGCTGCTGCCAAAACTGGTGGCCGCGCTTGCCACCGGCGGCGACGGGTTCTTTCAGTGCCAGGTACTGGTCGGTGAGAGTAGATCAGTGTTAAGTCCGACAGGCTCCCAGGCTTGTCCTTATGCGGCAGGAACATTTGTGATAGAAATACCGACTGTTGAATTACGGACATGACAACCATGCATTCAGATTTGGAAATTGCACGAGCCGCGCATACGCTGCCCATTGCCGAAGTGGCTGCCAGGCTGGGAATAGCCGTAAACCAGCTCATTCCCTACGGCCATGACAAGGCCAAGATCGGCTATGACTTTCTTGAGAGCCTCGACGCCAGGCCCAACGGCAAGTTGATTCTGGTCACCGCGATTTCTCCAACCCCGGCCGGTGAAGGCAAGACCACAACCACGGTCGGTCTTAGTGATGCACTGTGCAAGCTGGGCAAGAGATCCATTATATGCCTGCGCGAACCCAGCCTCGGACCCTGCTTTGGCATGAAGGGCGGCGCCGCCGGCGGCGGTTATTCCCAGGTCGTGCCGATGACGGATATCAACCTGCACTTTACCGGTGACTTCCACGCCATCAGTGCCGCCAATAATCTGCTGGCCGCCATCATCGACAATCACATTCATTGGGACAACCCGTTGAATATCGACCCGCGACGCATTACCTGGCGGCGGGTGTCCGATACCAATGACCGGGCCTTGCGTGATATCACCACCGGTCTGGGTGGTCCGGGCAACGGCATTCCGCGCCAGTCCGGTTTTGATATTACCGCGGCATCTGAAATCATGGCCATTTTCTGTCTCGCCAGGGACCTGGACGATCTCAGGCACAGAATCGGCAAAATCGTCATCGGTTATACCCGTAAACTCGAACCCGTCACGGCGCATCAACTTAAAGCGGAAGGCGCTTTGACCGCACTGCTGCGGGATGCATTCCAGCCCAATATCGTGCAAACCCTGGAGAACAATCCCGCGTTCGTGCACGGTGGGCCGTTTGCCAATATCGCCCATGGTTGCAATTCCGTCATCGCCACCAGGACCGCATTGAAACTGGCTGACTATGTCGTCACCGAGGCAGGCTTTGGCGCCGATCTGGGCGCCGAAAAATTCTTCGACATCAAATGTCGCAAGGCCGGCCTGCACCCCGACGCCGTCGTTCTGGTTGCCACCGCCAAGGCATTGAAGATGCATGGCGGTGTGGCCAGGGAAAACCTGAGTGAGGAAAACGTCAACGCCGTGCTTAAAGGCTGCAAGAATTTAGGCCGCCACATCAGAAATATTGGCCAGTTCGGCGTACCCGTCACGGTAGCCATCAATCACTTCAGCGCTGACACCAGGGCGGAACACGCGGCGATACAGAAATTCTGTGCCGACTTTGGGGTCGAGTGCACCATCGCTTCGCATTGGCGGCACGGAGGCCAAGGCGCCGTGGCGCTGGCCGAGCGTGTTGTCGACATGATAGAACACCAGAAAGCGCAATATCGCACTCTGTATGATGACGACATGCGCCTGTGGGACAAGGCCAGGCATATCGCGCGAACGATCTACGGCGCCGAAGACATCATTGCCGACAAGAAAGTCCGGGCCCAGTTCGTCCAACTGGAGGAAGCAGGCTACGGGCATTTTCCCGTATGCATGGCCAAGACCCAGTTCAGCTTTTCAACCGACCCGCTGCTGCTGGGCGCGCCCAGCGGCCATGAAGTCCCGATCAGGGAAATTCGCCTGGCAGCCGGCGCGGAATTTGTCGTCGTCGTCTGTGGTGACATCATGACCATGCCGGGCTTGCCGCCAAGACCTTCTTCGGAAAACATCGGCGTCGGTCGCGACAAGGAAATCGAAGGTTTGTTCTAGAGGCGCTCAATGTCTGAGACCGGAAGCCACGATGGCGTCGCGGCACGCGTGCGGAGTTTTGGGCTAAAACCCCGTCATCATCCCCGGCGCAGGGCGCAGCATCTTGAAACTGCGAAAGCCCAGTTCCACCAGCGGTTGCAGTTCAAAGTCGATCATGCCCAGCTGCTCGCGCTCCTTGGTGGACTGCGAGCAGACGAACGGCTGTTCCCGATCGCCCTTGTTGCTTTTTGACACCGACACGTAACAGGTTTTGGACGGGCAGGTGAAGGCGCAACCGGCATTGGCAAACAGCGTGATGCGGTGCTTGTCCACTATGGATTCAAGGAAAGGAAGATCCTCGTTCGAGGTCATCGGCAGCACCACCTCGTCGTAGATCTCCAGCGCCTTGCGCAGCTTTTTCAGGTTATTGATGTTCTTGATCACACTGGCGTCGATGCGGTATTGCGGGAAGTCCGCGCGAATCCACTGCGCCAGATCGTCGTTGGTCACGATGACCGAATTGGGTTCGTGATGATACTTTTCCAGCAACGGCATGCATTGTTCGTACTCCCCTTGCGTGGCGAAATGGTTCGACAGGGGAATGCGAATACCGATGCCGGCATTGTTGAGCTGGGCCACATCCCGCCCGGACAGCTCGCGGCCGTGGAACTTCCTGCCGCCGTAAAGCGTGGAGCGCTCGACGAAACCAAACATGCTGCCGATACTGCCCAGCGGAATGTAGCCGAAATGACGGCGCAAAAACCGGAACACGGGCACCTCGGGCGGCTTGCTGCGCGCTGATACGGTGAAGGCACAATCAGGCCGGTGATGGCGCGAGGCATTGGAATAGGTCATGGTGAATATATATCATCTGCTGCCATGGCTGTCGACTGTGCCACACCGCTGAATGAGGTATTGTTACTCTGACCCTGTTCTTCCTGAACCTGGAGCAACCACCATGAAAAAACTGATCGCATTGACTCTGGTGCTGACATCTTGTGCATTTTCCGCCGCAATGGCCGGGGAGAAGCCCGCCGTAACCGCTATGGAACACTTGCGGCCGCAGGCTTTCATCGACAACAAGCTGCCGTTCTCAGCCGCGGTCCGGGTTGGCAACATGCTTTACCTTTCCGGCCAAGTCGGGCTTGCAGCGGGCAGCAATAAACTGGTGGAAGGCGGCATTCAGGCCGAGTCCCGGCAAACCATGGACAATATCAAAATGACGGTCGAGGAATATGGCTCGGACATGGATCACGTCATCAATTGTATGGTATTCCTGGCAGACATCGCCGAGTGGGGGACTTTCAATGAGGTTTACTTCACCTATTTCAAAGCGGAAAAAATGCCGGCCCGCTCCGCTTTTGGCGCCAACGGCCTGGCGCTGAGTGCCCGCGTGGAAGTCCAGTGCAATGCGCTCATCCCGGGAAATTAATAAGCTCTGAATAATTCATCCATGAATTATCAGAGCACGCCAAACAAAAAATGTGATTTTTGTTTGGCTTCATTTTCAATGAACTACATTCATTGAAAATGGTGGCACATCCCTGTGCCACGGAAACTCTCAAGTGATCAGAGTTTCCTTAAATCCTGGCGGCGTGGATGCTGGCTCTGCATTGTGCATACACGCGCACGGCGCCGGCCAGATTCCATTCCAGCCACAGGCAGGAAGCGCTGAAGGTCAGGCCGGCAGGCAGCGCCAGCGCGGGCCATAACACCGCTGCCAGCAGCAATACCAGGGCCGCGAAATGCAGCAGCATCTGAGCGCGCATCGCCGGCTGGGGAATCATCTGCTTCATGTTGGGAACCGGCACTGCAGTTCCGCCAGCCTGCTGCAGGTGCAGCCAGTTGAGAAAGGGCATGATCTTGTACAGCATGCCGGTGATGACCGACAGGAATACGCCGGACAGGGCCAGTACGCCCAGCCACAGCGGCGCGCGTGCATGGCTGCCCAGCGGCGGCAGTGCCTGAAGCAGCAGCCAGGAAGCAGCCAGGCCCAGCAGCGCCAGCATGGCGCCACGCCAATAGATGAAAGTGACATCGGTCTTGAGGCGCCGGCGGCGCGATTGCAGCCACAGGGTGGCAACAGCGTACAGCCCTGCCAGCAACATTCCCGCCAGCAATACACTGTTCTGCCATGCCTGCGCCTGGCCGGCGCCAGGCAGGAGTTGCAGCGACCACAGGCATAGCACCGCGAGCAGGCCGGCCGGCGCCAGGCGCGTCAGCCATAGCGGATAAGCCGGCGTGAGCTGAAACATCGGCACCACCAGGAAGGAAACTCCGATCACCAGCATCAGCGCCCAACCGCCCAGGCCCCAGACGACGTGAACGTCGACCAGCGTAAACAGGGACCAGACCGATTGCAGGCCGCCCAGGGTGGCGGTGAGCACCACGCCAAAGACCACCGTCACCAACAGCCCGAACACCGCCAGGCGCAGGACGTGGATGGACATGCCTCGTGCCGGCGTACGCAACAAGGCAATCGCCATCACCGTCAAAAACAGACCGAGGGCGATGGTAAATACCAGTGCGGCCAGCAGGAACAAAAGCTGCCGACCGGAGAGGAAGGCCGTCGCCAGCAACACCGCTGCCACCGTGATCAGCGGATGCACCACCGCTGCCACCAAACGCGGCCGCCAGATATTTGCGCCTGCCACCACCGCGACGAATTGCAGCAGCGCACCGCACATCGCCTGCAACATGAAACCAGTGACGATCAGGTGGGTCAGCGCCAGCGCGCCGGGCGTCCAGCGTGATGCGAACGCCGCTGGTCCCAGCCATGCCAGCATCAGTCCCGCCACGACGCCAAACAGCGGCGCGGTGAGAAAGAAACGGTAGGGCACCGAAATCGGCGGCGCCTGCGCAAATGACAGGGTGTTCTGCATGGCAGCCAGCTTACGCTTTTTTGATGTGAATCTCGTGGCTGCCGTCAGTACAGCGCACGGCATCGTAGCGGTAACCGCCGCGGTCGAGGATGGCATACAGCGGCAGCGGCTCGCAATGCAGCAGCAACACCAGTTCCTCGCCTGACGCCAGGCTGCCAAGTTCGGCCAGGGTCCGTTCCAGCGGCTCCGGCGGCAGCATGTCGCGGCCGTCGATCAGTCGCGGCTCAGCCATGCCCGCGCTCAAGCATGGCGCCTATCCTGGCGCTGAGTTGTTCGGCTTCGGCGGTGAGCGCCTGCTCGCACATCGGGTAGAGGAGATTTTCTTCCTTCATGTTGTGCTGCTGCATCAGCATCAACAATGTCTCGGCGGCGCCGGCGTAGCCGTCGCTGTCCTGCTCGGCGCAGGCGAACTCGAGCTGCGCCAGCAGCGAACGCATCTGCTGGTGTTCGAGCCGCATCATCTGCGTCGGGCCTGAGGTCATGCCCGTCGCGGCCTCGAACGCAGGAAACAGCACGCTCTCCTCGGCATCGAAATGCGCCTGCATCTGGAGATTGAAATGCTCGAAGGCCGACGTGGCCGCCACCCAGTCGCCGCTCTGGGCAGCTTCTTCGGCCGCGACGAAAAGCTCATCGCAATGGCGGTGGTGATCGGGAAGTATTTGTGCGGAAAAACCCATGTCATTCTCCTTGAAGGCTGGCAAGCATGATGTCAGCCCATCATAAGCCCATCCACTCATGAGCACACAGTCGCCGGCAACTGCCAGCGCTTCGATTCGTAGGGCGATGCAACCGGCGGGTCGACCATGATGACTGGCAAGCGGCGCCTGCAAGAGCCACCCCGTTCAGTCCAGCCTGACCGCCTTACCTCCTGGAGGAATACCAACGGCAATCACGGCGCGTGCATATTCAATGGAAATGCTGGAGGGCCCGTTCTGGTAAAACAGGAACAAAGGTTCGGACGCATCGGCTGGGTCGATAAACTCGCACACCTGGGTGCTGCCGTCAAAACCGGTTTCTCCCTGGCACAGCAGCTGGCCCAGTGCCTCGCCGGTGAGGCTGTTGACCCGGTAACTCACCAGCACAATGGGCGGTATCTCAGGATCTGCCGGGACACTATCTTCCGGAACGAGGTCGAAAGCGCCCGGCAAGAACTCGGTGAGATCGCCCAGCGGCGGGTTGGTGCCGCGGTTTTCGCTGATGCCCCAACGCCCGGCAAGATCGACCAGGGGACGCCCACCGGCCAGGTTCAGCTGGAAAGTGTTGTAGCCAAAAACCAGTCTTTGAAATTCGTTGAACGGACCATCGTTAACTTTTGCCTGGACAATCCCCGCGCTGTCCATCAGCAAGGTCAGTTTCCCCACGACAGCCAGCTGCGGGGGTTGTGGGGGCGGCGGACACCCCAGGCACTGGCCGCCGGTCAACTTATGCAGATCAGCAAAATACACATCCTGAATAATCTCTCCTCCGGCAAATAACCATTCACTGCCGCCCGTCTCATCATAAATGAGCGGATAAGCAGCCAGCCACTGATTCTGCCTGGCCAGAATCAAACTCTGATCCTCCAGCCCCTGATGATTGAATGCGCCCTGTTCCGGCTTGACGTCCTCTGCCGGCGGCATTTGACAAGGCACAACCGGACCGCAATCCAGCATCACGGTTTCATTGAACTCGGCGCCGTCAAAACGAACCGTAATGGCGAGGTTGGAGAAGTTGCCCGCAACGGTACCGACCACGTCACTCATATCCACCAAAACTCTGTAGGGTGTGATTGTTTGATTACAGGTGACATGGATAACCACGATATCGAACTCGATCAGAACCGAGTTGCCGTCATAGGCCCGGATTACCGGCTGTTGTTCGCCCGGATGACAGTCAGTGGGCCAGTCGCCGTTGATTTCAATCACAAACGGTCCGTCAAAAGGGTAGAAAGGATGCAATTCAACCGAAGTATTGGAAAAATCCGCCCAGGCGGTGTTCAGACTCAAGCCAAAAAGCAATATCAGGTAGCGAAGTTTCATGGTGCAAACTCCTCGATTATGTTGGTCGCGAATCGAGGTCGCGCGTGCCGCGTGCTGTCTCCGGCAGCCAGGTGGTGAGCAGCATCGCGCCTTTCAGGACAAAGCGGTCGGCGTGTGGCGAGCGGCTCAGCCGGTAGAGCAGGCGCTCGTGCACGAAGCGCGTCAGGATGACGTCGAACGGCTGCTTGGTTTGCCGCGCGAGATCGAGCAGGCGCACCCGCACGGATGCGGCGATGTTTGTCGGCGGCTTAGCCATCAGCGGTGAACGCTTCGAGGTAAGGACGCAGAGCGTTCCAGACACCGCCCCGCATAGCGCATGTGGAGATTTCGGATGGCGTGGTTTTGCGCTGGCGCAGCGCCTCCTTCAGCGCGGGCACGGCGACGCCGATCCCGACGGAACGGCGGTGGCGGAAGACATCGGCGATGGTCTTCGCGACGCCGAAGATCGGGACCTGGACACCTTCGATGTCATGCGTCTCAACCCCGTCGCGAAGAAATTTGTCGGCGAAGCGAACGATGCGCAGCGGTGGATAGTCGATCTGGGGCTTCCAGTCCTTCGGGCCGATGGCGATCCACACCCGACGCGGCATCTGGTCGGTGATACCGTGGAGGGCAAGCGCCGAGACGAGGCAGATTACGCCTTTGGGCACCCGCTTGGCAGCCTCGGCGAGACTGTGATTGCCATCGAGGGCGACACCCGCAAGCTGATAGAGGCCGCGACCGAGCTTGGTGACGAAGCCCTCCCGTTCGAGCCGGGAGACTGTGGTGGCGGTGATCCCGGCCCGGCGGATTTCGGCCAGGCGGGCGATGCCGCGCTCGCGTAGAAACGCAGCAAGCTGTTCCCGCTGGGTACGGGGTTCTTCTGATACAGTTCCTCGGGTCTCTTGAGTTTTCATCCGAGGAAATGTATCATACCTCGGTGTCTTTGCCAAAGGGGCTGTTTGCTTCATCCGAAGCATTCAACCAATTGCCTGCCTGCGGCCACGGCGAGTTCAACGCATGGCTCTATCAGGATTACGACGACGCCCGCGCTGATGGACCTTCGGCTATTGGCTTTGGCTATTGCGCGCAATTATGCCACGGCGGCGCTCATGATACGTTGTGGCAAAGGTATCGCTGGGGTCCGGGCTAGCCTCTATAATCTTCGCAGCAGGAGCAAAGTTCTTAACAACTGGCCGACCCTGGGGCCGGGGGGCGATTTCGCATGCGTCAACTCAACTCCATGTCAGAAGATAGGCTGCGCAAGGAAAAGGAATTTCACGACGAGCGCTTCGGAAGCTGTGACCAAGCGAGGTCGGCGGCTGCAAAATACTATTCCATCATGCAACGGCCGGTAGCCCTGTATCGGTCGCTCGCCACCCGGAATTGCCATTCGAAACAGCTGCTTGAAATGGGGTGCGCCACCGGCGACCAATCCAGGTGGTGGATGGATGCGGGCGCGCACGTAACCGGGATAGACATATCCTCGCAAGCGATTTCGAGGGCCTCTGCCAGGTGGACCGGCACCCGCTATGAAACCCGGTGCAGATATGTCGAAATGAATGCCGAGTCCATGGAATTCGATGACCATTCATTCAACGTCGTGGTCGGAAACGGGATCATTCATCACTTGGAACTGGACGCCTGTTTCCGAGAGATAGCGCGCGTTCTGAAACCCGGGGGAACCGCGGTGTTCATGGAGCCGCTGGGACACAACCCGTTGATCAACCCGTGCTTATCGGGTTGTCTCCCACAACATGTCAATCCTCCCACTTCAGTACTGATTTCACGGTAACATCTCGCTGCGAAGTCGTATGTAAGGCCGCAATCGTGAGCGCGGCTCCACTTTCAGCCTTCAAACAGCCCGCCGATTTTGAATTGGGTGTTAACCGGATAAGCACGGATCAACCTTTACAGGCGGCTTACACCCAACATGAGAACGGAAGACGAGCACCCATTGAAGGAAAGCGACATCGCGCTGGCGCGAAAGTATTTCGAGCTGGTCGAGAGTACGCACTTTCACCTGGGCACCTTGCTCGCCGTGCCACTTCGCAATACTCGGATGTTCGAGCTGATCCTGGGCTTCCTGTACGGTGTGGACAAGGTCTTATTCAGGCTTCGATTCTTTCGAAGACAGGCTTGGTTTGCAGTGTTAATGATGCAAACCCCGCCCCGGCCATAGCGATGTCCCCGCGGTTGTCGCATGTGCGAGGTTAAGCCGAGGGCATGACCATCGCCGCTCCTAAGACCTGGGCCCTCTACGGTCCTGAGCAGCGCGGTTTGTTGATCGCCGATGGAACATCCCTATCTGGACCTGGAGATCGGCTCCAGCCTCGACCACCTGGAAACCAATAAATTTATCCCCGTTATTCGTGTTCTTGCGTAAACCCGGTGTTTGTACAACACCTGGCTCGTGGCAATAGCGACCGGCCTTTTGCCTGTAACCGGATAAACGCCGTGTATTTGGATAGTGAAGTATAAGCTCTGATAACTTTAACGACACCGGTCACTGCCGACCCTGCTTTGTCTTACCGAAGGCATTAAAATTGCCCGGTGCACAGAGACGCCAGGCTAGTCCGCGTATTGCACCAAGGATCCGGAATTTGCGCTGCAGCTGGCTGCACATTTTGGTCGATCGGTCGAAAACCCATAGCCGACAATTTCGACATGGCGGCCGATTCATGAGAAAATCCACCGCTCTGTAACCGGGCACCCCTGTCCATTCAACTCCCCTGCCACTGGAGCATTGGCATACCCATGCTTAAAAAAATGATATGGATGCTGCTGGTCACCGGCCTGGTGTTCGGCGCCATCTTCGGCTTCAAGTCCTTCGGCAACCGCATGATGAACCAGGCGTTCGACACCATGCCGATGCCGACTGCGACGGTAGCCTCGGCCGTGGCCGAAAGTCAGGTTTGGCCGCGCGTGCTGCAGTCGGTGGGCACCCTGGTGGCGCGCAACGGCACCCGTATCGCGCCCGAGATCGAGGGCATCGTCAGCGCCATCAGTTTCGACTCCGGGCAGGAGGTTGCGGCCGGGCAGGTGCTGATCGAGCTCGAATCGAGCGTGGAACTCGCCCGCGTGGCGGCGCTGGAGGCGCAGTACAAGCTGGCGTTGCTCGAACGCGCGCGCTATCAGGATCTGGCGGACCGGCAATTGAGCGCGCGCTCGGAGCTGGACCTGCGCATCAGCCAGGCCGACCAGCTGCAGGCACAGATCCAGGCGGAACGCGCGCTGTTGAACCGCAAGCGGCTGCGGGCGCCGTTTGCCGGCGAACTCGGCATCCGCCAGGTCAGTCTGGGCGACTACCTGAAGGCCGGCGACGTGGTGGTTTCGCTGCAATCGCTGGACCCGATCTACCTCGACTTCGACCTGCCCGAAAGGGTGCTGGCCGAAGTGGCCCAGGGCATGGAAGTCAGCGCCGAACTGGAGGCTTATCCGGGCCGGACATTCACCGGCGTCATCGCGGCGATCGAACCGGAGATCGATACCGGCACGCGGAATTTCCGCCTGCGCGCCCAGCTGGACAACGACGAGCGGTTGTTGCGGCCGGGCGCTTTCGCCCGCGTCCGGGTGCAGGCTGGCGCGCCGCAAACGGTGCTGGCGGTACCACAGACGGCCATCCGTTTCGAGCCCTACGGCAATTCGGTATTCGTCATAGTCAGCGCGGCAGACCAGCCGCGCACGGTCCGGCAGCACTTTGTACAAACCGGTGCGACGCGCGGTGACCTGATTGCCATCACGGAAGGGCTGGAACCAGGTGAAGAGGTCGCCATCAGCGGCCTGCTCAAGCTGAGAAATGGCGCGCAAGTCGAGATCGACAATACGGTGCGCCCGGATACGGACGCCACGCCGCAGCCGGAAAACCGCTGAGCCCGGCATGAAATTCACCGATACCTTCATCAACAAGCCGGTGCTGGCGACGGTGGTCAGCCTGTTCATCCTGTTTCTCGGCATGCGCGCCGTCAGCGAGTTGAACGTGCGGCAGTATCCCGAACTGCGCAATGCGGTGATCAACGTCACCACCGCCTATATCGGCGCCGATGCCGATCTCATCCAGGGTTTCATCACCACGCCGCTGGAGCGCGAGATCGCCAGCGCCGAGGGCATCGATTACCTGGTGTCCTCCAGTTCGTCCAGCCGCAGCCAGATCCAGGCGTTTCTGCGCCTGGACTCCGACCCCAACGCGGCCCTGACCGAGATCGCCGCCAAAGTCAACAAGCTGCGCGGCGAATTGCCGCAGGAGGCGGAGGACCCGGTGGTGGAACTGTCGCAGGGCGACACCACGGCGGCGATGTACATGGGGTACTACTCCGACCGCCTCAGCGACAGTCAGATCACCGATTACCTGGTGCGCGTGGTCGAGCCCAAATTGTCGACGCTGCCGGGCGTGCAGCGGGCGCAGATTCTGGGCGATCGCACCTTCGCGGTACGCGTGTGGCTGGATCCGGAACGAATGGCCGCGCGCAACCTGACCGCCAGTGACGTGGCCAATGCATTGCGCAGCAACAACGTGCTGTCCGCGATCGGCGCCAGCAAGGGCCAGATGGTGTCGATCGATCTGACCGCCAGCACCGACCTGCGCGATCCGGCGGCGTTCGGCGCCCTGGTGGTGCGCGCCGACGGCGACTCTATCATCCACCTGGCCGACGTCGCCACGGTCGAACTGGGCGCGGAGAGCTACTCCAGTTCGGTGGTGTTCAATGGCGAGAACGCCACCTTCATCGGCGTGTTTGTCGCTCCGGATGCCAATGCGCTGGATGTGATCCGGGCGGTGCGCAAGGTCTGGGACGAGGAAATCGTGCCGTCCCTGCCCGCGGGCCTGGAGGCGCGCATCCCCTATGACAGCACGGTCTATATCCAGGACGCCATCCGCGAAGTCATCAACACCATCATCGAGGCGGTGATCATCGTCATCGTGGTGATCTTCCTGTTCCTGGGTTCGTTGCGCAGCGTGATCATCCCCGCCATCGCGGTGCCGCTGTCACTGATCGGCGGGTTGTTCCTGATGCTGCTGATGGGCTTTTCGATCAATTTGCTCACCCTGCTGGCGATGGTGCTGGCGATCGGCATCGTGGTCGACGATGCCATCATCGTACTGGAGAACATCCACCGTCATATCGAGGACGGCATGGGACCATACGATGCCGCGCTGCGCGGCGCCCGCGAACTGGCCTGGCCGGTGGTGGCGATGACCACCACGCTGGTGGCGGTGTATCTGCCGATCGGTTTTCTCGGCGGTCTGACCGGCACGCTGTTCACCGAGTTCGCCTTCACCCTGGCCGGCGCGGTGTTGATCTCGGGCGTAATCGCGCTGACCCTGTCGCCGATGATGTGCGCCCGGCTGCTCAAGCAACACGGCGCAGGTGGAGGCAAACTCGAGGGCTGGCTCGATAATCGCTTTGAGGCCTTGCGCGTGGGCTATATGCGCTGGCTGCACGGCGCCTTGAATGCGCGCGCGGTGATCCTGGTGTTTGGGCTGATCGTGCTGGTGGCGACCGGGTTTCTGTTCACCACCTCGCGGTCGGAACTGGCGCCGTCGGAAGATCAGGGCTTCGTGCTGACCCTGTCCGAATCCGACCCCTACACCACGCTGGAATATTTGGAACGCTACACCAGCGAAATCAGTGACATCGCCGCCGGTGTTCCCGAGGTGAACAACCTGTTCCTGATCAATGGATTCGGCGGCGCCGCCGGCGCCGGCTCAACTTCCAACGCCATGGCCGGCTTCGTGCTCAAGCCCTGGGGCGAGCGCGAGCGCACTACCCGGCAGGTGCTCGAACAGGATGTACAACCCCGGGTGGGGCGGATCGCCGGTCTGGAGGTTGCAGCGCTGATCCCGCCGCCGCTGCCGACGCCGGGCGGACGTGGCTTCCCGGTCGAGTTCGTGATCGGCTCCACCGCCCCCGTGGATGCGCTCAAAGAGCTGGCCGACCAGGTGCTGGCCAAGGCCCGCGCAAGCCGCAAGTTCATCCTGATCAAGACCGACCTGAAAATCGACAAGCCACGCAACAGGCTGGTCATCGACCGCGACAAGGCCGCCACGCTGGGCATCGACATGCGCCAGCTCGGCGCCGACCTGTCGGCAATGCTGTCGGGCGCCTATACCAATCGATTCTCGCTGGACAACCGTTCCTACAAAGTCATACCGCAGGTGCAGCGCAGCGACCGGCTCAATCCCGAGCAGCTGTCCAGCTATTACACCCGTGCCCGCGACGGCCGGCTGGTGCCGATGGCCGCCGTGGTCAGCCTCGATGACGAAGTTCAGCCGCAGGCACTGAACCACTTCCAGCAGCTCAACAGCGTGACGCTGTCGGCCGTGCCGCGGCCGGGTGTGACCCTGGGCGAAGCCCTGGCCATCCTGGATCAGGCTGCCGCCGAGTTGTTGCCTGCCGGCTTCAGCGTGGACTACGCCGGCCAGTCGCGGCAGTTCAAGGCCGAGGGCAGCGCGCTGGTGATGACCTTCTTTTTTGCACTGCTGGTCATCTACCTGGTGCTGTCGGCACAGTTCGAGAGCTTCCGCGATCCGCTGATCATGCTGATCACGGTGCCAATGGCGATCTGCGGCGCGATGATCTTCGTCTCGCTGGGTCTGACCACGCTCAATATCTACACCCAGGTTGGCCTGGTCACGCTGATCGGCGTGATCTCCAAGCACGGCATTCTCATCGTCGAGTTCGCCAACCAATTGCAGATCGATCGTGGACTGTCACGCCGCGAGGCGATCGAGCAGGCCGCCTCGATCCGGCTGCGGCCGGTGCTGATGACCACCGCCGCCCTGGTGCTGGCGGTGGTGCCGCTGCTGATCGCCAGCGGCCCCGGAGCGGCATCGCGCTTCGCCATCGGCCTGGTGATCGCCACCGGCATGACCATCGGCACCCTGTTCACCCTGTTCGTGCTGCCGGCGATGTACCTGACACTGGGACGCGACTATAACGCCGGCCGTGCAGACCAGTCTGTCTGACTCAGGTTTTAACATGACCAAAAGTTTTCAGAAGCACCACATCGTAGACGATTTTCAACACCCCGCAGACGAGCACCGGAGCTGCCAGCCAGCCGGTGGCGAGCAAGGCGCCGCCGAGTGAGGGGCTAAGCGCCGACGCGAGATTGCGCGTCACCACGGTAAAACTCGAAGCGGCCGCGCGCTCCGGCGGCGTAACCACAGCCATGACAAATGCCGCACGCGTGGGCACATCCAGCTGCGACAAGGCGGCGCGGATGAGCAACAGCGCCATGACAATTTCCAGACGGCTGGCGAACGCGGCGGCAATCAAAGCCAGGCTGGACGGGATGTGCGTGAACACCATGGTGCGCAACAGCCCGATGCGGGAGGCAATCCAGGGGGCGGCGAGTTGCGATAATGCGCTGAGCAGGCCGGACCAGAAGAAGAACGCCCCCGCGGCGGAGAGGGACAGGCCAAAACGTTCAAACAGCCACAGCGCCAGCAGTGACTGCACCAGGAAACCACCGGCAAAAGCATCGATCGCAAACACCGAGGCCAGGCGGGTCACGGTCTGGCGGGATTCTCCCAGTGGCGCGGCAGGTACCGGCGCCTGACCCGCCGCCGGCCGCGGCAGATGCCGGTACACCCGCCATGCGGCGAAACCGGCAGCTGCATAGATCAGGAACATGAATTTCAAGGCGTACAGCCGTGTCAATACCCCATTCCGCCAGGCCATCTGGCATGCCCGAGGCCAGTGCACCCAGGGCGGCAAACAGGGCTCCGGTCAGACCGTAACGGGCGAACAGTTTTGTCCGCGCATTGCCCTCAGCCACCGCGGCCAGGCGGGCATGCTCCAACGGCAAAAATACGCTGACGTCGCCGGAGCTCGGATTCAGAGTTCCAATGAAAGCCACCAGCAGCAATGGCCAGAAGGAGTTCAGGCCGGCAAATGCGAGACCGGTTGCGGCCATCAGCAAGGCAGCCGCGAACAACAGGTGGGTGTGGTGGAAATAATGCCCCCAACGGCCCACCATGAGGGTGGTCAGGGCAGAGCCCAGCAAAGTCGCTGAACTGAGCACGCCGACCTGCCAGGTGCCGTATCCCAGAGCCAGCAGATACGCCGGCAGCAAAATGGTGACGTAACCGTCAACAAAGGCACGCATGCCTCGCGCCAGCAACAGCAGCGCAGCCTCGGAAGGCGGGGCGCTTACGCGCTTCAAACCTGGTGCTGATTCTTTATCCATCACTCGACGTTGATTCACTGGGCGCCGGCTTCAGACAGCAACGGCGAGCGATCTATTCTGCAGTTTTCCCGCCATCGGCGCCAGCGAGCCGCTGGCGAGCAAGGTCCAACCCAGGCCAAGCTTGAAGCGCAGCATGGCGACCATTGCCGCCGTGGCCAGCAATGCCGCGCCAGGCTCAAGCGAATTCCACACCGGCACTTCGAAAGCCAGCGGCCCCCATCGATGCACGCACAGTCCGATGGCCGCCGCGCCGAACACGATCCATGGGAAGGCAATATGGAAGGCGTAAATCGCCACGAATGCCGCCACCGCCATGGCGACAGCAAAGCGGGTTTTCAGTGCGCGCCGGCCGATCCGCAGTACCGCTTCGACGACGGTGGCAAGGACAGCCGCCTTGAGCCCGAAGAACAAAGCGGCGACAACAGGAGTCGTGCCAAAACTTACGTACAGCCAGCTGAGCACGGCAAGCACCAGGGCTCCTGGAAACACGAACAGGAATCCTGCGGCAACGCCGCCCCAGGTACGATGCATCAGCCAGCCGATGTACACGGCGAGTTGTTGTGCTTCCGGCCCCGGCAGCAACATGCAGTAATTGAGCGCGTGCAAGAATCGCGACTCGCTTATCCAGCGTCGCTGTTCCACCAGCTCGCGGTGCATCAACGCTATCTGACCGGCCGGGCCGCCGAAACCCAACACCCCGATCTTCGCCCACACGCGCAGTGCCTGCGCCGGGCTGACGATCGATGCCGGCGGCGCCTTTTCATCACGCCCGGTTGCTGCTGCGCTCACGGCTTCGATTCTTCCGTGCCCTGAAACGCGGCCTGGAGCACATCGAACACGCCGCTGGCTTCGGCGAACAGCGTGTCGTCGTCCATGCCGGCGGCCCGGTAGCCGGCCATGATCGCAGCCAGGCCGGCCGCTTCCGCGGCTGGTGCGCCGCCCACATCGAGGGCATGCACGACGCTTCCAAGCCGAACCAGCGCCGGGTTCTTGTCCAGTCCGAAACTGGCGAGCAAAACTTCAAAGGTGACGCGCGCGCCGACGTGAGTGAATTCCGCGCCATCGAAATCGAATCCGACCGCGGTCTTCGGACAATCCTTCGCTTGGCGCAGCCAGCGAAAGCGCGCACGCGTATCGATAAAGCGGCGGATCAACCATGCCGAGGCGACCCGATCCACCCATAGATTCTGTCGCGTTGCCCACAAGCGTTTTTGATAGCGCGCAAGTTCCCGCCGCGGAACAGTGCCGCGGCGAGCCTGCGGTTCGCTGCCATCGGTCACCGCAGCAAATGCCCCCTCCGCATCCCCGAGCGCCTGCTCGAGCTGTGCGGCCGCCGGCCCAGGGAAAAAATCGATGGCCGACAAGGCCGCGGCTTCGCGTCGCAGCCCCGCCAATCGGCGGCGAACTTCGGCGTCAGCGCTCTTGCCGATAGCTGTC
>CAVPUV010000008.1:0-30809 GCA_963708905.1 uncultured Gammaproteobacteria bacterium | reverse complement strand
AACCGGCGCTGCGCGACCTTATCGCGCAGCGTCCAGCGATCGAAGGGAGCGAGGTTGAGCGCCATGTTAGGTTTTTGCGAACCCCATGATGGCGTGAATTTTCGCCTCAACAGTCGTCCAAACGGGGGCATCGGTTCCCCATTCCGCTGTGTCGATGTCGTTGTTGTCCTGGCGTACTGTCTTTCGGTATTGCTCCCATGCCTCTTGGTAGGCAGCGCTATCGCTCACGAACGGTCGGAACTCTTCAATGGCGGAGGCATGAGCTACGAGAGATTCTTTGAGTATATTTCCGACGACAGGCGTGTCATGGGTTCCATGGTGACGGGCGAGATAGATTTGTGCAATCGCTGGGGCAAAGGCGGCGCGGAAGTTTGCACAAGCGGCACGGCGTTCCTTGAAAACCTCAAGCTTGGTAGTCAGCCAGTACGCTACGACCGCGCCGATGAGTGCGCCAACTACTGTAAAGCCGCCGCCACTGATCGCAATGTCGTAAGCGGTTACGTTTTCCATGGAACGAAGCTCCAGTTTTGGTGTGCATGGTTTGTCGGTTCGGCCATTGGAATAGCGCTATTCATTGCGGGTGCATGCTTCCTGGCGTGGCGCATTGGAAAACCTAACTTGAATTCGATAGCGCAAAGCCGATCACCCAGAAGACAACCGCCGTAGTCAACGTGGGGATTCGGTCGTCCAACCCGAGGATACGAAAGTGCCCCGGAATTATAGTTGCTGCCCCCAGGAGGTATCCGAGGTTCGCAAACCCGTAGCCGAGAATGAGGATGGGAGGAGCGGGAGTCTTCGCCATGGACAGAATTTGCTAAGGCAGGGTAGAGCAACGCAAGCAGACTCAGATACGGAAAGCCATGGCGTGGTAAAAACTCTTGGTGCATCTCGATAAAGCGTTGCTGCGATGCCTCGATCTGATCTTCGCGAACGTAGAGTTTGAGCGTTTGACCCAAACTCGGCACTGCTAACCGGAACGGCCCAGTAAAGCCTGGTCCGGGCGCGGGCTCAGCTCCTTGAAGCACGACCCACGCCGGGTCGTTAGAAATATATTCGAGCGCTTTTTCGGGGAACTTTGAAGCGAGCTTCCAGAAGGACAGCTTCCCGAGCTTGCCATAGAACAGAGCAAGCCCTCCGAGAGCGGCGATGAAGAGAACTAGCGCGATGATTTCGTTGCTCATGTACGTCTCTTGCTGCCTAACGAAGCTGTAGAAAAACCTCAGCCGCTTCTTTCTGGTTATATTTCATCGAGAAAATCGCGCTCCTACGTGCATTCTGGATTTGTTTTGCATCGCGAAAAGCATTTCAGAGCACTCTCGGCGCGAAAAATTCATCTCCTGAAGCATCGTGCGAGTTTTTCTACAGCCTCAACGCCCGAGGTAACCGGCGCGAACCCGCGTAGCGGGTGAGCGTCCGGTTGACCGAATTGATACTCATTGAGGCCTCCCCCTTCGATTTCAGGCTTGGGAGGTACAACCTACCATCCTACTAGTGTCATTGGCACTACCACGAAGGAGGAGACCTCGATGAAATTTTACACCCAGACGCATAAACATTACTGCGGAATCGATCTGCATGCACGTACGCTCTATGTCTGTATCCTGGACCAGGAGGGTACCGTGCTGGTGCACAAGAATATCCCCGCCCATCCGGACACACTGCTGCGACTCATTACCCCGTACAGGGATGATCTGGTCATTGGGGTGGAGTGCATGTTCTCCTGGTACTGGGTCGCCGATCTGTGCTCATGCGCGGCGGCATGTTCCCACAAGCCTACGTCTACCCGCGCGAGATGCGTGGCACCCGTGATCTGATGCGCCGGCGCATGCATCTGATGCGCAAACGCTCAGAACTGCTGGCCCATATTCACAACACCAACAGCCAGTACAATCTGCCGGAAATCAAAAAAAATCTGCGTTATGCCTTCAACCGCGAAGGTATCGCCGAACGCTTTGCCGATCCCAGTGTGCAGCACAGCATCAAACTGGACCTGAACCTGATCGGTTTCTACGATCAACAACTCAGCCAGGTCGAATGGCATATCCTCAAGCACGCCAGGACCTGTGACCAGCACAGTTTGATCCTGTTGCGCACCGTGCCCGGCATTGGTCAGATATTGTCGCTGGTCATTCTTTATGAGATCCATACCATTGAGCGCTTTGCCTGTGTCCAGGACTTCGCTTCCTACTGCCGGCTGATCAAATGTAAGAAAGAGTCTGCCGGTAAATCGTATGGCACTGCGGGACGCAAGATCGGCAACGCCTACCTGAAGTGGGCCTTCAGTGAAGCCGCCGTATTGTTTCTGCGGAAGAACCCCGATGCCCAGGCGTGGCTGGAAAAAATGGTCACCAAACACAACAAGGCCCGTGCCTTAACCATCCTGGCGCACAAACTGGGGCGTGCGGTCTATTTCATGTTGCAGCGCAAACAGGTGTTCGATCAACAGCGTTTTCTTCACCATTAATGGAAGGCATGCAGGTAGGCTCGTCGTCTAACTGGCGTCAATACACAAAAGCTCGCATGGACTGCAACGTTTGTAGCTCGACTACTAAACCCGTCCGTGGGCGTGGTGTGACAGCCATTGCGCTTTGATTAGGATCCGCGTGAAAATAACTTGACCAATATCTGTCGGAAGTATTTAATGGACTCATGCACGACGCGGCACGAGTTCGGCAGATTAAAACACGCTATCGCACGCTGGCGCCGTTGATGGATGAACGGATGCGGCGGCAGTGGGCGGCGACCGAAGCGCAGACCTACGGCTGGGGAGGAATGAGCGCGGTGAGCGAGGCGACGGGGATGTCGCGCAACACGATTCGCAAAGGGATGGCGGAGACGGCCGCACGCAAGCGCAAGCCGAAAGCGGCCGTGAGCGCTCGGCTGCGCAAGCCTGGCGGTGGCCGCAAGCGCTTGACCGAGTCTGATCCGGAGTTGCTGAACGCCCTGGAAGGATTGGTGGAGCCGATGAGTCGAGGTGATCCAATGTCGCCGCTGCGCTGGACGTGCAAGAGCACGATGCATCTGGCAGCAGAATTGACCCGTCAAGGCCACCCGGTCAGTCCCTGGACGGTGGGGAGTTTGCTGAAGGCGGACGGCTACAGCCTGCAGGGCAATCGCAAGACGAAGGAAGGGAGCTCACACCCGGATCGCGATAAGCAGTTTGAGCATATCAACGTGCGGGTGCAGCAGTTTCAGCAGCGCGGCCAGCCGGTGATCTCGGTGGACACGAAGAAGAAGGAGCTGATTGGGCCGTTCAAGAACGCCGGGCGTGAATGGCGCCCGAAGGGCGAGCCCGAAGAGGTCAAGGTGCATGACTTCATGGACAAGCAGTTGGGTAAAGTCATCCCTTACGGGGTCTACGACCTGAGCCAGAACGAGGGCTGGGTGAGCGTCGGGATCGATCACGACACGGCCCGGTTTGCGGTGCAAGCGATTGGCCGGTGGTGGCAGAAGATGGGCGCCAAACGGTATCCGCGGGCCAGGGAGCTGCTGATTACGGCCGACGGGGGCGGCAGTAATAGCAGCCGGTGTCGGTTGTGGAAAGTGGCCTTGCAGGAGTTGGCCATCCGCCTGGGGATACCGATTCACGTCAGCCATTTCCCGCCTGGGACCAGCAAGTGGAACAAAATCGAGCATCGGATGTTCTGCCACATCACGCAGAATTGGCGCGGCCGGCCGTTGGTGAGTCACGAAGTGGTGGTCAATTTGATCGCCAAGACCACGACCCGTGCGGGCTTGAAAGTCCGCGCCGAACTTGACCGGGGCACCTACCCGACCGGTGTGACGGTGAGCGATACCGAGCTCGGCGCAGTGCACATCAAGTCCGACGAATTTCATGGCGAATGGAACTACGCGATTCTCCCAACCGCCAAGAAAAAATGATCAACTTATTTTCACGCGAGTCCTTAGCACCTGCATGCGCTTCTTCCTCCAGACCCGGTTTGCAGGATCTGCGCCTTACCCGAGCTCAGCCATAACTGGATGGTCATTGCGTTGATCAAGCCATTGTCACTCATGAATGAGCCGGTAGAAGGAGAGCTTGAATAGATTCTAGAGCGACAGGTCCTGCGGGCCTGCCAATGACTCTCTATATGTGTTTAGGGCAGAACCTGATTTTGAATTGAAAGGCAGATTACCTGTCATGCCGGATGCTCCGTGTTACTGGTTTCTCTGTTTTCCGGTAAGGGTCCGCTTTGTCTGTTGACTGACCGGGGCCTCATATGTGTTAGGCGGCCTCGAGGATCGAGATCCCTGCGCCAGTGTCAATCTCACGTTTGAATGAAAAACCTGCTGCATCAAGCAGCGCCTTGTATTCCCGCCGTGTGCGTTGCTTTCCGCCGTTCAAGGCGAGCATATGGATGTCCAGCGTTTTCGACCAGGCCGGGCCGGGATCGTCAGGGACCATTTCTTCAATTAGCAGGAGCCTGGCTTGCGACGGCGCCACCCGCCGCATCGCTTTGAGGATCGAGACGGACTCTGCGTCGCTCCAATCGTGGATGACTTCCATCACCAGATAGGCGTCGCAGACCGGCAGCTTGTCCTTGAAGAAATCTCCGGCCTGCCGTGTCATACGCGGTGACGCCGCGCCGGCCTTGTCCGCGACCACGTGCGGCAGATCGAACAGCACACCCTTTGCAGTCGGCACACGCTCGAGCACGGCCCTCAACAGGTGGCCGCGCCCACCGCCGATGTCGCCGATCGCCTGGAACCCCGAGAAGTCGTAGGCGGCAAGAACGGCGGCGATTTGGACCTGCGCCTTAGTCTCCATCGTCGCGTTGAATATGGCGCTAGCTTCAGGGTGCTCTGCAAAGTAAGCCCAGAGGCCGCCGGAGATAACCTTCTCACCCGCCGGAAGGCCGGTGCGTACGGACTGCTCCATCTCCGCGAAGGTTGCCCAGAAGGGTGACAAGCCGAACATCCGTACATAATCGCGCATGGACTGTGGATGATCGGTGCGCAACATCCGAGAAGCCGGCGAGTGGCGGAACTTGCCATCGCTGGATTCGAACACGCCGTGAGCGGAGAGAAGCCGCAGGACGCGGCCCAGGGCTTCTGGGTGGGCGCCGACGGACACGGCCAACTCGGCGGCTGTTCGAGGGGTCTCGTCCAGCCTGTCGGCGACGGCAAGGTTGGCGACGACGTGCAGGCCCCGCGAAAGACAGTAACCAGCCGCGATCTGTCGCAGGGTTTCGAACGGATTCGGTTCATGCATGGCAACTTCTCCTCTCCGGATGCCGAAGACGTTCTGCGTCCCGACTATCCATTGGACGCCTAACGACTGAACTCTGCCGCGCGAGGTACGAGCGTCGGCAGGAGTGATTTGTTATGCAGCAGCGGTTTCAACTTTGCCAGGGAGCTTACTGAGAATTAGCTTCTTCAATTCAACCTTGTTACTTGCATTGTCGATATCGATCCCAACCAGCTTGCCATCTGCATCGTAATCGAGAACAATCCCCTCAGAAATTTCTTTACTTTCTGAACTAGGTCTTTCCGATAAATCGATATAGAGCGAATCTGTCTCAGGGTGATAATTAAGTTTCATGGCCTGAATCCTCTGTCTGGAAAGGCATTGTGTATGGTCAGTTTATCCTCAAGGGTGATGACCCTCAAAATTCGGCCATCAAGTTCGGGCAGAGCGGCCCAGAAACGAAATCGATTATGCTCTTGTTGTTCTGATTTCACGGCATTTTCTATTACAAACACGCACCATTCTTTCTTCAGGTATGGGCGTTTTCTCAGGACTTCATTCTCGAAGTAATCAGTGTATTTGTATTCGGGCATCTACTATTCTGCCGATTGCCATGTAACTGTCATTCTGCTGCATAACGACCGAACTCACCCTACGCGAGCCGCGTAGCGGTGAGCGGTCGGGTGGAGCGCCGTGTTAGGTCGCAATTAATAAGCTCTATTTACTGTCACTTTCCCAGTTTTGGCGTAGTTGCTGACTACAATTTACTGAAATATTTTGCAACTTTTTCTCGAGAGACGCAGGAATTACTTTGTTAACTCCAACGTACTTAATCTGTTCCTCCGTTAGTTCGATGCTGAACGATGAAGAAATACACGAGCAATATTCCCGTAACTGTGAATCGTTAAGGCTGGCATTTTCCTCAGACTTTCGCTGGGACGAGAAACATGTCTTTTCAAACCCGGAAGCAAACTCAATACGGTCGGAATTGTCCAAAGGCGTTCCCGCGAAAAATCGAAAGATTATAAACAAAGCTACGATTATGGCGGCTGAGTAGAGAGTAAAACTACGTATGTCTGGAGCTTTATCAGAACCTCGGATAAGCCTAATGGGTGCCCAGACAATTAAACCCCATAATAAGCCGCCCGTTACACTGCCTATCGTTTCCGCAAACGTGGCGGCAAGATTACTTCCAGCGAGTGGATCGGTAGTGAATTTAAAAGCCAACAATGCTATTTCTAGTAATGCGAGACCTAAAAAGAAGCGTGACAGATTCATCTTGTGATCCTTAGCTACCTAACGCCCAAGCTCACGCGCGGCCTTGCCGGAGGGCCGAAGACCCGGAGGCAAGGGCGTCGCGTGGAGCGCCTGGTTGGGCGGCGATGTCACGCACTCGCCGCCCAGTTCTGAACCTTGAGCCCAGGCACTCTCTTGAACTCGCGCTCGTTGTTCGTGACCACCACCAGGCCCTCCACTTTTGCGTGAGCCGCGATCCACAGGTCGTTGCCACCAATGGTTTCGCCTTTGGCCTCGAGTACAGCACGAATCTCGCCGTACTCATTGGCTGCGGCCGAAGGCAGGTCTAGAACCGGGAGCAGCGAGACGAGATCCGCGAGGCGTGCAAGCGCTACATCCCGCTGCTTGCTCTTCTGAGCTCCATACAACAGCTCACCGTAGGTGATCACCGACAGAGCTGCATCACCGACTTTGAGCTTCTCAAATCGTGCGAGAACCTCGGGCGGACGCTTCTGTCGGATGTAGATGCAGATGTTGGTGTCCAGCAGGAAACGAGCCACCTTAGAGTCCCTTTCTCTTCTGAGGTGGGGGATCATTGCGGCCCTGCGCGAAGAAGTCGTCCGGCATCTCCGCCAAAAGGTGAAATGCGGTGGCCATGCCCTTTGGCTTGGCCCTCAATACGATTTCATCGCCGCGGCGGAAGATCTCGACTTCCGACGCATCAAGCCGAAATTGCTTGGGTAGCCGCACAGCTTGGCTATTGCCAGATTTGAAGACTCGCGCGATGGTCATGACACTTCCTCCAACGTATATACGCCATAGTATACACGCCGGAACCTTGCCCAGCCAACCCCAGTCTCAGAGCCGCCCAACGCTCCGGTTCAGCGGCGGCGCGAAGCGCAGTCCGCTGCAACCGGTTGTTGGGCGGTCTAGCCGCGCTGGCTGGGGTCACTTTCCCAACTCCATTACGCACCGGCGCTACTTCGCCGGCTTCCGTCGTGCACGCTGCTTCGCGGCGACCGAGCGGATGATGAGTCTACCTCGCCCCGTGGTTTGCAGCGGCGTCTTCGCCCGATCTGTCGCGGCGGCAACGAGCGCTTCGACGTCTGGGTGCTTCAGCAGGCTGGCTGATTCGACGCGAATGAAGCGGGTCTGCTTCCCCGAACCAACAAGCAGCTTCTCCGGATCGGGCAACCCTGCTCCGTGAATGAAGCACAGTCCGACGCCGTTCGCACGTGCAGCGATCGACACGATGGAATCCGTCGGCCGTTCCGTCGGGGAATAGCCGATCACGAGGAAGTTGTAGTTGTCCCACACCAGCTCATTCGCAGTCGGGAACCGCTTGCGCACGGCGGATCGGACAGCGCGAATGAGCCGCTGGTCGTTCGGCTCGAACTTTTCGATGAATGATCGGAGCTGCGCCTCAGCATTCGCCGCTCCAGCATTACTCTTTGCAGGCATTCCTTGTCCCCCAATCCGACACCGAGCCTCCCTCCAGAGCCGCCCAACTCCAAATAATCCCCTCATCCGGAGTGTAGCACGGAATGTTCACGCTGCCCTCATGCTCGGTCAAGCCATTTTCTTACGTCTGTTCAAGTAGTTACCTGATGCGCCCAGGTGGATCAAACTGCCAGACTTCGGTGCTACACCCCGGAGGAGAGGGCATATGGGATATGAGCGCGGATCAGAGGGCGTATCCGCGGCACCGGCGCCACCGCGCCCGGTGCGGCTGATGGACGAAGTTCGCCGCTGTTTGCGGCTCAAACACTACAGTTTGCGCACTGAACAAGCCTATACGGGGTGGATTCGCCGGTTCATTCTGGCGAACGACAAGCGTCACCCGCGAGACATGGGCGGGTCCGAGGTGGAGCGGTTCCTGTCGTCGCTGGCGGTGCAGGGGCGGGTGGCAGCGAGCACGCAGAATCAGGCGCTTTCGGCGCTGCTGTTCCTCTACAAGCAAGTGTTGGCTGTTGATTTGCCCTGGCTGGACAACGTGGTGCGCGCCAAGCGGCCACAAAGGGTGCCCACGGTGCTTTCGCGCGAGGAGGTACAACGACTGCTGGCAGTGATGGAGGGACGGCCGTGGCTGCTGGCCAGCCTTTTGTACGGTACCGGAATGCGGCTGATGGAGTGTTTGCGGCTGCGCGTTAAGGATGTGGACTTCGCCCGCAAAGAGATCACCGTGCGCGAAGGCAAGGGGGGTAAGGACCGGCGGACGGTACTGCCGCAGTCGCTGATTATCCCGCTTGAACGTGAGGTCGAGCGTGCACGCTTGCTGCATCAACAAGACCTGGCGGGAGGTTTCGGCGTGACCTTTTTGCCGTTTGCATTGGCGCGAAAGTATCCGCGAGCGGCGCGCGAGCTCGGATGGCAGTACCTGTTCCCATCGAACCAGCGCTCGCGCGATCCACGCGATGGCGCGACACGGCGCCACCACCTTGATGACAGCGTGCTGGCCCGCGCACTGAAGCGGGCACGCGCTCAGGCGGCGATCATCAAGCCGGTAACGGCGCACACGCTGCGCCACTCCTTCGCCACGCACCTGCTGGAGGCGGGCTATGACATCCGCACCATCCAGGAATTGCTCGGCCACAAGGATGTGAGCACCACGCAAATCTACACCCACGTGCTCAACCGTGGCGGGCGCGGCGTGTTGAGTCCGCTTGATTGCTGAGAGCGCCGGCCACCGCCAACTTGCTAACCCCCCGCAATCGGCGGAATAAACATGACCTCATCGTCATCGGTGACGGGGTCGTCGTTCTGTACGCAGGTCTGATTAATGACCACCTTGCTGGTTTCGATGAATTCAAAGGCTTTTTCAAAGCGTGGTCCGCGCGTGGACAGCCAGTCGATCAACATGCCGACATTGCTCACGCCGGCCGGCAGGGTGATTTGTTCTTCCCCGCAGCCGACATATTCTCTCAGCCAGGCAAAATAGATAATTTTCATTGGCTGACCATGTCGCGTAAAACATTCTTCAGCACTTTACGCATTTCATTGCGCGGCAGGGCATCGACGAACACCACATCCCGCGGATGCTTGTATTTGCCCAGCTTGCCGTTCAACCAGTCGAGCACCTCCTCCCTGGTAAGAGCATGGTGTTCCTTGTTCGCGATCACCGCAACGGGCACTTCGCCCCAACGGGCATCTTCACGGCCGACCACGGCAACTTCCTGTATGGCGGGATGGCCGATCAGGACGTTTTCAATTTCGGCCGGGTAAATATTCTCGCTGCCGGAAATGATGACGTCTTTTTTGCGATCGAGAAAGTGATAACACCCGGTCTGGTCGACACAGCCAATATCACCGCTATGAAACCAGCCGTCAACCAGGTTGTTTTTCGTGGCCTCTGTGTTGTTCCAGTAATGCGACATCACGTTCTTGCCGCGGATCAGGATCTCACCGGGTTCATCCACGGCACAGTCATTACCGTGGACATCGACGATACGAACCTCGCAGTGCATGGCGGGAAAGCCGATGGAACCTGCCGTCCTGAAGGCATTGGCAATGGTCTGGTGGATCGCGATGGGGCAGGTTTCGCTGGCGCCGTATACCTGAATGAGCGGAATGCCCTTGCCGTGCCAGTAGCGGATCATGTTTTCCGGAATGGTGGTGGAACCCGTGAGCACGCAGCGCAAACGCGAAAGGTCCGCCTCTTCCCAACCCGGCTGGGCGCACAACAGCGGCATGTGCGCCGGCAGTATGATCGTCAGCGTCGCGTGTTCATGGACCAGTGCCTGCAGCACCTGCCCAGGATCAAATTTCTGCTGCAGGATAACCGTGGCGCCGGCATAAAATCCCGCCGTGGTCTGGTTGTTCAATCCACCCACATGGAACAGAGGCAGGAACGTGAGGATCCGATCCCCGCTGCTCATGTCATGCATGATGACGCTGTTGAAGGCGTTGTACTGGATGGCTTCCTGGCTCAATACCGCGCCTTTGGGGAAACCGGTGGTGCCGGAAGTGTAGATAATCAGCAGGGGTTGATCCACACCGATATCCGGATAGTGGTCGTCCCCGGAGGCGGCTTGCAGCAAATCCGGCAACAGCCGGCAGTCAGGGCCCGGATTGCCCTGCAGCGCGACGAGCTGGCAATCAGGAAGCTCAGTTTTCAGATCTTCACACTGTTGACGCCAGGGTTCGTCCACAAACAGCGTCACGGCAGCACTGTCCTGCAGCACGTACAGATGTTCCTGTGCCGCCAGGCGCCAGTTAAGGGGAACCAGTATCGCCCCCAGCCGCGCACAGGCGAAGAGCAATACCAGCATCTGCGGGTGATTCTGTCCCAGGTAGGCGATGCGGTCTCCCGGCTTCACCCCCAGTGCGTTTTTCAACATCCGGGCGCTGGTTTTTATCTGCTCGTTGAACCCGGCGTAGCTGATGTCCTGATCTTCAAACCGGATGGCAATTTTTCCGGGTGTGGCGTCCGCCCAGTTTTCGATCCAGTGTGCGATATTCATCGTCGTCCGTCGTTCTACTGCTCGGCGGCCTGTTGCTTCTCCCATATCGCCCGCGCCACTTTTTCCGGTGTCAGTGGCGTGTTAAGAAAACGAATACCGGTTGCGTTGTAAACCGCGTTGGCGATGGCCGGGGCGATCACGATGGTCGGCAGCTCGGATGCGCCCTTGGCGCCATACGGACCTTCCGCGCAATCGCTTTCGATGAAGTGCAGATCCAGTTCAGGCATTTCCGGCGCCGTGATCACCTTGTAATCGCGGAAGCAGGGATTTTGCAACATGCCTTTTTTCAGCTGCATTTCCTCGCTGAGGGCGTAGCCCAGGCCGATGGCTATCCCGCCTTCAATCTGTGCTTCCAGCCCCATGCGATTGAGCACCCGGCCAACATCCTGCGCCGAGGTAACCTTGTCCACTTTCACTTCACCGGTCAAGGTATCCACGGTGACTTCGGCGATATGCACGGCATGGGCATAGGCGGCGGAGTGATCGGAAATGTGATCCGCCCCTTCCGGCTGGCTGTTCGGTTCATAATAATCCGTCACCATCACCAGTTCCGGTTCGGGCTGGAAGTGCATTTGCCGCAGCAGTTTTTCCAGCTTGATGACCTTGGTCCCGCACAGCTCCTGCACGACAAAGCCTCCGCGCAGATCGAGCTCCGCGGCCGGTATTTTCAACATCCTGCCGGCGGCCTCCAGTATCTGTTGCCTGGCCTTCGCCGCTGCCCGGCGCGCGCCGTTGCCGGCAATGAACGTCGTCCGCGAGGCGTGTACCCCCACATCCCAAGGCGCGATGTCCGAGTCGTTATTGATGATGGTGATGTGTTCCAGCGGCACGCCCAGTTCCTCGGACACGATCAGGTTGATGATCGCATCGATGCCCTGGCCGATTTCCGATGCCCCGGTGATCACGGTCACGCGGGCATAATCATCGACCTTCAGTATGGTGCCGCAACCATCGGATTTATGAATCTTGGCGCCGCCCGCATTGTGGATGGCGGAGGCAAGCCCGATGCCTTTTTTATAACGGCCTTCTTGCTCCCGTGCCAGGGAATACTGTTTGTGTTTACGGGTATAGTCGCAGGCCTGGGCTGCCGTGGTCAGGCATTCCGCCAGGGCGCATTCCCTGAGGAAGGCCTTTTGCGGTGTGGTCTCGCCGGATTTCTGCGCGTTTTTCAGATGGAAATCGATGGGGTCCATGTCCAGGTGTTCGGCCAGCATGTCCATTTGCTGGGCGGTGGCAAACGTGGTCTGCACATTGCCATAACCACGGAATGAACCGGCGTAGGGGTTGTTGGTGTAGATGGCCTGGGCGTTGAAATGCACCACCGGCACGCGGTAATGCCCGGAGGTGGTGCGCATCATCACCACCGGGATGGTCGGACCCCATGAGGTGCAGGCGCCGTTGTCCAGCAGCACGTCGGCGCTGCGGAAGGTCAGCGTGCCGTCCTTGCTGCAGCCGGTGCGCATATGGATGACCGCCGCCTGCCGGGTGGGCGCGCTTTTGAACTCCTCTTCACGGGAGTAAATCACCTTCACCGGGCGGCCGGTTTTTCGTGCCAGCAGCGCGGCGATGGGCTCGTAGGGATACACATCCAGCTTGGAGCCGAAGGCGCCGCCGACCGGCGGCTGGATGACGCGGATATCACCGGGATGCATGCCCAGGGCCGGCGCCAGGTCCATTTTGTAGTTGTAGGGGTACTGCGTCTGCGACCATATGGTCAGCTTGCCGTTGCTGTCAAAATCGGCAATGGCGCAGGAGGTCCCCATGCAACAATGGGTCACATGGTGCACCCGGAAGACGTTATCGGCGATAAAGTCGGATTCCGCTTCAGCCGCCGGCAGGTCACCGTGTCTGAATTCGAAATGCAGACTCTTGTTTTGCGGAAAGTTGTCGTGGATCAGGGGTGCATCCGACATCTGCCCCTGTTCCGGGGAAAAGACGCCGGGCAGGTCCTTGTATTCCACCTTGATCAGGTCGAGCGCCCGGCAGGCGATGTCTTCGGTTTCAGCCGCGACAGCCGCTACCTCATCGTGTTCGCAGCGGACCTTGCTTTTCAGCGCCACGTTATCGCGCACGAAACCGAACTTCAGACCGGCGGCATCCTTGCCGGTCAGGACGCAATGCACGCCCGGCAAATTTTCCGCCGCCGAGGTATCCATGCTGACGATCTCCGCATGCGGCCGGCCGGCATGGAGGATTTTGCCGATCAACATCCGCGGCAAAACCATGTCGTTGATATAGCGGGTTTTACCCGTGGCCTTGTCCGGCGCGTCGGGCTTGGGCACGCGCTGTCCGATCAAGGTGGTTTTTTCGATACGTGATGTAATTACGCTCTGGTCCATGATCAAACCCTCATTTGCCGGAGCGGATGACGGCAGCTACCGCGTCCAGCACCTTGGTATAGCCGGTGCAACGGCAGACATTGCCTTCCAGTCCCCGGCACAGTTCTTCCCGGCTCAATGCAGGATGGTGTTCCGCCAGGTAATCCGCCTGCACGATCATACCGGGCATACAGAAGCCACATTGAATGGCGCCGTGATCGACAAAGGCCTGTTGCATGGGATGCAGTTCCGTCCCGGATTGCAATCCTTCAATGGTCACGACTTCACGCTGGTCGCAGTCCACGGCATACATCAGGCAACTGTTGACGGTCTTGCCATCGAGCCGGATGGTACAGGCGCCGCACTCACCTTCGCCGCAGGCGTATTTGGTTCCGGTCAGCCCGAGTACATCACGCAACATGGCCAGGGTGGTCATGGTCACCGGCACGGCTACCTTGACCGGCCGCCCATTGAGCTGGAATTTAATTTCTGTTTGCACCGACATCATAAGGCCCTAAGCACTTCTTCAGTGAACACGCGCACCAGATGATCGCGATACCAGGCGCTGGCGCGAACATCATCAATCGGGCTGGCATCTTCGCCAGCGCTGAGCAATGCGGCTTTAATGGTAGCAGAATCCAGCGGTTTACCTTCCAGTGCGGCCTCAACACGGCGCGCACGTACCGGGGTTGGCGCCACCGAACCCATGGCCACCCGGACATCCTTAAAACAGCCGTTTTCCAGCCTGCCGCCAAGACCTATCGAAACGGTTGCGATCTCCAGCGCCGGACGCGGACCCGATTTGCGGAAGCGCGCGACAAAGGTAGCCGCCGGTTGCGCGAAAATCACCGCCGTCAATAATTCATTGGCCTGCTTTATGGTTTTGCCGGGCGCGGTGAAAAACCCGTGCAGAGGCACCAGCCGGGTATGCACAGCGCCGTCGCGCCAGCTGGCAAGTTCAACGCCGGCATCCAGCACCAGCAACGGGATGATCATATCGCCGGCGGGCGAGGCGTTACAGATATTGCCGCCTATGGATGCGGCATTACGCAGCTGATCGCTGGCAAAGCGGTTGGCGGTCTCAACCAGTACCGGGGCCAGCTCATGGAGCAACGGATCCTTCATGATCTCCGTTACCGTCGTCAGCGTGCCGATTCTGATCTTGCCATCCTGCAAACCAATCCCGCCCAGACCTTCGATACGGCGGATATTCATCAGGGTGCGCGCATATTGCCGCTGTCCGGCCGCGGTTTGCGGGGTCAGGTCGGTGCCGCCGCAAACGACCGTTACCTCACCATCGGCCATCGCCTTGAGGGCGTCATCCAGGCGCTGCGGCGAGATGTATTTGGTAACTTCTGACATAGACTAATCCAGCACCACCAGTGCATCGGCGACGATCGGGACACCATTGCACACCATCACCGGGTTACAATCAATCTCGGCGACGGAGCTATCGGTGCACAGGAGTTCGGCAACTATCTTGGTAATTTGTTCCAGCGCCCCTAGGTCGACCGGGGGGCCGCCGCGGATGCCTGCCAGCAGCCGGTGGCCTGCCAGTTGCTGCACGGCCGTGGCCACCTCGCCGTCCTCAGGCGGCGCGAGGATCGCCACCACATCACGGAAAATCTCGGCCGCGATGCCGCCGATGCCGATGGTGACCAGCGGGCCGAAGTCAGGATCGCGATAACCACCGACGATGAGTTCGAGTTCGGCATGGAGCTGTTCGGCCAGCAGAACCGCACCATCGCCGGCAGCGGCAAGCTCGGTCCACGCCTGACCAATATCTGACGGCGCCAGCCCGAGCCGCACCAGCCCGCCTTCGGTCTTGTGGGCGACACCGGATGCCTTGGCCACGATGGGGCCGTCCATCGTGGCGGCAAACGCTTGTGCCTGTTGCAGGGAAGTCGCCAGGATTTCCGCCGGGCGCGGGAGCTTGCTTCCCAGGCGCTGTTTGCTCTCCCATTCGCTCAGTGCGTTCATTTCCCGGCTCCGAAGTTCAATGCCGCGATGGCCCGCTCGGGTGAAGCGAATCGCAGCACGCCGGCGGCAGCCATCGCGGCTTCCACGCCCGGCGCGTCGAGCACGAATGCCGTGGTGGGTTTACCGGTAGCGGCCACGGCACGGGCAACACCCGTTCCAAACTGGAGAAAGTCGAGGCCGCAGTTGATGGCGACCACAGCTTCGACCGATTCGTCCACATAGATGGCCTCTATGGCTGGTATGAAATGATCGGCCGGACATTGTGGGGTCAGATCAATGGGGTTGCCGAGAGCAGCAAACGCGGGAACCAACGACCGTAGCTGGGCCAAAGTATGTTCGCTCAATGCCGGCAGCGAGAGCCCGGCTCGTTCCGCGGCATCGGCGGCCAGCACCGACGGACCACCGGAAATGGTGATAATGGCGATGCGACGCACGGCGGTTCGTGTGAGCCCGGCAGCGGCGCCATCCATGGCATCGAAAAATGTTTCCGTGCCGGTGGCTTCGATGATGCCGGCCCGGCGCAGCCCCGCCTGCACGGCTGTGTAGCTGCCGGCGATACTGCCGGTGTGGCTGGCGGCCGCCTTGGCGCCGGCGGCCATTTTTCCGGCCTTCAGTACCACCACGGGTTTTTTCGCCGTGACCCTGCGGGCGACTTCGACAAAGCGGCGGCCATCGTCAAAACCTTCGATGAACATGCCGATGGCCGTGGTCTGCTCGTCATCGCCCAGCCATTCGAGCACGTCCGTGGCGGAGACGTCGGCAGAATTACCCACGCTCAGAAAGCGGGACAAGCCCAGACCGCTGCTGCGCAGGTGGCTGAAGAACATGCCGCCAAAAGCGCCGGACTGGCTGACGAAGGACAGCCCGCCCGCAGCGGCCGGCAGCGCCCAGAAATACGAGCCATTCAGCCAGCGGCCGTCGCCGACATGACTGACCACGCCCATGCAGTTGGGGCCTACCAGGCGCATCCCGGCCGCGGCTGCAAGCTGCGCCATCCGGTCCTGGGCCCTGCGGCCTGCCGCGCCGGTCTCACCGAAACCGGATGACAGGATAATGCCGACCTTCACACCCGCCGCGGCAGCGTCGGCAACGGCCGCCTCCACCCGTGGCCCCGGCACCGAGATCAGCGCCAGGTCGACTTCCCGGTCCAGACGGGCCACGGCGGGAATGCCATCGATGCTGTCGGCCGTGGGGTGGACCGCCACCACTTGCGGAGCCCCATTGGCGGCATTGGCCAGCAAAGTATTGCCCAGCTTGCGCGATGCGCCGGCCGAGGCGCCGTAGACAGCGATGGATCGCGGGGCAAACAAATAATCGAGGCTCATGAAAAGCGGCCCTAGTACCGTGACCCATAGATTTCGACACGACCAGCGAGTCGCTGACCGGTCAGCTGCAAGGCGCGCTTGCGCAGGAAGGGTGGGCCCCCTTTCAAGCAAGCGCAACGCCGCAGATGGCCGGTCAGCGGCTCGCCCGAAGGGAGCCCCCGGGATGCACCAGGACGGCGTTGCACCGCTTGACAAGGACCGGGCCATTGCCTGCGCGGTGCGCCTTGTCCTGGCACATCCGGGGGGCTCTGGTTGTATCGAAATATATGGGTCACGGTACTAAAGTTTCATCGACATGAAATACTTCAGCACTTCGTTAGCGCCGCTGATGATCGGCAGCACCATGGCGTCGCGGACATATTTTTCCGCCGGGTAGTCTTTCATGTAGCCGGCGCCGCCCAGTACCTGCATCGCGTTCACGGTAACCCGCCGCGCCATTTCGGCCGGGTAAACCTTGGCCATGTTGGGCGGCAATTTACCCTCTGAAGGGTTGTTTTCACTTTGCCAGGCGATCCTGCGCACCATGAGTCTGGCCATTTCCAGGTCGGCTTTCATGTCGACCAGCATGTTGCCGATGGCCTGGTACTTGCCGATGGGCTGCCCCCAGATTTCCCGCTCCTTGGCATAGGCCAGGGCCATTTCATAGGCAGCCCTGGCCACGCCCACGGCCATCGTCCCGGTGCCGACGCCGTTGGTGTCATAGATGGCATTGATGGTCTGGAAACCGGCGCCCTCCTGGCCCAGCATGTTCTCCCTGGGCAGCCGCATGTCGTCGAACAGCAGCTCACCGTTCATCGAAGCCCGGTGCCCCATCTTGTTTTCTATCGTGCCGATGGAGAAGCCGGGCGTGTCAGGCGTGCAAAAGAAAACCGAACAGGACTCGGAATTGGGTTTGCTGGTATCCGATCGTGCCAGCAGGCCATACAACTGTGAGACGCTGGCATTGCTGGAAAAAACCTTGCGGCCATTGATGACATAGTGATCGCCATCCTTGCGCGCCGTGGTCCTGGTTCCCAGTTTGGGATCGGGTAAGGGGCAGAAAACCTCGCTGCCGCCCGAGGGTTCGGTGGCGCCAAAACAAATCAGGTGGGAGCCGGTAGTATCTTCAGCAATGGGTCGCAGCCATCGTTCGCACTGCTCCGGCGTGCCGTTTTTGGCGATCATTTCCGAAATCGACATAACGACATGAAAGGCATTGGCGATGCCGATGTCGCCGACCGCCAGTTCTTCCAGCAGGATCGCGTATTCCATAGGCGTTGCGCCCACCCCGCCGTATTGCTCCGGAATCAGCAGGGAATGAAACCCCAGTTCAAATCCTTTGCGGATCACATCGCGGGGGAAAGCCGCCCGCGGGTCGGCAATATTGTCCACCTGCGCTGCGACCGGTTTGATTTCCTTCTCGGCAAATCTGCGGGCAACTTCCTGCAGTTGCTTTTGCTCGTCGGATAACTCAAACCCGATCATGGGGGCACCATCAGTCGATCAGGCCGGCTTCTTTCAGGCGCGCATCGACCGCATCCCGGACGTAGTCGGTCAGCAGTTCAAAAGGCGGCCGGACGGGACCGCCGGGCAAGCCCAGCTTTTCCGCCCAGTATTTGAGCCCGGTCAGGGGGAATACACCCTTGCCCATGAGGCTGGCGACCTGGGTTTCATGGAACAGGATGCGCAAAGGCGATAATTCAACGTAAAGCTTCATTGCTTCCTCGGTCTTGCCCTGCTTGAGCAGGCGCGTGTACTGCACCAGTCTGGGCTTCTCCGGGGTCTGGAACAGCGCCGGGGCGAAATTGCAGAACTGGAATGCCGTATCCGGCATGTACCTGATCTGTTCCGGCCAGTAGTCCTCGAAGGGATCGCCGATGACGATTTTATCGCCGGCCAGTTTGTAAGCCCGCAAGGTTTGATCAATGCTTCCCATACCCTGCTTGATGCCGCAGATGTTGGGGATTTTTTCCGCCAGTTCATTGATGAATTCGGGGGACAAAAGGTAGCCGGTGGGCTTGGTGTTATACAGGCAAATGCCGATATCCACCCGGTCCGCCAGGTACTTGTAGTAACGATAGACGCCGTCGTTGGATGAGGCATTGGCGTAGGGGGTGCAGTGCATCAGCAGGTCCACGCCAACGTCCTGGGCATTCTGCGCCAGTTCCACCGCCGATATGATGCTGGGGTGACTGGTATTGGCTATCAGCGGCACGCGGTTGTTGACGATTTCCGCTGCCACTTTATGGATCTTCTTGCGTTCTTCGACGGTAAAGGTCAGCCACTCGCCGCAGGCGCCATCGCAGATAATGGAATCGACGCCCATTTCGATCTGCCGGTTGATCCAGGGCTCGATCCCATCATAGTCAATACTGTAATCGTCTTTCAGCGGCTGGATGATGCCGCCGCCGATACCGGGCAGGTGTTTTCTGGCCCATTGTTTGGCTTCATGTTTCTTGTATTTCATTCGGTCGTTCTCCGGATAGCTTGGCTGATCGTACAAAGTATCATCCGAGTATAAGCAAACCAAGCTTTTATTTCCCGGAATACCTTGCGCAACCTTGATCGTATACCAAACTCCAGGCGACACTATAAGAATGATCACTATTCGTCTGGCTGGTGAATCCGACTTTGAGTCGATTCTTCGACTGAATGATGACGAGGTCCGGCACACGAGTCCGATGGACATCGAGCGGCTGCATTACCTCAATAGTATCTCCAGCTTCCACAAGGTGGCATGTGTCGATGGCGCTGTTGCAGCATTTCTGCTTGCCATGCGCCACGATGCGCCTTACGTCAATGACAACTTTTCCTGGTTCGCCGCACGCTATGCAGCTTTCCTTTACGTTGACCGTATCGTCGTATCTGCGGCATCGGGCAGGCACGGACTCGGATCACTCCTCTATACAGACCTTTTCCAGTTCGCTCGTTCAAACCACCTTCCGTTGGTTGCCTGTGAATACAATATCATCCCGGCCAATGAGCCATCCCGGCGCTTTCATGACAAATTCGGCTTCAGGGAACAGGGTACACAGTGGGTCGCCAATGGCAGCAAGCAGGTGTCACTCCAGGTGGCAGAGACCTGACTCATTCAAGGGGACGCGCATACCGCACGCCCCCTTAACCCCCATAATGCATGAAGGCGGACTGGTCAGAAAAACTCCGACATGCCGCTGCAGCGCCCGTGGACAATGCACCGAATGTTCCCTTGCTGGCCAGGGTTGCGGGGTTCTCGCTACACGCCGCGACCGTGTGCGAAGCCCATCAAAGCGAGTGCGGCACCGGCACTTCCCTGTGCATTGGCCGCTCTCGGACTTCCTGTCCTTCGCGGCACCGGCACTTCCCTGTGCATTGGCCGCTCTCGGACTTCCTGTCCTTCGCGGCACCGGCACTTCCCTGTGCATTGAGACCTGTCCCGATTGCGGCGGCAAGCTGCGCGTTATTGCCTGTATCGAAGACCCACCACTCATTGCAAAGATCCTGAGGCATGTACAACAACGCATGGAGTGGAGCACCGTCACGGCACGTGGGCCACCCAGGCATCAAGCGGAAACTCTTGAGCTGACTTAAAGAACTGAGGGGACCAGCCCAGGGTTCAGTTCGCGTCGGATCGAGAAATCAGGTCCTGGCGGGTCGATGGCGTGGCATGCGGAGCCCTCTCCGGTCTTCTCTTGCTCGCGGCTATCTTCTTCACTTGGTGGCTCGTTGTTCCAGGTCTGCTGTGCATCATCGTGTCGCTCGCACTCCAGGGCTTGCTGGCTTGCAGTAGCTGCATTATGTAGATACAATTGTTGTATGTTCATCTGGGACGAAGCGAAATGCAAAGCGAACTTGGAAAAGCACGGTATCGACTTCGCAGACGCTGAGACGATCTTCGCCGGGTATACGGTCACCGCTGAAGATTCTCGCGAAAGCTACGGTGAGCATCGATTTCTTACGCTTGGTCTGCTCCAGGACGAAGTCGTATCCGTTGCGCATGCACCAAGGGGAAACGACGATCGCATTATCTCAATTCGCAAGGCCACAAAACATGAAACACGTTTCTACATCTCACAAATCGCGGACTGACATCAAGCGCTTGAAGTCCATGAAGGACTCCGAGATCCTCATAGATAAGGAGGCACCCGAGTGGACACCTGAAATGTTCGCGCGAGCGATTGTCCGAAAAGGTCTTAAGCCAGTGCAGACGAAGTCGCTACTTTCGTTGCGTGTCGACTCGGATGTTCTAGCGTGGTTCCGTGCTCAAGGCCGTGGCTATCAATCGCGTATGAACGCTCTACTCAGGGCTTTCATGGAAGCGCACAAGTGAACTATCTGTCGTTGTGATCAACTATTCATTGGTGCGGACGCCTGTCGGCGCCGCACAATTCAGATGTTATTGCCTGATTGCCTGGCAATCACCTGCTCGCGCATCCACCTGACGCCCGTGACCCAGGCGCGCAAATTGCCAGTACAGCACGTAACTGCAGGGGTGGCTTGATTGGCGAACAGCAGCACCTGACTCTTAAACTGCTGGCTCAAACGATGTATCAGCTTGAAGATCGACTTGGGAAGGTTGGCAATCTCGTCGTGGCAATATGATATGTCTCGTCCTGCAAGTGCGACCGCCGTGGCAATCGTGTCCCTGTGAACGTCCAGCCCGATCTAGACTTGATACTCATGCGCGCTTGGTGATGAAGCGGTGGTGATTTGTACGTTAAAATAGGTTTGGACCGCCCTCCTCAATGTGGCTCTAAGTTGAATGTTCGTGGGTTCTTACCCAACCCCAACTTCTTAATCCACGTGCGTTGAGGTTGGGCAGGTCAAAACATGATGTCAAATTCGAGTTAGGCGGAATCGAGAATATAAGTACAATGGAACCAACATAGGGGCGCATAGCATGGCGACATCAAAACCGATTACATGGCTCATTAGTGACGTTCTGAATTGGTTTAAATCGAAAGAACTGGTCATCAACGAGAGCTTTCAGCGACATTCAGTGTGGTCGCCGCAAGCCAAGACATTGTTGATAGACTCGATCCTCAATGAACTACCTCTTCCAAAGATCTTCATTCGTACGAAAATCGACGCAAAGCGGCAGAAGACCATCAAAGAGATCGTCGATGGTCAGCAGCGGATAAGAAGTATTGTTGAGTTCGCAAACGATGAGTTTGAGCTTAACAGCAAGTCCGAAAAATTCAAAGGCATGAGATACTCCGACTTGTCTGAAGACGCACAAGAGGCGTTCCTCGGCTACGCAATAACCGCAGAACAATTGCTAAATGCGACCGATGACGACGTCATCGACATTTTCGCCAGGCTCAATTCGTACACCGTAGCGCTCAACGCCCCCGAGAAGCGACATGCGGCGTTTCAGACAGAGCTGAAGTTCTTCGTTCGCAGAATGAGCGTCAAGTACAGATGGTTCATTGAAAAATACTCCGTGTTTACTGTGAAGCAAAGATTCAGAATGGCTGACGACGAGTTCTTCGCAGAGCTTGTTCGCTTGGTCGTGGATGGGATCCAGGATGGCGGCGCCCCCAAGATTACAAAGTTCTATAAAGACACACCCGATCACCTGTTTGGTGAGACTAAGCAGAAGGAGGTTGAAGCTCAACTCGACGAGGTTGTCCGTTTCCTCGATAGCCAATTCGAGGCGTTCCTAAAAGGATCTTTGGGAAAGCATTACCAAATCTACGCAATGTGCGCCGCCTACTTTCATATAAAGGGCAAGATTCCGCGCATGGACGGCATGCCAGCCTTCAATAGGCTGCGGACAAAGCAGGATACCGACGAAAGACTCCTGCAACTTGAGAAAGAACTGGATGAGGATGTCGACACGGAATTCAAAAAAGCGTCTGGCTCGTCGACGCACAGAATACGTACCCGGAAGATCAGAATAGGAGCGTTCATAAATGCCATAGGCAAATAGACCGTGAATAGACCGGCCTTGCGATTCGACGCAGTGCTGAATCGACTTGATGCCCTCTTTCTTGAGGCGTCGGCGACCGGAGAAGTGACCCGAAGCGAAATAATCCTGTCCTATCTTGTTATCAAGCTTCACGATCAATGGAATTTTCGATCACGGCAGATCGTACAAGCAAGCTCTGGCCAGTCCGAGAAGAAAATGATGAATATTCTCAGGCACAAGTGGAGTCCTAAGAAAAACATGGCCGCCGACTGGGAGCCGGATTGGCATATTCCGAATTGCGCGATACGCGCGGCAAAACTTCTCAATATTCCTAACTTTTCTCAATTGCAGGACGCTCTTGGCGCAGTGACCTATATAGAAGATATCCGACGGACGCGGAATGCGATCGTTCACAATGTGCCCGGGGCATTTACCAAGTTCCGCTCAATGACTTTGAGTAAATACTTCCTGTCGAATATTGAGCCCTGCTTCTTGCCGCTTGAGATAAATCCCCATACAGGAAGGAGCATTTACGAAGATTGGTGTGCAGACTTGAGGGCCGCTCTGCAAATTGCATTGTGATTCTGCCCAGCATCACGGTCGAGCGGATGCCTTCTCAGCGCTGACGCGCCTGCGCGGGCGCGGCTTATTGCAGCGTTGATATGATTTCCGCCGTCAATATACCGCTGCGGTGATAGGGAACGATGGTGTATGGCGATCAGGGTGATTGGGCCTTCGGTCTGGAACCCAAGGACATTGCAGCTTTGCGTCAGAACCCGCAGGAGATATTTAAGCTTTTGATTCAAAAGCCTCCACATGACATAACATATATGTTATTCTATTGGCGTGGCCTGGAGCATCGAATACTCACATCAAGACGTCGAGCAGTTCATCCTTGAGCTCTCGCCCAGTCTGGCGGCCAAATACTTCCGGCTTACTGATCTGATGCTGGAGTTTGGGGCCAATCTGGGGTTGCCGCATACGCGGGCGATGTCAGATGGCTTATACGAGCTTCGGGTCAAAGCTCACGAAGGAATCGCTCGGGTGTTTTACTGCACGCTCGTAGGCAAATGCATTGTCATGCTGCACGGCTTTGTCAAGAAGTCGCAGAAAACTCCGCCTAAAGAGCTGCAGATCGCCCGTCGCCGAATGTTGGAGGTAAAGAGTAATGAGTCACGCTGAACTTAAACAACGGGCATTGGCTAACCCGAAAACTCGTGCCGCATACGAGAGCTTGGAGTCAGAGTTCTGCCTGCTCAGGCAAATGCTTAGAGCTCGGCAGCGCGCAGGTCTGACCCAGTCCCAAGTGGCGAATCGCATGGGCACCAAGGCGCCAGCCATTACCCGCCTTGAGTCTTCCCTGAGCAACGGCAAGCATTCACCATCACTGGCAACTCTTCGTCGTTACGCTCAGGCTGTAGGGTGCGAGCTTCAGGTGAAGATGGTGAAGTCCAAAAATGGTGAGGCATAACAGTTGGTTCAAAGTGGAACCGCTTCGTGGCTCGGCTTAACTCAGGTGTTATTGCCTGCTTGCCTGGCAATCATCTGCTCGCGCATGATGAATTTCTGTATCTTGCCGGTCACGGTCAGCGGAAACTCGTCCACAAACTCGACCCGGTGCGGGATTTTATAGAGGAGGAAATCATGTCACGCACCGCTAAAACTCCAGGCCCGCCATATTACGCCGTGATTTTTAGCTCAATTCGCACCGAAGGCGATAATGGCTACGGGGCCATGGCTGAGCGGATGCTGGAGTTGGCTGCGCAACAGCAAGGGTTCCTGGGTGTTGAGTCAGCACGCGAGGGGCTGGGAATCACTGTTTCATACTGGGATAGTATTGAAGCCATCAGGAACTGGAAGCAGAACGCCGAACATCTTGAGGCTCAACGCCTTGGGCATCAGGTGTGGTACTCCGAGTTTAAAGTTCGGATTGCGAAGATTGAGCGCGACTATGGCATTTAACCCATCATTCAAGCTCCTTCCGGCTGATTACCTGATACGAGGTAACAAATTCCTCGCGTTTTCGATAACTTGCTCCTGATGTGGTTGCAAATCCTGTCCTGCAAAAGCTTTTACCATATCGAGAAAAGGGTCTGTAACTCCCGTTTGCACTCCGGTTAATTCTTCCATGACAGCAAGTCCGTAGAAGGGGACTGTTGACCGCGAGTAGCCACCTTCGTGACACATTACCAGGCGCCCTTTACAGAGATCGTCTGCTGCCGCCATTAGCATTTTCGTCAATTCCCGGTAGCCTTCACTGTGCATCATATTCCGTCCCAAGGGATCAAGCGCACCTGCATCAAAACCAGAAGGCACAATAATCAAGTCTGGTTTAAAGCGCTGCAGCGCGGGAATAATTACCCGTTCATACGCTGCGATATAGGCACCGACACCAGAACCCGGAGGAAGGGGTACATTAATATTGTAACCCTCTCCCGCACCTTCACCCATCTGATGAATCAGACCACGATCGGGGGGATAGAAACGGTCCTGGTGAATGGAAATGGTCAATGCATTTGGGTCTGTCCAAAATGCCGCTTCGGTACCGTTACCGTGGTGAACATCCCAGTCCACAAAGGCAATGCGTGAAAGTCCTTTCTTTGCAAAAGCGTATTTGCCTGCGATAGCTGCATTACCAAAGATACAAAAACCCCTTGCCTCATCAGGCATGGCATGGTGACCCGGCGGTCGAACCAGAGCATAGGCATTTTTAATTTGACCATCCAAAACGGCGTCGACCGCTGCCAGGACACCGCCGGCTGAGAGCATCGCAATCTCATAACTACCTGGTGCGCAGACGGTGATAATTCCCGTATCACCCCCTCCGGAGTTGCTTAATTCCTGTATTACCTTTAGATATTCAGGCGTATGAAAACGAAGAATATCTTCCTCCGTTGCCGGACGAGGTGGCACATGTACCAGCTTGTCCCAAAGCCCGCTCATTTCTAACAAGTTCCGAAAACGCCGCTTGGTTTCAGGGTCTTCACCATGCGTATCAGGTTGCACCGTCTTACCATTAGCAGGAACAAAAGCCGCATGGGTGCCTGTATCGTGCCAGGCGTAACTTTCGTGCCAGACGAATCCAGTAGTCATTATCTACCTCCAGATAGAGCGCAGTGAGTGAGCAATAAACCCACTCACCCAATTTATTTATAATTGCCTAGTTGAAGTTGTATTCAACGGAAATACCATAAGTTGCAGGTTCTGCGTTAATGACCAGGAAAAGGCCAAAGGCAGGTACATCGTTGATGTAGCGCAAATAGTCTTCATCGGTAACATTCTTACCCCAGGCACTGACCCGCCATTTCCCATCACCGGAGACCACGGAAGCACTAAGGTCCAGCTTGCCGAAGGATTCAACCAGGTGATCTGTGGCATTCTGAATTTCGAGAAATCGTTCATCCGTCCAACTGTAGTTTGCAACCAATTCCAGGCGCATGCTGTCAGTGATCGGATGGCTGAAATCCAGGATGGCGCCATAAGACCATTCGGGGGTGTTAACAGGTTTATTTCCCTTGAGAGGCGTACCATCCACAGCAAAGGGGATGCCGGTAGCATCGTTACTCACTTCAGCTATTTCTGCGTTGGAGTAACCGGCTGCAAGCTGGATACGCCAATGCTCAGAAGGTTGCCAGATTGTTTCGAACTCCAGCCCGAAGGTTTCCAGTTTGCCGATATTGCAACGTCGCGGAACCAGTTCGCCGGCTATGTTGACGTTTTCTTGATAGTTATCAAATTCAGTATAGAAAATGGATGTATTGAAAGTGACTTTTTTATCGGCAAAGCTGGATTTGTATCCCAGTTCCCATGACGTGACATCTTCAGGGTCAAAAGTTATCAAAGATGGCGCGCCAAAAGCGAGATCGAAACCACCGCTACGAAAGCCTGTCGAAACTGAAGTAAAGACCAGACTGTCATCCGTAGCATAATAATTCAAACCCAATTTAAAATTGATGTCATCGTCCGTACGGCTTCTCATGATAGCGGCCGGGTCTGCCCCAAAAACACCGGGGATATCGAATCGGTCAGCTACCGCAATACGGTCTTCATTACCCAAAGGTATGGCAGTAGGTAATGCGGCATAGCTATCGCCTTCTATTTCATTTTTTTCTCTGGTGTACCTGGCACCCAGCACCAAGCTGAGGCTGTCGGTAAATGCGTACTCGTGCGATGTAAAAATGGCAAATGAATCTGTATCAATCCGGTGATCTGCGCCAAGCTGTAAACCAATCAAGTCACTGGCATTGGCACGTTCTACGGTCACCAGTTCATCTCGTTCGTAATAACCCCCAATCAAATAGTTCCACTTGCCTTGCGCGCCAGCAAAACGTAATTCCTGAGTGAATTGGTCGATGTCGGAATACCAATCGATATTAAGCGTTACGATAGGTGTATTATCACTGTCCTCACGGTTGTCTCGCTCAAACGTTTCATAAGAGCTCAGTAACGTCAGAGTTCCCAAGCCAAACTCATGTTCAATCCGTAGATTCAGACCGGATGACTCACTATCAGTGGTCGGATAATAATCCTGATTCACTGTGAAGCGGCCAATAGGGTTGGTTGTCGGTGCCGTATCCCGGGCTCCACCCGGTACCGATTGAAAGAGATTATCATAGGGTGTCAGTTCCGCTTCCTTGCTCCCGTAATGTGCGGTAAACAACACATCTGTGTTGTTCTGTGCCCAATCCAACATACCGCGCACCTGGTATTGCTTGGCATCGCCAAGTTTATTACCGTTGAACAGATTCAGGTAAGGACCGGAATTTTGGTCAATAAGTCGAATTGCAAGGCGCCCCTTCAAATGGTCACTTAAAGGTCCGCTAACATAATCTTCACTTTCAAACCTTTGGAAACGGCCATAAGAAGCTTTGATGCCTGCCTGAAATTCTTCGGTAGGCTTTTTGCTGTAATAGTTAACCGCACCACCTGTGGTGTTACGGCCAAAGACCGTACCCTGCGGCCCTTTAAGCACCTCTATTCGCTGTACATCAAAAAATCCCATTGAAGACAGAAACGGTTTGCTTAAGAAAATTTCATCCAAATGAATGCCGACCGGGCTGTCAAAGCCCGCTTGAAATTCATTCAAACCAATACCGCGCAAACGAAACGACGGCGATCCTACGACGTTCCAGCGCTTGAAGGTTCGGAACGGTTGCCGCTAATTGTTCCATATCGTCCAAGCCTAATTTGTTAATCGTATCTTCATTAAAAGCCGAGATAGTGATACCTACTTTCTGTAATGACTGTTCGCGCTTCTGAGCTGTAACTATTATTTCCTCAATAACAAAACCTGTCTCAGCATTGGCGTTTTCTCCTCCCACTGCACTGACTGCTCCTGACAAACTTGTCATCAGCAACAAATGTATGGCATTACTTTTTTTGAAATACATCAATTTTGCCTCCTTCTCCAGCTAAAAAGGACACATAGCCTCACAGTGTGTCTATTGCCGCTATTGAAATATAAAACAGCTGCAAAGGTGATTACCGATGCAAATGGACGGAATTTATCAATAACCCAACCTGTCCATTTGGACGGGCCATCTAAGATCAGAAAAAAAACGGGGGAGGTAAATGAATTTGCTAGATGAGACCCAATTCCTTCGCCTTGGCAACTGCCTCGGTACGATTTTGCGCGCCGAATTTGGTCAGAATATTGCTGACGTGCCAGCGAATGGTATTGACCGAAACAAACAATTGTTCACCAATTTGTTTATTGGAAAGACCTTTCGCCATCCATGCCAGCACACTCATTTCCCGGGTACTGAGATCTTCCAATAACCCCGAAACACCTCTAACGTGGAATTCCGTCTGTTGCGTCGCTTGCGGTTGTTTTGCCTCCCGCAGTGGCTTCTGTAGTGCGTGAAGGATCTTTCGCAGATAGTCCCGAACCGGCAATGACCCGCCTTTTGGTTCTTGCTCAAGATGAGATAGAACACTGAGCCACAGCGCTTCCGCACCCATGCCCTCATCCAAGAACAAACGCAAATAACCTTCGTGGTGAGAAGCTTCCAGGACCTCAAGAGCACAAGCATAAGCCTCGTGTTTATCTCCTGCCTGGAAATGCGCCTGGGCTAAAATCAATCCGACCTCGAGTGCCATCATTTCACGAGCCGCCTTGCGAGTGAGTGTTTGCAAGGATGGCAATAACGCTATTACCGACTTGGGTTTTCCCTCTGCCAAGGCCAAACGACAGTATATAAGGTAATGAAAGAAGGAAACCTGCTCCCAACAATTCGGATGTGGTTTGACATCACTGGTATGGATACCCAAGCCCCTGGCCTCATCCAAAGCATCATTCACTTTCCCCTGATCTAGTAACAAACGAACTCGTTCGTAGGACAATCGGGCACGGGTACGATCAATAAGGCTTTCCCGGCTCGCACTTAATGCGCGACTCTGAAACTCTAACCCCGCACTGTAGTGACCACCCACTTGCTCAATACGGGAAAGAACAATAAATGCCAGATTACGAATCTCGAGGTGGGCACACTCTTCGACCAAAGGAAGGCTATCGACAAGCAATTCACGAGCCTTTTCCAACTGATTCCACTCGTAAAGAATCGCTCCTCTCAACACTCCGACCATGGCGGCGCTAAAGGAGTGATTGCGCGACTCACTGACCAATAATTGCTCGGCCCTATCCATCTGTTCCAAAGCGGCGTGTAAAGCGCCTTTGGTAAGCAAAGACAGCCCTATCAAGCAGTGCGCATATGCTTGTCCATAAACGGACCCACTCTGACGATGCCTGACGAGCGCCCTTTGTCCCCACGCAACTGCTTCGGACAGTTCGCTTCTGGCCAGCGACAAAAAGCCCATTGCATTGGCCTGGGTTCCGGCAGGAAAGGAAAACACCTGTTCCTCAGGCAGCGGTTTGGCGCCGAGGATAACCGCTCTATCAACATTGTCACTGACCACGGCATTTGCCAGTCGCAACACGTCAATTTCCGCGTTTAATAACTCTGCTTCTTTCGCTGGCAAGGCTTTATCCCCAAGCTGTTTAGCCTTTAGCCTTTTCTCGGTCTCATCAAGAATCGTATCTGTTTGCTGCCACATCCCCATATGCATCAACGCCCAGCAATGGAAGATGCGTAAACGAAAACGCCGGTTAGAGATTTCTTTTGGGACCTTGCGAATCCACCGCTCTACTTGTGGCAAGCGTCCGTCATAAATTAATCTCAGGGCATGATCCTCAACCAGAGTGGCGGCATACTCACCATCATCAGTTTCCAATGCATAGTTAATCGCTTCCTCGGTTAACCCCACCTCAAGAAACCATTGAGAGGCTGAGTAGAAAAGACTATTCAGTTCTGCCGGACAATCACGGCGCAAACGGGATAACAAAAACTCCCGAAAAAGGTGATGGTAGCGATACCAACACCTTGTGCTGTCCAACGGAAACAGAAACAAATTGCTTGTTTCCAGATTTTCCAGGACTAACTGGCTATCACCGCAGCCAGTGAGAGCCCTGGCCACCTCTGCATTTACTCGCTCAAGGATTGAAGTTTTCAGCAAGAAGCTCTGTGTGGCCTCAGTCTGTTGATTCAATACTTCAGACGCAAGGTAATCGGCAACATCCCTGATGTTGCCAGAGAAGTCTTTGATAAAATTCTGCCGATGATTTGGATCGCGTAAAGAAAGTGTGGCCAACTGCAATCCGGCAATCCAGCCCTCGGTTTTTCCATGTAAAGCAAGAATTTCTTGCGGCGATAAATTTACGCCGCGTTGATCAACAATAAAGCCTGCCGCTTCCTCGACATTAAATCGAATATCCGCTTCGGTAAATTCTGTAATGATATTCCGCGCACGCAAATTCGCGACCGGAAGAGAAGGCGCCGTACGGGAAGCAAGCACCAGATGGAAATTCGAGGATGAGAAGTTAATCAGGTCCTGGAGTATGGTGCTGATCTCGGGTTTATCCACCAGTTGATAATCATCCAGAAATAACACCAGATGATTCTTCAGTTCGACGATTTCATTGATCAAACAACCTATAACGTCATGAGCAACCAAACGTCCGCCGCCATCAAGACAATGTTTTGCCTCTTTCCCTGATATCAAACCGGTCGACTGCAGCGCGGCAATAAGATATACCAGGAATCTGACAGGCTCGACATCATCCTTATCCAATGAAAGCCAGCCAGAGGCAAACGGCAGTGCTTTTCTCCATTGCGCCAACAAGGTTGTTTTACCGAAGCCCGCAGGAGATTGCACCAGAGTCATTTTGCGTAATGGCGCCTCTTCAAACTGCCGCAGAAGACGCTGACGTGTCACCATTGCGCTGAGAGTCACCGGGGGATGCAGCTTGGTAACAATAACTGTAAACGGGCTTGCTTCCATAAACGAGTATAAGCAAAGTAAAAGCCCTTTTCCCAGTAAATTTCCTAACTTAAGGAATTTCGCCTGATTGCCTGGCAATCACCTGCTCGCGCATGA
>CAVPUV010000007.1:0-40050 GCA_963708905.1 uncultured Gammaproteobacteria bacterium | reverse complement strand
CACCAGGTCAAACCGCGACTGCACGGGCGGGCCTTTATGATCCGCTTTGCCGATGATGCGGTATTGGCGTTCGCACGGGAAGCAGATGCCCGCCGGGTGCTGGCGGTGCTGCCCAAGCGCTTGGGCAAGTATGGACTGCAACTGCACCCTGACAAGACCCGGCTGGTTGAATTCCGCCCGCCCGGCAAGGATTCGCCGGGAGGACGGTGCTTTGACCTGCTGGGGTTCACCCACTACTGGGGACGTTCCAGGAAGGGACGCTGGATTATCCAACGCAAAACGGCGAAGGGGCGCTTGGCCCGCGCCGTGTACCGGGTGGGGCAGTGGTGTCGACGGTGGCGCCACCGCCCGGTCGCGGAGCAACACGCGGCACTCGCGCGCCAACTCATGGGTCATTACGCCTACTACGGCATCACCGGCAACGCGCGAGCGCTGTGGCGCTTTCAACGGCAGGTGGAACGCAGTTGGCGCAAGTGGCTGAGTCGGCGGTCCAACCGTTCGGGTATGGACTGGGAGCGCTTCCGCCGGTTGCTGATCCGTTATCCCCTGCCACCCCCGCGCGTGGTTCACAGTATTTACCGTGGCGCAGCGACGCGCTGATCCGAGGAGCCGGATGCGGGAATTCCGCACGTCCGGATCTGTGGGAGCCCCGGGTGGGCAACTGCCTGGGGCTACCCGACCGACGCAGCCCGGGGTCATCCGGTGCCTGGATGCGTTGCTGGATGGAGGTGTAATCAGATGCTTCTGGTGTCTGCGCCAGCCCGGCCGGTCTGACGTAGAGCTAACCTGCGAGCTGCGAAGCGCCGAAATGGCGAGTCAGATTGGGCGACGTGTTATACGGATTCAAGCTCTTTGAGGGTCCTACCATCTTTGTTCTTCCACGATATGAGGCCATTTGCATGACCACCGTGAATAACGGCGGCTGCAGCACTGGGGCTGGAAAACTCAACATCTTGAGTAAACAAAAGATGATCTGCTTTTACAGCAAGTGCGCCTTCTTCTTTTAGCTTCTGCCGCATATTGAATGCCCACGGGTACTTCTGAGAGGAAGGGCGTTCGTTCAGAACGGCTTGTGATCCGGCAAACACAACTATTCCATTTGGAGTCAAATGCCCCGCGGCCTTGAGTCCTTTTATTTCACAGGACAGAGGCTCAAGCTCAGTGGCGCTTTCTGCACTGACTGTTGTTGGAACCAGGACTTCGACTCCCAGCACGGGCAACAACTGGTGGATTTTCTCAAGAAAGATTTCCATATCTTCGCGGTCTGATTCGGGTAGGCGTGACCCACTGCCTTGGCTGTTTTTAACGTCAGCCCGGCCAGCTTGTTTGGCCTGTTCGATTAACCGTCCTTCGAGATACCTGATATGGGCTTTGGTCAGGTTTTCGTCTTTGCTCGTGAAGTAGGCGATGTGGTTCCAGAATTCCTTGTCGAGATGGCCTTTCACTCTGTCTCGAATGCACTCCGCCTCTCCAACATATACGGCACTCTTTCCAGTTTCTGGGTCAACTCCTGTGAGAAAGTACACGCCAGAATTTTGTGACTCTTCTCGGGCAAGTACACTATCGAATTCGCTTCTTGGGCCTGCGACGGCTTTGCCTGTCCAGTTTGATATCTCTGCCGTTCGGAGCCGTTTTGGGTCTCCGTGGGCGAGGAATATTTTAATGGTTGCGCTTGGCATGAATTGAACGTCATGGTCAGCGGCGCCGACAGGCGTCCGCTGCACCTAAAGTTAGAACTCGCTTTTGATGCCGAGCCACAGACATACTCCACACTTCACTTCGTTTAGCTGTTCGAGTGACAGTGTTCCAAGTGGCCGCATCAGTCGCACAGTAGGGATGGTGACAATGCCTTGCGCGTCAAATGCGCCGGTCTTGAGGAATCGTGCGGAAACGTTTATCTCAAATCGGGTGCCGCGCAAACTTGTTGTGTGAGGGATCACGCTGACGAGCGCGCGGTCCTCGTCTGCATCAGGGACACCAAGAACCAAGCAGGGGCGAATCTTCGCGGCGAGACCAAGGTCAATGAGCCAAATCTCCCCTCGACGCGGGGCTCTCACCCCTGAGCCTCTCGGCTATCGTAGTCCTGAAAGAGTATATCCGCCGTGTCAGTCAGCTCCTCATCGGACAGCGACGTATAGGGCTTATCCATGAGGCAACGCAGGAGCTGACCAAGCACTTCGTGCTTTTCGTGCTCTGGAAGTGCCTCGAAGGAGTCGATCAATTGTCGTGCGGCGTTCGTCATGCAGGAAATTATACTCGCGCAGCCTTTAGAGTTCTAACTCCAAATAGTCCCCTGATCCGGGGAGTAGCATGGAATGATCACGCTGCCCTCAGGCCGGGTCAAGCCGGTTTACCACATTTGTTGAGGGTATATAGGATATGAGCGCGGATCAGGGGGCATATCCGGTGCAGAAACCATATCCGGCGGAAATGGTGCTGTGACCCCTGTTAAGATAAGCACCATGAAAAAACCATCACATCAAGTCACCGAAATCGCTGCTTTGGCAAGTCACCCGCTGGAGCTTTCCGAGACGCAGATGAGGCGAATGGTCGATGCGGCCATGGATCACATCGTGCGCCTGTTGACCACGCTGCCCGATCAGCCGATGGATGGTACCGGCGCGGCCACGCCTGAGTATCTGCAATCGCTGGTCGAGCCTCTGCCGGAATCATCGGCGGACGTCGAGACCCTGCTGCATCAGGTTTTTCAGGAAATTGCGCCGAAAAGCGTGAACACCATAGCAGGTGGTTTCATGGCCTACATCGGCTGCGGCGGCCTGTTCGAGAGCGCGGTTGCCGACCTGATCTCCAACAGTCTGAATCGGTACACCGGCACGGCGGCCATCGCCCCGGCGCTGAACCAGGTTGAAGCCAATGTGATTCGCTGGTTCTGCCAGATCCTGGGCCTGCCGGACACCTCGGGCGGCTTCCTGTCCTCAGGTGGTTCCATTGCCAACCTGAGCGCTGTCATCACGGCGCGCCACGTCATGCTTGGCGAGGACTTTTCCCGCGGCACCATCTATATCTCCGACCAGGCCCATCACTGCGTTGAAAAAGCGGTGCGGCTGGCCGGTTTCCCGGGCGGCAATTTGCGCATCATCGCGGCGGATGATGACTACCGGCTTGACCTGGCAAAGGTGCGGCAGGCGATCGCGGCAGATCGCAGGCTGGGTATGCGGCCTTTTCTGCTGGTTGGCAGCGCAGGAACGACCAACAGCGGGGCAATTGACCCATTGCCGGATTGTGCGCGGTTGGCGAAAAGCGAAGGAATGTGGTTCCACGTCGACGGCGCTTACGGCGGGTTTTTCTGCCTCACGCAACGGGGCAAGAAGGCGCTACGGGGTATTGAAAGCGCCGATTCCGTGGTACTGGACCCGCACAAGACCCTGTTTCTGCCCTACGGCACGGGCGCCTTGCTGGTACGGGATGGCGCAAGCCTGCACCGGACCTACCGGCAAAGAGCCGATTACATGCCGCCCGCAAACACTGACGCTGGCCTGATGGAGTTTTGTGAACTGTCGCCGGAGCTGAGCAAGCCTTTTCGCGGCATGCGGGCCTGGTTGCCGCTGAAGTTGCATGGCGCGGGCGCTTTCCGCGATGAACTGGATGAAAAACTCGATCTCGCCCGTTGGATGGAACACGAGGTTCGCCAGTTGTCCGCCCTGGAAGTCCTGGTCAGAACCGAGTTGACGGTGATCGCCTTTGCGGTTCGTGATCGCGGACAAGGCCTGGAAGGACGTAACCGCCAGTCGCGCGAACTGCTGCTCGAGATCAACCGGCGCCAGCGGTCCTATTTGAGCGGAACCGTGTTACAGGGGATCTTTGCCATCCGGATCGCGGTCATATCATTCCGCACCCATAAGCAGCACCTGGAAATGCTGTTGGAGGATTTGCAGGCAGGCCTGGAGACCCTGAGGCTGGCGTAAGGGGTAACCCCTTGGTTGCTTGGTTACGCGACAAGGCTGTAACCGGCCGCCAGCGCATCCATATTGAGGTCGAGAAAGCTCTTCGGTGTTTTTGCGCGCACCGCACGCTCGAGCAGGCTGCGTTCGCAGATTCCGGCGAGTGCGCCCAGCGCGCCCAGCGCCACGATGTTGGCCACGCGTTCACTGCCCAGGTCTATAGCGCGTCGGCTCAACGGCAGTTGGTGGGCCCGAAAATCACCCTCGGGCAAATCGGGGCAGAGACGCGTGTCCGCGATCACCAGTGCCCCTGGTTTCAGCAGGGCCTGGGAGGGCTTGATCGCGAGCCGGTCCAGCAGCACCAGGCAATCGAGCGCTGTGGCGAGCGGGTAATCCACTTCGCGATCGGAAATCACCAGGTCTGAATTGCAGTAACCGCCGCGCGAAGTCGGCTCATAGGTCTGCGACTGGGCCACGCGTTTGTTCATCGTGCACAACGCATCGGCGAGCATCCCGGCGCACAGAATCAGTCCCTGTCCGCCAGTGCCGCCGATACGGATTTCGAACCTCTTATTGGGCATCAGGTTTTTCCTTCCTTGCCCGATTTCGTCGCCTTTCTGGCGCGCTGCGCAGCGGCCGCTTTGCGGTAGGCGGTGCCATACTCGGGCCGGTCTGTTTTTACAAGAATGCCGGTGGCCAGATCGTTCGATCGGAAGGGCGTGTCGACCGAGTCGCGATAGGCGCTGGGGCGCAGGTCACTTTTCTGTCGCAGCACCATTTCGGCCGAGGAGCCCAGGTCGTTCTTGCGCCCGAAGACCTCGGTGCAATCCGAGAGCACTTCGACGAAGGCGAAGCCCGGATGTGCCAGGCCCGCACGGATGAGTTCCTTCAGCTTGGGTACGTGATGCGTCACTTCGCGACCGACGAAGCTCGCGCCCGCTGCGGCAGCGAGCGCGCAGGCATCGAAATTCGGCTCCGAGTTGCCCAGCGGCGTAGTGCTCGTCAGGCGGGATTCCGCGGTCGTCGGCGATACCTGGCCGCCAGTCATGCCGTAGACCTCGTTATTGAGCATAAGGCACGTGAGCTTCAGGTTGCGCCGGCAGGCGTGGATCAGGTGGTTGCCACCGATGGCAAGGCAGTCGCCGTCACCGGTGATCACGACCACGTGCAGGTCGGGCCGCGCCAGTGCGAGCCCGGTGGCATAGGCGAGCGGCCGTCCATGGGTCACGTGAAAGGTATTGGCGTCGATGTAGGCCGAGAGCCGGCCGGCGCAACCGATGCCGGACACCACCGCGAGTTGGTCTTTGCTGATGCCCAGTTCCTGGACTGCCCACAGCAGCGCCCTGAGCGCGATACCATGGCCACAGCCCGGGCACAGAAAATGCGGCATCATATCCAAACGCAGATATTCCCGCACGTCGAATTCGGCCGCTGAGTCGACGATCATTGCGCCGCCTCCTGCTTTGCCAGCTTCTCTGCAGCAGCGGCAATTTCCGCCGGCGTGATCGGTTCGCCATTGAAGCGGTGGATGGCATCCACCCGCTTGCCGAGGATGCGTTCGACTTCCAGGCTCAGTTGCCCGGCATTCATTTCCGGGACCAGTACGAAGCGTGCGCGCGCGGCCGCCTCGCGCAAGGCATTTTCCGGAAACGGCCATAGAGTTATCGGCCGGAAAAGACCCAGGCGAACGCGGTTTTTACGCGCAATGTCGATCGCGCGCATGGTGGCTCGCGCAGTGATGCCGATCGCCACCACCAGTACCTCGGCATCCTCGCAGGCCAGTGTTTGCCACGAGTCGATGGTGTCGCGATGCCGCTCGAACTTGCTCAGCAAACGCCCGAGGTTGCGCGCCACGGCCTGCGGATTCTGTGTCGGAAAGCCGCTTTCGGCGTGGTTCAGGCCGGTGGTGTGTACGCGATAGCCCGCACCTGGCCGCGACATGGCCGGGATACCATCCTCGTCCGCGGCATAAGGCAGGTAGGCCTCGGGCGGTCCGCTCGCCCATTTACGTTCCATGCGCACCAGACGGTCACTGGCGCGCAGCTCGACGGTCTCGGTCAGTTGCGCGACCACCTGGTCATAGAGCAGCACCACGGGCGTGCGCAAGCTTTCGGCGAGATCGAAGGCGCGCAGGGTCTCGGTATAGATTTCACCCACCGACGCCGGCGCGAGCACAATGATCGGGTAGTCGCCGTGACTGCCCCAGCGCGACTGCATGATGTCGCCCTGTGACGGCCGTGTCGGCATGCCGGTCGAGGGTCCGCCGCGCATCACGTTGACGATCACGCACGGAATCTCGGCCCCTGCGGCGTAACCGATGTTCTCCTGCTTCAGTGAAAAGCCCGGGCCGCTGGTTGCGGTCAGCGCCTTGACGCCGCCCATGGAGGCGCCGATCACTGCGGCGATCGAGGCAATTTCATCTTCCATCTGCACGAACACGCCATCGACTTCGGGCAACAGCTGCGACAGGCGCTCTGCGACCTCCGAGGAAGGTGTGATCGGATAACCGGCAAAGAAACGGCAGCCTGCGGCGACGGCAGCCAGCGCGCAGGCATGGTTGCCCGAGACCAGGCGGATCGTGGTTTTGGGCGCAGCTGCGGAAGCGATGGCGCTCATGCTGTGGCGCCCTGCCCGGCACTGGCGATACCGGGAACAACGCTATCCAGGTAAACGCGGATGGCGAAGTCCGGGCACAGCAGTTCGCACAGCCGGCAGCCAGTGCACTTTTCCGGCTGCGCCAATTCGACGATCCGCTCCCCGTTCAGCTGCAGGCAGCGTTCGGGGCAGAGCTTGACGCAGATGTCGCAGCTTTTACACCATTCCTGGGTGATTTCCAGGCGCACGCTATAGGCAACGTGCTTGGGCGCAGCAGCCTTGGTGGCGGGGGCTTCCATTTCCGCAGGGTTTGATCGTGCCTGGTCGATCCACCTGCGCCCGAGATGGAAGGCATCGAGGTTAACCGTTAGGGTCTTCTTCGGCACAAACTCGGTGAGCGCCTTTTCCCAGTCCTCCACCGGAAACTCGAGTGCCGTGGACAGGGCTCCGATCAGGATCACGTTGGCGGTGCGCTCGTTGCCAAGTTCCCCGGCCATGCGGGTGGCGTCAATGGCATAACCTTCGGCCACATGCGCCTTGACTTCAGCTGGCGTTTCGCGCGAGTAGCGCAGGGCTGCGCCCGGGCGCCGGTTCAGGCAGGCGAAAGGCGGCACGATGCGCTTGGTGTCACAGATAAAAATCCCGCTACCGGGTCGCAGGTAAGGCAGCCAGCGCAGGCCTTCGGCCCATTCGAGCGCGATCAGGATATCGGCTTCGCCCATGGGGATGGTCGGCGACCACACCTGTTGACCGAAGCGCACATGGCTGAACACGGTGCCCCCGCGCTTGGCCATGCCGTGCACTTCACTTTGCTTGACTTCGAAGCCCCGGGACTGGGCCAGCCAGGCCAGCGCTTTGGACACCATGATCACACCCTGGCCGCCGACACCCACGATCAGTACGTTTATCGGTTCCCGAGCCTTGGCCGCGGAGAGCTGCAGCGACTGGCCTTCGACCTTGCTCTGCGAGTTGGTCAGGTTGCTCATTGAATCAACGTCGAAGCCGGCTTGATGCAATCCACGGTGCAAACCTGCGCGCACAGCGTACAGCCGATGCAAAGCGATTGATCGATCTTGACCTTGTGCCGGCCCTCGAAGGTGTCTTCCCCCCAGGTAAGGGCAGGGCAGCCCAGGTTCATGCACGACTGGCAGGCATTGCAGTGCTCGTTAACGATCACGAGCGCGGGTCCCTTGATCTTGACCGGGTCGAGTACGCAAGGGCGATCGGAGATGATGACCGACACGCCGCGGTGCATGATCGCCTCGCGCAGTGTCTGGTACGTCTGCGCGAGATCATAGGAGTCTATCGTGCGCACCCATTCCACGCCGATTGCCCGCACCAGCGCCTCGTAATCCACCTTTGGCGCCTCCTCGCCGCGCAGCGTCTTGCCCGTGCCCGCATGTTGCTGCCCGCCGGTCATCGCCGTGGTGTGGTTGTCCAGCAGCAGCACGGTGATGTTCGCCTGGTTATACACGGCGTCGATCAGCCCGGGAATTCCCCCGTGCAGGAAAGTCGAATCACCGATGGTGGCCATCACCGGCTTCACGTCGCCGGCCCTGGACATGCCGATCGCATTGCCAATGGAGGAGCCCATCGAAACCGTGGTGTCGATACCTCTAAGTGGATCGAGACATGCCAGCGTATAGCAGCCGATGTCCCCGGCCACGCGGGCTCCCGATGCCCTCACCGCCATGAAGCTCGAAGTGTGCGGGCAGCCGGCACACAGCACCGGCGGCCGCACCAGCGGTTCCGGTGTCCAGCTGCTTTGCCGCGGCCTTGGCGCGAGCACGCCAGCCCGCTCGAAACCGGCGCGCAGGATCTCGGGCGAGAACTCACCCATGCGCGGGAAAAACTGCTTGCCTTCGGCCTTGATGCCGAGCGCGCGAAGTTCTTTTTCGATCACTGGCTCCAGCTCTTCCACCACGAACACGCGCTCGACTGACTCGCAATAACGGCGCAACAGGCCCTCAGGCAGGGGCCAGGAAGCGCCCAGCTTGAGTACGCTCGCATTGGGCAATACCTCGCGCACATAGGGGTAACAGGTGCTGGCGGTGATGACGCCAAAACTTGCATCGCCCGTTACCCAACGGTTGATCGGTGAGGTCTCCAGGTATTCCTTCAGTTTCGCCTCGCGCTCGATCATGGCCACGTGACGGAGCCGCGCATACGCCGGAATCATCACGTTTTTTGCCGGATTCTCGAGAAATCCGCGGGACGGATGTTCCGTGCGTGGGCTGATGGTTACCGGGCTGCGCGTGTGTGATAGCCGCGTGGTGCCGCGCACGATGACCATGGTGTCGAACTGCTCCGAGATATCAAACGCGAGCCGCGTGAAGTCAAGAGCTTCCTGTGCATCGCTGGGCTCGAGTACCGGCACGCTGGCAAACTGACCGTAAATGCGCGTGTCCTGCTCGTTTTGTGAACTGTGAATGCCCGGATCATCGCATACGGCGAGAACCAGCCCGCCATTGACGCCGATGTAGGACTGGGACATGAACGCATCGGCGGCGACATTGAGGCCTACGTGCTTCATCGACGCCAGCGCACGACTGCCGGCAAATGCCGCGCCCATCGCGACGTCAAGCGCGACCTTTTCATTGGTTGACCACTGGGCGTGCAGGTCCGCGGCCGGGTACGTGGCGAGGGATTCCATGATTTCGGTGCTGGGTGTGCCAGGATACGCAGCCGCGACCCGCACGCCAGCTTCCCATGCGCCGCGCGCGATGGCCTCGTTCCCGGTCAAGGGGCGAACGTTTGTGGCGGGGCATTTCAATTGCTCCGCTGTTCCTGGCGCTGCTTGCATCTACCAATACTCCCTCGCCGCATTTTGAGCGTTATCTTCAGTATGCCTCTTTATACGCTCTCTCGATGAGTCATCTGTTTAACAAAGGCGAGGTTTTCCACGACTTTGGATTGTATGTGTGAAATCTGCTCCGGGCTGAGGTGACGGAAACGCCCCATCGCTTTCAGGTACTCGGTGACCGGAAGAGGCCGGTCCACCGGCCGGGTGAAGCGCAAGCCATCCTGCGGCTTGTACTCCCACAGCACCACGAAATTGGTCTCGACCGCCTTGCGCGCCACTTCCATGTTCTGGTCGCTGGGGAATCTCCAGCCGGTGGTGCAGGGCGAATAGACGTGCAGGTAAGCAAAACCGCGCTTGCATGCCTGAATCGCCTGGTCGAGTTTGTCGTACAGATCTTCCATGTAGGCCGTTGAAGCCGTGGCGACATACTCGCAGCGGTGGTTGACCATGATCAGCGGCAGGTTTTTGGCATCCTGCGTCTTGCCCAGTGCGGGTATGCCGCCCGAGCCCTTGCCCACCGGCGTAGTGGACGTCCAGGCGCCGTAGGGCGTGCAACTCGAACGCTGCATGCCGGTATTCATGTAGCCCTCGTTGTCGATGACCATGAACAGTATCTGCTCGTTGCGCTCGGCGGCGCCCGACAATGACTGGAATCCGGCGTCCGAAGCGCCGCCGTCACCGGCGATGGCCAGCGCCGTGACCTCGCGGCCGACGCGCTGGTATTGGCGCTTGACCCCGGCCAGCATGGCCGCGGTATTGGTCAGCAGCGGATGGAATACCGGGATCTTGGTGCCGGTGGTGCCGTTGAAGCCGACCGATCCCATGCCGGGGACGCAGCCCGGCGGCGTCGCCAGCACGGTATCCGGCCCCACGCGGCGCAGGGTGTGGCGCATCAAGAGCTCGGTGTTGCAGCCCTGGCAACCGGCCAGTCCGGGCGCGAACAGATCCTCCCAGTCGCCGACCTCGTTATAGATGCGCGAGGTGGTGATATAGGTCAGCGCATCGTGCGGGCAGGCCGGCACGCAAGCCGGGGCGCCGTCACAGGTATCGCACTTCATCACGTGCCCGGTGCTGCTATCCAGGGAAATTCCGGCATAGACGCAGCCGACGGTGCACAGCAGGCAGTCGACGCACTTCGAGGCATTCCAGTCGATGACGCCGGTCTCGCCATTCTTGCTCAATGCCGCGGCCGGACACACCGAGACGCACTTGGGGTCGGCGCATTGGCGGCACAGCGCGAGTTCGAAGCCGTCCGTCGCGCTGCCCATGATCTGGATGCGCGAACGGCTCTGGTCCAGGGTGCCCGTCTTGGCGCTGGCGCAGGCCGTCATGCAATCGCCGCAGCCGTCGCACTTGGCGGCGTCGAAGGCGATGGTGTTATAGCTTCTTCCCATTGCCGGTCTCCTAGCGCCAGAGCCTGGACATCAGCTCGCGGCCGACGCTCAGCGGGTTGGCGAGGAAACGATCCTTCACCGCCGCCAGATCGACCCGCCGTAAAATCAACTGGCACATCACTCCGGCATCGAAGAACTCGTTGACGCCATAGATGCCCAGCAGGCGGCCATCCTGGAAAATCGCCTTGAGGTAACGGCCGCTGGTCTCGTCGAAACGCGTCACCACCTCGGCGCCTTCCGGCTGCTGGCTGCTGCCGACGGAAATCGCGTGGCGGCCAAAAAAGTGATAGGTATTCACCGGCACGCCGCCCGGGTAGGCTTTCAGCCCCGAGTCGCCGGCCATGGCCATGCCGGCGATGCGCCCCTGTTCGGCCGCGTCCGGCAGGATGGCGTTCATCACTCTGGCATCGGTGAAAAAGCCCTTGGCCTGCGCACAATCGCCGGCCGCCCAGACATTGGCAACGCTGGTTTGCATGGTGTCGTTGACCAGGATGCCGCGGTCGTGGTCGACGCCGCGCCGTCCGCATCGAGGTAGGCCATATTCGGTTTGACGCCGGTGGCGATCAGCAGCAGATCGGCTTCCAGCGTGCTGCCATTTTCCAGCGTCACGGTGGCGCCGACCGCCGAGGGCGCAAGCCGCACCGCCCGGCTGCCGGTGAGGACGGTTGCCCCGTTGTCGGTGAATGCCTTTTCGATCAGTGCCGCAGCCACCGGATCGAAATAGCCATCGGTCAAATGTTTGGCCATTTCGACCAGGGTGACATGGGCTCCGGCCTTGACCAGGTTCTCCGCGGCGTGCATGCCCACCAGGCCGGCGCCCAGAATCACCGCCTGTCTGGACTGCTTGATCGCCGCGTTCAGCCGCGTGGCATCGTCCAGCGTGCGCAGCACGTGATACGACACCTGTTCGATGCCCGTCATCGGCGGGATCGCAGGCGCCGCGCCGGTCGCGAGCAGGACTTTTTCATAGGCGACTTCGCTGCCATCGGCGAGTTCCGCCACGTTGCGCTGCGTGTGCAGTGCCTTCAATTCCGCGCCGCGTTTGAATTCGATCCGCTTGTCGGCGAAAAACGCATCATCGCGCAGGAACACGCTGTCCACCGCCGAGCGGCCGGAGACCACGTAAGGCAATACGGTGGGTGAATAGGGCAGATGCGTATCGCGCGTCAGCAGCATCAGGCTGCCGTCGGCGTCATGCATGCGGATCGCGGTCATGGCTTCGAGCCCTGCATGACTGCTGCCGACTACAAGATATTTGGTATGTTCCATGGGGTATTTGGTATGTTCCATGACTTAGTCGCTCTCGTTGAGCCACACCGGCTCCGCCGGGGCCGGGCCGGTAAGCAGATTTTCCGTGGCTTCGATGACGCGATGAAAATGGCCCACGGTGATATCGGCGCCGGCCAGTCCGCCGATAAAGCTCATCGACGGCACGTGACGGCCGAGCCGGTACAGGACGCCCATGGTTTCCTGGTACATCGGCCCGCAGTTCCAGCGGAAGCCGACCGAGCGGTCCACCACGCCCAGCGCCTGGATCGTTGTCAATGAATGCAGCAGTGCCTCGACCGGGAAGGGGCTGAAGGTCTTGACCTTGATCAGGCCGACCCGCTTGCCGGCATCGCGCGCTTCGTCGACCGCGTCCTTGGCCGCCCCGGTCATGCTGCCCAGGGTCATGATCGCGTAGTCGGCGCCGTCGAGCCGGTAGTCTTCGACCAGCGGCGCGAAATAGCGGCCGAAGCGCTGTGCCCAATCCTCATGCACTTCGCTGATCACCCGCAAGGCGTTCTGCATGCCGTGGCACTGCCCCTTGCGATAGCGCACGAAGTTGGACGGGCCAGAGCCACCCGAACCACCGGTGAGCGGATCGACCGCCATCGGTCGCAGCGGGTCCAGCGCCACGTGCCAGTTGACGTCTTTCACGCCCATGAAGTCATCCACTTCCGCCTGGCCGGGCAGTTCGACGCGGGAGGTGCCATAGGAAAGGTAATTGCCATCCAGGCAGACGTTGACCGGCAGCATCACGTCGTGATGTTCGGCGATCTTGAAGGCCATGATGGTGGTATCGAGAACCTCCTGCACGGTCTCGCAGTACACCTGCACCCAGCCGGCCTCGCGCACCGTCATGGCGTCCTGGTGCCCGCCCCAGACCGATTGCGGGGTGATGCCGTCGCGGGTCACGATCGACATGACCATCGGCAGGCGCATGCCCGAGGTGCGGAAATACGGTTCGAACATGAACGCCAGGCCGGGGCCGCAAGTCGCGGTATAGGTGCGCGCGCCGGCCAGGGTGGCGCCCTGCAGCACCGACAGCACGGAGTGCTCACCCTCCGCATCGACGATGTCGGCGTCCATGCGGCCATCGGCGATCAGTTTGGCGACGTGCTCGACCAGTGAAGACTGCGGCGTGATCGGATACACGGCCACCATGTCGGGGCGTGCCAGGGCGACTGCCAGAGCGGCGGCCTCGTTGCCTTCGCACAGGATGACCTTCTGCTTCATGACGTTCTGCTTCATGACGTTCTGCTTTCGGCGGCGGGGCCTGAATCGATGCCGCAAGGGTGGCGGTGGTCATGTTGCCTCCGGGATCATGGTGATGGCGTGATGCGGGCACTCGTTGGCGCAAATGCCGCAACCCTTGCAGGTTTTCAGATTGAAATCGAACCAGGCCGCGTGTTCCTCGACGCACTGCACCGGGCAATACAGCCAGCAAACAGCGCACTTGACGCACTTGCCGCGATCGACCACGGGGCGCATGCTGCGCCAGTCGCCGGGCAGCATCGGGCTGACCACGGTGGCGACCGGACACAGGTCATCCGGCACGTTCTTCATGACCAGGTCGAATGGCGGATAGCTGTGATGCCTGCTCATGCCGCAACCCTGCGCTCTATGGTATGTACCGTGGTTTCGTTGTAGCCCCGCTCCAGCGCAACGAGATTCTGCGCCAGACCGGCGTCGCGAAATTCGGAATCCTGCAACGAACGTTTGAGTGCTTCCAGCGATACCAGCCCGGTGGTGCGCGCAAAGGCGCCGATCATCAATGTATTGGTAATCGGACGCTGGAAAATCTCCAGCGCGATATGGATGGCATTGCACAAGCCAACGACACCGACGGTATCGGCTATGACCACGTCTTCCAGCGCCTGGTGCGTGGCCTGTACCAGGGTGCCGCCCGGTTTGAGGCCGCTGAAAATATCCACCGACCTGGCCAGCGAGGGATCGACGCAGATCAGGCAATCGGGTGTATAGATATTGGTCATCTGACGGATTTCCCGATCGCTGCAGCGCAGGAAGGAGACCACCGGCGCGCCCCGGCGTTCAAAGCCGAAGGAGGGAATCGACACCGCGAACTTGCCTTCTTCCAGCAGCGCTGCCGCCAGCAAGCCCGCCGCTGAAACAGCGCCCTGTCCGCCACGACCATGAATGCGTACTTCGTACATGTCCATTTGTCAGCGGCTAACCCGCTGCTCTCCTGGCGGCCGGACCCGGCTGGCCCAGCCCCCGCACAGGCAAGTGTAACAAAGCCAGGCCCTGGGTAAATGCGGCCCGTCTGACCAGGGCAAATTTGAACAGCCAACCGCTGGCGGCCACCAGAAGTCCTGACACAAAGATCAGCACAGCGCGGCCCGGCATGCCCGCCAGGGCGGCGGCCACAGCCAGCGCGGGAAACACGTGTCCGACCAGCACAAACCCCGAATCCATCCCGTTCAGCACCTGCAAGGTCCCGTCTGGCGCCCGGTCGATCGCGAGACCAGAGAGAAAACGTTTCCACAGAAAGGCCCGCGTCACGATCAGAACCAGCAGAACAGCCAGCGGCCAGGGGCCGGGCGAGGAAACAGAAATCGACAGTATGATGGCCAGAAAACCCGCGCCTTCGGCCAGTCCCGTGGTGATCATCAGCGGGGCGCTGCGTGGATGCCGCCATGCCGGAATGCCTTTATTGGCCGCCAGCATGTTGGCCTGACAGAAGACAAAGCTCAGACCGAGAATGCCGGTGAGCAACGTCGGCAGCGGCTGCAAGCTCAGCAACGCCAGGCCGCCGGTGGCAAAAAGCAGCAGCGCCGCCACCGCCTCACGGGTCATCCATGAGGTGGCGAAATGCCGGTAAACGTTCAGCGCCCGCCATGGCCGCCCGATTTCAAACCAGACACAGGTCAGTCCGCTGCCGATCAGAACCAGGCCCAGCACGATCGCCATTCGGGCGGCGGCCGGCGGAAGACTCAGCAGCGCTACGCACAGCAGCAAGCCGCCGCCCGCACCGCCGGCGATAAAGTTGGCGGCGGCGCGCCAATCCCAGTTGTGTTGCTGCCGGGGCGACACCAGGTCGGATATTCGCTTGGCGGTCTTCTTCATAGATTTGTCCTACAGGGATTTTTCCTACGGGATTTGTCCCACAGGTAATATACACCCGGTTCGGTGCCCAGTTCCTCGTGCATGCGGTAATGCCGGCTTGCAGCGAGCAAGCGGCTGACATTGCTCTCGGGATCGTCGATGTCGCCGAACTCCATGGCGTTGGCAATACAGGCATTGACGCAGGCGGGTGTCACCTCAGGATGCACGCCGGGCGTGCGGCCGGTGCGTGCGGCTTCGTCAATACGCTCCACGCAAAAATTACACTTCATCGAAACCGCGATGCGCGCCGGGTCGAAACGAATGGCCTCCGACGGCAGCGGTTGATCACCGTAGGCGAAATGCGCATCGTGAACAATCGAGCGGGCGTCGTAAGGACAGGCCATGACGCAGTTGGCGCAACCGATACACAGATCGTAGTCGATCGCCACCAGGCCATCGTCGCGCCGGGTGGTCGCCCGGGTCGGACATACTGCCTCGCAAGGGGGCTTGGCGCAATGCATGCAGGCCATGGGCAGGAAGGTACGCTGCACATTGGGGAACTCGCCGGTTTCCAGGTCCAGCACGCGTCGCCACTGAACTCCGGGCGGCGTTGCATTGGCCTGCTTGCAGGCCGCGGTACAGGTCTGGCAGCCGACGCAGCGGCGCAGATCGATGGTCATCACGTAGCGCGTCATGCCGCGACTCCCGCCAGCCGGTGCAATTGCACCTTGACGATGTCGGCGCCAGAACCGGTGGCATCGGTCAATTCCAGCGACATCGGTGTAATCGTATTCAGGCTGGGCATGTCCAGCTTGCTGGCAAAAGGCTGGGCCCAGTGATCGAACTGCCCGAGGATGACCAGCGTATCCGGCCGGATGCCCTGGGCGAGTACCGCGCAGCCGAAGGTGGAGCCGATATGGGAACGGATCTCGACGCGATCGCCCGCGGCAATGCCGTAAGCCGCCGCCGTGCCGGCGTTGATGATCACTCCGGAATGGCCGCGAATGTTCAGTGAGACTTCGCGCATCAATTCGATATCGACGTTGCCGCCGGCGTGGTACTGCATGGTCTTGCTGGTCAGCAGCCAGAGCGGGAAATCCTCGACCCTGGCGCCGGCATTCACCAGTTCCGCGTCCCAGCGCCCGGGAACATCGAACCATTCCGGCAGCGCGACATATTCCGACAATTGCCGGTCCCACCAGCTCATCTTGTGCTCATGCAGTCGATTTCCGAGTTCTCGCCCGATACGCAGCAGGCGCTCCTGGTAGGGCAGTTCGTAGCGCAAGCCCAGCTTTTCCATGGTGGGCGTCAGGTACCACTCCAGCCGAGACATCGGCACGGTATAGAAACCGTGCTCCTTGAACCAGGACAGATCGTGGGTTTCCTTGCCCGCGGAAATTGAAGTTGTTGCCGCGCGGCACACCGCATCCCAGATCACTTCCGGCGCGTGTTCGACGGTCGGGTCCAGGCTGAAATCGTAGTTCGCCCCCTTCAGCGGGGCAACGCCGGCCGCGCCGCGGTTGATGGCTTCGTTGTAGGGCTCGAGCAGACCGGTGCGCCTGGCCAGTTCGGTACTGATCCAGCTGAAGTCACGCGTATTGCCCTGCGCGGTGACCGCGGGCTGACGCAGCGCGACGCCCTTGTGGTCCCAGAATTGCTCCATGAACTTGGTGCCGCCGACGCGGATCATCTGCACCGACTCGAGGTCGGTCGCTTCCGGCAGCAGCAGGTCGGCCATGTAGTTGGTCTCATCCAGCGTATAGGCGAACGCAACGGTAAACGGGAAGGTCGCGATGGTCTTGACCAGCGCCGGCGTATCCCAGAAGGAAATCGCCGGGTTGGTACGGTAGATGAACCAGACATCGGGCAAAGTCGGCTTGGGCATATCCGCCGGTTGTTCGCGCTGAAACATCCAGGCCAGCTGCGTTGGACCGAGCGACTGGCTCCAGGCGGTATTGCCGACGATCGGCACCAGCGTCCGGTGCATGTTGCGCCCGGTCGGCTTTGCCACCCAGTTGGCCTTGTCGGTTGGGTTGAGTTTGTGCGCCATGAAGCCGTCATCACCCGCTGAGATGCTCTCGTGCCTGTTGTCATGCGGACGATTCAATCTGACGGTGGTGCCCAGCGTGCCGCCGGGAACCTCGAGCGCGCCGACCAGCACTGCCAGCATGGTGCGCGCCCAGCAGCATTCATAGGCGCCCCAGCCATTGTTGACTGACTTGCCCAGCGTGACGGCAACCGGCCTGAACGGCAGGGCAACGCCGTCGATGACCGTGGTTTCACCGATACAGGCACTGTCCAGGTACTCATTGGCGATGCGGCGAATGGTCTCCGCCGGGACATCGCAGATTGCTGCTGCCCATTCGGGCGAGTACTTTTCGATATGTTCGACCAGCTTGGAGAATGCGGTGACACCCTCGACGCCGTCCATGGGGCTGCAGGCATCATCCGCATCAACACTCACTGCGCCGGTCACGGGGAAACGCCCGGCAAGTGCTGGCCGGACACCGGCACTGTCAAATGGCATTGCCTGCTGCCGATTTTCGTCCCAGACCAGCGGTTTCCTGCTTGCCGCATCGCGCAGATACAGGCCATCCGGGCCGACCAGGTAGGGTGAAGAAGTCCGGTCGCGCAAAAAGGGCACATCCAGTTCATCCTGCCGGTGCTCAACCAGCAGCACATGCATCAGGGCGAACAGAAAGGCCGGGTCGGTCTTCGGCCGGATCGGCACCCATTCCGCCGAACAGGCTCCTGTGATTGACAGGTGCGGCTCGACCTGCACCCGCTTGTAACCGCGAACACGTGCATCGGCGTGCCGGATTACGGCACAGGGGCCGCCGGAAGACTCCACGTTGGCGCCCAGGGAAATCACGTAGCGGGTAGAGGGGGTGTCCGCTGCGACGGTAAATCCGCGGTGCCAGAACTCGCCGTAAAGGTGTTCGGAGTGCGTGCACTTGACGCCCTGGCCGGAACCGAAACTGAAATCAATCGGCCCCCCCCATGCCGCCAAAAAGGCGGGGAAGGTGCCCATGTACATGGCGGGCGTGCCGCCGTGGCCGAAGGACGCCGCCACGCGCGGTACGCCCGACTCGTCGACAAAACCTTTGGCGCGTGTAGCCTTGAGTTTAGCGGCGACGGTATCCAGCGCCTCGTCCCAGGAGATGGCAACGAAACCCGGGTCCTCATCGCGCCCCTTCTTCGGATTGGTGCGCTTCATCGGCGACAGGATGCGGTTCGGGTTGTAGGTCTTTTGCACCAGGCCGTAGGCTTTGACGCAAACCTTGCCATGGGCCGGATGAATCCCGGCGGCGGCAAAATTCGGCTCGACCTCCGTCGCCACGCCATCCACCACCTTGACCGTCATGAAATCCGGTCCGGAAACGCAGTTGTAGCAGTACGTGGGGATATGCTTGATGGACTTCGCCTGGGTTGTATCCATACCCGGATTCCTCAACATTTCCTTCGACTGGCATATTATGACACAATTTTAATGCATATAGTATAGTTTTTTGTATCACATATGGCTTGCCTTATGCTGCATACTAGCCATTCCGTTCGTTGGGGAACCTATGAAGAGCCGATTTATCAGCCAGTGGATCGAGGATTTCCTCGAGCAGCGCCCGACCCGCGCCAATTCTCTCATCATCACGGTTTATGGCGATTTCATCGCCGCCCATGGCGGTACCGTCTGGCTGGGCAGCTTTATTCGCCTGGTCGAACCACTGGGCCTGAACGAGCGCATGGTGCGCACCAGTGTCTATCGGCTGTCGCGGGAAAAGTGGCTGGTGTCCGAACAATTGGGGCGCAGAAGCCATTACAGCCTGACCACTTCCGGCAAGCGCCGTTTTGAACATGCCTACCGCCGCATCTATTTCGCGCCGCAGGATACCTGGACCGGTGAGTGGCAAATGGTCCTGATTCCCCCCTCACTGGGCGGTGCGCAACGGGATGCCCTGCGCAAGGAACTGGCCTGGGCCGGCTATGGCGCTCTGGCCTCCGGCATCCTCGCCCACCCGTCCGCCGATGCCGATGCCCTGCTCGACATTCTGCAGGAAGCCGGGGCGCACGACAAAGTCGTCGCCATGAAGGCCGCCAACATCAGTGCACTGACCAGCAAGCCCATGCTGGAACTGGTGCACGAGTGCTGGAATCTGGACGCTCTGGCGGCCAGGTACCACGATTTCATCGAGCTGTTCCGCCCGCTGCTGCGCACCATGCGGTCGGTCAACAAGCTCGATCCGGAACAGTGCTTCCTGGTGCAGACCTTGCTCATGCACGACTTCCGGCGGACCTTGTTGCACGACCCTCAATTGCCCTCACAACTGCTGCCGGCAAACTGGAGCGGCGGCATCGCGCGTGACTTGTGCCGCGATCTTTACACCATCACCTTTCCGCTGGCGCAACAGCATCTGATGTCGGTGTGCGAGACCGTGAACGGCCCGCTGCCCGCCGCCGCGCCGTATTTCTACGAACGCTTCGGTGGACTGCCGGCACCACCGGCGCCGCGCCAGTCCTGAATCGATGCCGGCAGGCGCCTAACCCGCATAATTAATTGATGAATATCAACCGATACACTTATATATTCTTTTCCCGGTATTTCTGTATCTGTTATATTCGTTTCCCGGTATCAGCCTGTTGATCCAGCAGCATCGCGCGAGCCCATTCAATGCATAATCCTCCACCGAGCACGACCAACAGCGCTGCCCTTTTCCGCCAAGCAGCAGATGCAGGGCGCAGCACGCTGAACCAGGCGGAACTGGGCGCCCTGCTGACCGGTCTGGAAATGGACTTCACCCCGGACCGGGCGCAGCCGCCAGCGGCGGTCGAGCTGGGTATCAGCCTGCACAAAACCCGTGAATTCGGCATGGTCATCAGCGCCGGATTCGGCGGCCTCGAGGCGGAACTGGATGCCGGCAATTACCGCAAAGACCGGGCCGCGGTCCATGCCGTCACCGAGCTGACCAGCGCTGCGGATTTCCTGATCCAGTTCCAACGCACGCTGGCCTGGCAAAAACTGGCCGCCAGCAGCCAGCGTAATGGTCTGCGCCTGCCGGACGAGCAACTCAGAATCTGCTTCGAACAGCTGCTCGCTTTGGCCGGCAGCTGCTCCGCGGACGATCCCGCCATGCCGTTCGAGCTGCGGCGGCTGGAACTGAATCCTGCACAAATCGGAGAAGGGCTGACGGTGCAAGCCGCCCGTTGTGAGTTCGGCGCGCGCAGCGATCGCCGGCTGCCCCGGCCGCTGCACAAAATTGACCAGCTGATCCATCCGGCCTCGATCGGCATCATCGGCGTTTCATCCAGCAAAATGAATTTCGGCCGCATCATTCTGCGCAACCTCATGGGCAGCGGATACAGCAAAGAGCGCATGACCATCATCCGCGCCGGCGAGGCGGAGATCGACGGCGTCACGTGCGTCGAGAGCCTGCAGGCGCTGGAACACAAGCTGGATTTGCTGATCGTCGCCGTCGCCGCCACGGCCGTCTACGATCTGGTCGATGAAATCATCGCCACGGATGCCGCCGAATCGGTGATGCTGATTCCCGGCGGCCTGGGGGAAACCGAGGCCAGCCGCGCACCTGCCGCAGCCCTGGCGGAACGCATCAACGCGGCCCACGGCAGGCCCGGCGGTGGTCCGGTTTTTCTCGGTGCAAATTGCCTGGGTGTAGTCTCCCACGCGGGGTGCTACGACTCCTGGTTCATTCCGCTGGAACGTCTGCCGAAACCGCAGAAGAAAGCGCAGAGAAACTCGGTCATGCTGAGCCAGAGCGGCGCCTTCATGATCACCCGTACCAGCCAGAACCCATGGCTCGATCCGCTCTACATGCTGGCTGTGGGCAACCAGACGGATCTGACCCACGGCGACATGCTGGCCTACTTTGCCGAGCTGCCGGGTATCGAAACCATCGGTGTCTACATCGAAGGGTTCAAGGATCTGGATGGACTCGATTTTGCCAAAGCCGTACGTAAGGCGGTGCTCAACGGCCGGCAAGTGGTTGTCTACAAGTCGGGCAAGACGGCTGCCGGCATGGGGGCTGTCATGGGTCACACGGCATCCATTGCCGGCGAGCCCGTTCTGTTCGATTCCGTGCTGCGCCAGGCCGGAGCCATCGTCGCCGAAGACTGCAATACGTTTGACGACCTGTTCTATATCGCCGGCGCCCTGCACCACAAGAAGATCGGCGGCGGACGGCTGGGCGCGATCAGCGGCGCGGGTTTCGAGGCGGTCGGCATGGCCGACTCGTTAGCGACGGACAGCTACGCCATGGAGATGGGCGCGCTGGACCCTGCCACGGTAAAACGCGTGGAAGAAATTCTGCTGGCCAAGAAGCTCAACGACCTGGTTGAAATCAGAAATCCGATCGACATCAATCCCGGCGCCGACGACGAAGCCCACCTGCAAATTACCGAGGCCTTTCTGCAGGACCCCAACATCGATGCAGTCGTGGTCGGTCTGGACCCGACCGCACCCGCCGTGCGTGCCCTGGAACAGAGCACATTGCGCCCTGGCTACGACATCGCGGACCCAAAAAGCACGGTGCATCTCATGCCGCCACTGGCGGATCACAATGACAAGCCGGTCATTGGCATCGTCGACGGCGGCACACTTTACGACGCCATGTGCGCCCGCTTGATGGACCAGGGCGTTTGCGTGTTCCGCAACTGCGCCCGCGGCACCCGGGCGCTGGTGCGTTACGTCGAGGCGCGCCTGTATGCCGACGCCATCCGCAAGCGTCAGTGAAAAAATTGCAATAGCCCCGCAGGATCACTATTCGAGGACACATCATGAGCGACACACTCAAAGCCGGCCTCTCAGCCACCCGCCACGTAGACATCGACCGCGATCGCACCATCAGTTTCATGGGCGATGACTGCCGGGTGTATTCTACCCCCAGGCTGCTCTACGACATCGAAATGGCATGCCGCGATCTGCTGCTGGAACACATCGAAGCGGGGAAGGACTCGGTCGGCACCCGCGTTGAACTGGATCACCTCGGCGCCACGCTGATGGGCATGTGGGTCGACATCACCGTCACGCTGACCGAAGTCAATGGCGGCGCGGTGGCATTCGACTTCAGCGCGCGCGATGCCGTTGAAGAGGTGGCCCGCGGCAAGCACAAGCGCTTCATCGTCGGTATCGAAAAGACCGCGCAAAGGCTCAAGGCCAAGCGTGCCAAGGCCGGGTGATCAAGCTGCACCTCGAAGCCAATCTGGACCAGGCGCATCAAGCTAATGACTACGGAAACGAAAAAGGACGTCTTCTACAGCGACACGCTGGTCCGATTTTCCCATTGTGACCCGGCCGGCATCATTTTCTATCCGCACTATTTCGTCATGTTCAACGGTCTGGTGGAGGACTGGTTCAACCACGCCCTGGAGGTCAACTACGCCGACTTCATCACCAACAGGCGCCTGGGACTGCCCATGGTCAATATCCAGTGTGATTTCGTGGTTCCCTCGAAAATCGGTGAGGTCATCACCCTGACGCTGAAGCTTGAACGCATCGGCAACAGTTCGCTCACACTGGCGGTTCACGCTCAATTGGACCAGCAGATACGGGTCAGGGCGCGGCTTACCTTGTGCGTGTTTTCCTTTGCCAGCGAACGCGCCGTGCCCATCCCTGACGATTTGCGCCAGCGTTTGACCGACTTCCAACTGGGAAAACTCGACCATCCCTGGAGACAAGCTTGATTGGGAGCCATGACTGGGAGACATCCATGAATACACATGAAACCGTATTGCCAGACGGATGGCCGGTGCCGAAAGGATATGCCAATGGAATTCTGGCAGCGCAGGGAAGAACGCTCTTTCTCGCCGGTCAGGTAGGCTGGACGCCGGAAGAAAAATTCAATAGTGAAAACCTGGCTGCCCAATTCGAACAGGCACTGAAGAACATTGTTGCCATTGTCGAAAAAGCGGGTGGTGAAGCAAAAGACATTTGCAAGATGACGTGCTTCTGTAAAGACAGGGATCAATACCTGGCCAGCAGGAAAGAGCTGGGCTCGATCTGGAAGAAGATCATGGGCCGTCATTATCCCTGCATGAGCATGATTTTTGTCGTTGATTTACTGGACCATCCGGCATTGATCGAAATTGAAGCCACGGCGGTAATACCGGAAAGGTAGGCAGCCATCGCAGCAGGCAGTGCACGGCTGGCACTGACGATTTGCCGGTTCAGTTGTCGCCATCAGAAATGCCATCCAGCCGGTCTTGCGCTATGGCCGCGGCGTCGCGTTTTGCCGGGTCACCGCGCCCGCCGCCACCAGCCGTTTCCACCACCATGCGTTGGCCGGCGGGGATGATTTCCCGGCCCATGCCGCGCAGTTCCGGCCCGTCCTTGATGTACACCCGCCCAGGCGCGCCGGATTTTCCGCCCTGGCGGCCGCGCGCCGGGTGGTGGATGCGGTCGAACATCTTGGATACGGCCAATGCTTCGCCGTCCGCGTGGGCGAATTCCATGACCTGGCCCAGACCTCCGCGGAATTCACCGGCGCCGGCGGAATCCAGCCGGTATTCCTTGCGCCAGATGATCAGCGGTGCGCTGTTCTCGGTAATTTCCACCGGCGTGCTGCGCACGCCGGAGGGAAACGCGGTGCAGGACAAACCGTCCTTGCCAGGACGGCCCCCGGTGCCGCCGGCATAAAAGGCATTGATCACGAAGGGCTCGCCGCAGCTGCCGCTGACCACACCGCGGCCACCCAGGAAGACGGGTCCGAACAGACAGGAGGCTCCTTCGGCTGGCACCTGTCCGCCCAGCGGCTGCTCCAGGCAACCCAGCACCACGTCGGGCAGCATTTGCCCGATGGCGTGACGCGCCGATACCGCGGCCGGGCGCGGCGCGTTGAGGATGCAACCTTCCGGCGCCCGTACCCGCACGACGGCCAGTGAACCGGCGTTGTTGGGCACGTCGTTGCCGATCATGCAGCGCACGCCGAATGAGGCATAGGCCTGGGTGTAGGTCAGCGGCACGTTGATGCCCCGGCTGCACACCGGGGAGGTGCCTGCAAAGTCCACCTCGATGCCGTCAGCGCCGATGGTGAGCTTGCACACCAGATCCACCGGTTCATCGTAACCGTCCACGCGCATGCTGTTATGCCAGCTGCCTGCCGGCAATTTACCGATTTCAGCCAGCATGGCATCGCGTGAATGCTCGATAATCATGTCGCCGACCGCATCGAGGGTGTCCAGGCCGTACTCATCCAGCAGCGCGCACAGGCGCTCGGCGCCGGCGCGATTACAAGCCGTGAGTGAATACAGGTCGCCCTCGGCGGCGCGCGGGTCGCGCACGTTGGCGCGCACAATCTCCAGCAGCGTCGGGTTCGCTACGCCTTCCCGGAACAGGTAGCCGATCGGGATGTTGAGTCCTTCTTCAAAAACCTGGTGGCCATCGGGGCCGAAACCCAGGCCGCCGACATCGGCGATGTGCGACGTTGCCGCGAATAAGGCGATCGGCCCGGCAGCAGATCCATGGTCACGAAACACCGGTGTCACCACGGTAAAGTCGTTGAGGTGACCGGTGCCGTGCCAGGGGTCGTTGGTCAGCAGCACATCGCCCGGCGCCAGCCGCTCAAGCGGGTATTTTTCCAGGAAGAAGCCGACGCTGGCCGCCATGGCGTTGACATGGCCAGGCGTACCGGTCACCGCCTGGGCCAGCATGCGGCCGCGCGTGTCGAACACGCCACAGGACAGGTCGCCGGCTTCGCGCACCGTGGTGGAAAAAGCGGTACGGATCAGAACTTGTGCCTGTTCTTCGACCACCGCCAGCAGGCGGTTCCACATGATCTGCAGATGGATCTGCTGGATGGCTGCGGGCTTGCTCATGCCGGCTCTCCCGCAGCGGCCTCGCGGCAGCGTGTCAGCATGATATAGCCATGGGCATCGATGGCGGCATCGTAGTGCGCGGTGACCACCGTGGTGGTTTGATCTTCGGCAATCAGCGCCGGCCCGTTGATACGATCGCCCGGCTGCAAAGATTCGCGCAGGTAGACCGGGACCTCACGACGTTCCGCGGTAGATGAGTCGAAAAATGACTGTAACCGCACCGGTTCGGGCTGCGGGTGATCCAGTTGCACGGCAGGTGCCACTGCATCTATGCTCGGGGCCATGCTCGGGGCGGGTGCAGTGATCGTCAGCGTCCAGCTCAGCGCTTCGATGTCGACGCCGGCAATGCAGCGGCCATACAACTGTGTGTATGCAGCCTGGAAGGCCTGGCGAAAAACCTCAGCGTGCGCCTGGCCATATACCTCCAGCGGCAAGCCGACGGCGATTTCATGACCCTGGCCGACGTAGCGCATATACGCCTGCCGCGTTTCGATCAGGTTCTTATCCGCCGTCCCCAGGCGCACTACTGCGAGCGCTTCGGCGCGCATCTCGTCCATCAGGGCATTGACCAGTCCGGCTTGCAAAGCCGACAGGTTTTGCTGGCGGCTGCGCACCACCTCGTAGGCGATCGGCGCCAGTAAAAAGCCCACAGCCGAACCGACGCCGGCTTCGGTGGGTATGATGATGCGGCCCACACCCAGTTTCTGGCCCAGCCGTGCGGCGTGCAAGGGCGCTGCGCCGCCAAAGGCCAGCATGTCGCGCCGGCCCAGGTCCAGGCCGAACTCGGCGGCGTGGGCGCGCGCCGCGGCCGCCATGTTTTCATCCACCACTTCGCTGATGCCGAACGCCGCCGTGTCCAGGTCGATAGCCAGTGGCTCTGCCACCGCCTGCGCCAGCACCCGGTCGGCGGCAGCGGCATCCAGCGTGAACGCACCGCCGGCGAACCGGGCGGCAAAGATGCGCCCGAGCCGCAGGTCGGCATCGGTAACCGCGGCCTGCGTTCCACCCTGGCCATAGGACGCCGGGCCTGGCTCCGAGCCCGCGCTCTGCGGTCCAACCTGGATGCGTCGCAGCTTGTCGACCCGGGCAATGGAACCGCCCCCGGCGCCGATCTCGACCATCTCGATCACCGGAATGCGCACGGGCAGACCGCTGCCTTTCTTGAAGCGGTAGACCCGGTCCACCTCGAAACTGCGCGAGCGCAGCGGCTGGAAATCATCGATCAGGCACAGTTTGGCGGTGGTGCCTCCCATGTCGAAGGACAACAGGCGGCGCAAATCACATTGCCGTGCCAGCTGCTGCGCCAGGATGGCGCCGCCGGCGGGCCCGGACTCGACCAGGCGGATCGGAAACTTTGTCGCCGTTGCCAGCGTGGTCAAGCCACCACCCGAAGTCATCAGCAGGAAAGCGCAGCCGAAACCCCGTTCCTGTAATTCGCTGGCCAGGCGATTCAGGTAACGGGCCATCATGGGTTGCACATAAGCATTGGCGCAGGCGGTGGACAGGCGCTCGAATTCGCGGATTTCCGGGCAGACCGCGGAGGCCAGCGTAATGGACAGATCGGGACGGGCTGCGTGCAGCAGTTCCGCGGTGCGCAATTCGTGCTGCGGATTGACAAAGGCGTGCAGGTAACCGATGGCGACGCTCTCGACACTGTAGGCTTCCAGTACCGGCAAGGCCGCTGCAATGGAGTGCTCGTCCAGCGGGATCAGCACGCGGCCATGACGGTCCATCCGTTCGGACACCGGCAGCCGCAGGTGTCGCGGCACCAGCGGCTGCGGCCGGTCGATCATGATGTCGTACTGCTCGAAGCGGTCTTCGTGGGCCATTTCCAGCGCATCGCGGTGACCTGCCGTCGTCAGCAGCGCCGTCTTCGCGCCGCGCCGCTCGATCAGCGCATTGGTGGCCAGCGTGGTGCCGTGGATGATCAGGCCGACATCGGCCGGCGTCAGTGCTGCTTGCTGCAAAACCTGGCCGATGCCGGCCAGTACCGCCGTGCCGGGATGGGCCCGGGTCGTCAGCAGCTTGGTCGTGAGGCGTGCACCCCCGGGCAACTCCAGCACCACGTCGGTAAACGTGCCGCCGATATCGACTGCAATACGTGCGCTGGCTGAAGAACTCACGGCCCCGTCCGCCTCCTCTGATGCTGCGTTCAAAGCCGGTAGTTTAGCGCCAAAGGTACTTTATTGGCTTGTGTGTTCCCGCCCATGAAGAATTCAGGTTATACCGTTCCGGAACGTGGACGCTGACCGAGTACCTTGAAAACATCAATTGATTGGTTGATGGTCAAATCTGTTTCCTGGTCGATTTAACATAATCAAATTTCCGCGGCAACGTTTTGTTTGCGCAAGTTAGAAATGTCCTTCTTTCTGATCATTAGAAATGTCACTCGCTGACAGGGAGATGGTCAGCAAGTTGGCGTCAGGACGGCGGGGTTGATGCCCCGTTCTTTGAGTTGTTCGACTTGCGCCTGGCGCGTCTTACCCGCCCTCTTCCCGTGCCGCGTAGAACGCCCGCGTCCGTGCGTAGAACGGTGCCAGGTCGAGTTGATAGAACATCCCCGCCCCGCGCAGCAGCGTGAACGGGTGCTCCGCGCCAATGGGGTATTGCGCCCAGTACTCGTTCACATTCTCATTTGACAGATCGAGCGCCGGCAATCCAGCGTCGCGCGCTTCGAACCGGCCTGCGCCCGTGGCCACATAGGCGACTTCTTGCGGTATGGCGGTGAGGGCATTGACCCGCAGCAGGGCGGGATGAACCGCCGCAGTGAGCGCGGCCACGGTCAGCACGCCCAGGACAAGGCGTTCCCCCTGCGGCGCGCCGCGGCCCAACATCATCACGGCCAGCGCGCCGGCCCCGGTCACGGCCACGAAGGGCAGCGATGGCAACGCCTCCAGCGGGCGATAATGGGCGAAGACAAAGCTGTCGAACACGGTGTAGAACCCCGCCGCGAAGAACAGCACCAGCTGTATCACCAGTCCGCGATGGCCGGTGAGATCAAAGCCGGCGCTCGCCGGCGACCAGGATTCGCTGCGCGATTCCGCAACCAGCCCGCGCGCCCGCAGGGCGCCCATGAGCGGTGCCCGTTCCAGCACGGCCTCGGGGTTGAACCGGGCGAAGACGAAGGACTCGTTCAGGCCAAGACGGTGATCGCGGCCCTGCCGGTCGACCCATGAGAACGGCGCCAGCCAGGTCTCGCCGCGATCCGTGTCGAGGACCAGGCGGTAACCGCCGAGCCTTTGGGCAGGTTGACGTGCGCGCCGGTCGTGCTGCACCAGGCGAACCGCGCGGATCGCCGCCCAGGGGGCATGCCAGCGGCCCGTGGTCTGTCTGGACAGTCCCAGTCCGCTCCATCTCGGAAGGTAGCCCTCCATGCCCAGGGAAGTGATCTGAAGATACGCTTGGCGTCGGCCGGCGATGGACACGATACCCACGGGTCCCAGCAGCGCCAGCACCCAGAGCATCGGCTTCAGGTCCGGGTCCTGCGTAACTGTTTTCCACAGCAGGCCCAGCAGATCGGCGCCTTCGCGGTCCCATGCCCCGTTCGCGAGCATCCAGTACGTAACGACGGTCAAGGCCATCAGTGGCAGGCCAAAGGCCAGGCCCAGCAATTTCGCCAGATAGGTACGGCGCAGCAGGGACATGCCGAGATGGAGCGTGAGCGAACGTTGCTGGGGGTCGTTCATGGGCGGGCGCTCCGGCCGTCAGGTTGCGTTTCGCGGGTCAGTGTACCGGCTCTCGCGGCCCTGTTCCATGGCTGCAACTTCGGAGAAATTTACTCCGCCCCCGTCATGCCAACCACTCCTGCACCACCCGTCAGGCCGCGTCAGGAATTGGATCAAACCGAGATGCGCCGAAAATGGCGGGACGAATCCCGCCCACAAGGCTGTTTTGACTTTGCGGCGGCAATGTAGTACAAATGTGCTACTTAGGCTGAGACAAAGACCATGACCGACCAGCAACAATCCGCCGGAGAAGAAGAGATCACCGTCAGGGACGCCAATCAGGGCTTTTCCAGGCTCATCGCGCGGGTTGAGCGCGGCGTGCGCTTCATCGTCACGAAGAAGGGCAAGCCCGTCGCTCATATCACCCCCGCAGATGCGCATGACGAGGCGCGCGAGCAGCGGCGCCGAGCGGCGGTGAAACGGTTGCGCGCTGTGATGCAAAGCGGCGTCAAATCGGATGAAGGGTGGACGTACGCCGGCGTCCGGGACGCGCTTCATGGGCGGGACGTCTGATGACGGGGGATGCGCCGCGCGTCGCCTTCGACGCCAATATTTTCTTTTATGCGTTCGACCACAAAGACGCCGCAAAGCATCGGCGCTGCGCCGGTCTTCTGGATGCGGCGATGGACGCGGGCGTCGGCTGTGCGCCGCTGCAGGCGCTGGGCGAGTTTTGTTATGCGGCAGTGCGCAAGAAGGTCTTGACGCGCCGGCAGGCAGCGGCAGCGGCGAAAGATTGGGCTTGCGTGTTTGAAACGCTCGCCGCGTCCGACCGCGCCTTCGAACTGGCGCTCGATTGGTGGGGCGACGAGCGCCTTTCCTGGTGGGACGCGTTGCTGGTTGCGACGGCTGTGCAGTCCGGCATGACGGCGATCGTCTCGGAAGATATGAGCGACGGAATGGTTCATGGCGGCGTTGAAATCATCAATCCGTTTACCGCCGATTTGAAAAAGCGCCTGGCGGCGCATTCCTTTGTGCTCGATTGAAGAACGCCGTTTCTCTGGTCAAGGGGAACGGATGTCCGGAGAAGGGGGCGTAGCGGGCGTGCATTGTCAGATCATAAGAACCAATGGCCGCTATCCGCCAATTTTCGGTGATCAAGCGCTCTTCGGACCGCCGGGGTCAGGTCGTGTAACGTGCATCGCTATGATTGCTGTTGTCATAGCACCGACACGCCCTTGTATACCAGTCGGGAATCGCGCGTGTGCCGCACGGCGAACAGGCGCAGCAGATTTCTCACCAGCCCTTCTGTTCAACCAGCGTCCGTTGGCGCGCAACGTCTTCCTTGACCCGCGCTGCGAGCTGCTCGAAGCGTGGCTCGTCACGGAGCTCGTCCCACGCCGGGCCGAGCAGACTTGAACTATTCTTGTAGCCGGCGCAAGTATTTGGGGTAACTGGCGCCCAGTGCCGGGTACTCCAGGTGTGGTGTCCATATCTTCGCGCCGTTCCCGAAAGCGTGCGTTCGATAGCTCGAACAAAGGTAGTCGGCCGGATCGTCCACCATGCCGGCCCGCGTGGGATTCAACTCGATGTACCGTTGGCAAGCCAGCAGGTAATGCCGATCCTGGACGACGCTCGATTTGAATCGACCTTCGTAGAGCGTGCCGGTTCGTCGGTAGGTGAAGTTGAAGTACCGGGCGTACAAGCGGCCCAAATATTGCACGGTGCCGGAAATGCCCGATCGGCAGGAACGGGTCATCAGTAAGTGGACGTGACTGGTCATGAAAACCCAGGCGTGGATATTCACGCTGAACGTCCTGCAGGCCTCGAACAACCAGTTCGCGTAGGTCTTCAGGTCCGAATCCGAGGCGAAGCAAACCTGGCGATTGTTGCCTCGTTGGATGACATGGACCAGTAGTTGGGGTGGGCACTTTCGGGCTAGGCGCGGCATGTTCCCAGCCTAACGCGCTTGGGCTGACAGGGGCGAAGGAACTTGCCGCGAGGACGCGTGAGTTATTACTTTGAGCCCAATTATTACGGCAGCTTTTGTGCAGGTTCGATGCCTTGGCCGGGATTTTTCCCATCGCTGCGGAGCTGGCGTGGTCGCTCAGGGGTCTTTCAGTTCAGGCTTGTCCTGTTTTCACCGTGCACAGCCGGTGTTTCTAATTGCTTTCAGAAAGCGCCTCCAGCACCTGGGTCGGGCGAAGAATCTGGACTTTGTGCCAGGGGTGCATCTCCAGCAAATCCCGGTCGTCGCTGACGACAAGCCGGCAGTTTCCCGCCAATGCGGTTTCGAGAAATTGGTCATCGGAGCGGTCGCGGCAGCCCATGGGTGCACCGCTGATGCCGACGAACTCTGCCACGGCATCGATTTCAGCCAGGAAACGAAGCCGTGTGTCGCGATCGACGTAACGATCAAACTTCGCCAGCATCAGGCGACTGGTGAGCTCCGCCATGGTGGGGTCGGAGAAAACCAGCACTGCCCTCGTGCGGTGCAGAGAGTTCAGCAGCAGGGAGGGAGCGCCGCTCGACGACAGTGCGGCGCTGATCAGAACTTTGGTGTCAAGGACCAGGCGGTCAACTTTCATCAGCTAGCAGTTCGGCCAGCACTTCCTCGGTCAGTCCCTTTTTCGATGCCTGTTGGCGCATCGACTCCACGGTATTGGCCAATCGATCCCATGCAGTACCACGCAGACGCTGGTACTGCTCTTCGGATAACAGAACACCGACTGGCCGACCCCGGCGGGTCACACGAACCGGGCCACGCTGGGCAGATTCCAGCAGTTGCCCAAACTGGTTCTTGGCAGCACGTGAGCTGATTTCTTTCATGTAGCCATTGTCGCTACTTGGGCTGCTTTCGACAACCGCGATTTTCTGAGCCCGCTTTATTCACCACCTTTCCTACTGCGGGGCCGCCGGTCTCCGTCTGGCGCGGCGACGAGCGCCTTTCCTGGTGGGACGCGTTGCTGGTTTCGACGGCCGTGCAGTCCGGCATGACGGCGTTGAAATCATCAATCCGTTTACCGTCAATTTGAAAAAGCGCCTGGCGGCGCATTCCTTTTCGATATGATCCTTTTCAATATGAAGCTGTAAAGCAGGCATCAGCCCGCCGATTGCCGCTATCCGCCAGATTTCGGTGATCAAGCGCTCTCCAGAAGTGCGCCTGAAGTGGAAATTTACTCGGATAATTGCAGGAAAAGAACTCGAAAGTTTCTCGATTTAACATAATCAAATTTCCGCGGAAACGTTTATGAAATCTACCCAATCCGCCGTTCTTCGCGTCGCCGTTTACTCCAGAAGTCGTAATACTTGCTGGCGTCGGGATCCATCTTCTTTGAACCTGCAGGCACCGATCGCGCTACGGACTCCACGTAATTGGCAATCAACTCGGCTTGCTGCACGGAAATCGCAGACTTCCTGATTTCTGCCGCCAATGCACCGCCGCGCTTGGGGTTGATCACCCAAACATCAGAGTGGCCGGTCCGTTCGACAAACCACCCAGGCAATGCAATCACTGGAATTACTCGAGTGTCGATACTCAGGTTCTGAGAAATAGCCTGTTGCAAATACTTAACATGGCGACGGGCTTGCTCGACGGGACCTGAAGTATTGAAATGTGGAAATTTCAAAGCAGAACCATCAAACGTCATTTTTGCCTGCCGGGTTGATTCGCGCTCACCCTGGGGTTTGCGGTAGGTTTTGGTTTCTACGGCAAAAATACCCCAGTCGAAATAACGATGTGATCGATATTGCCGTACTGATAGGGTATGTCGTGGTATACCCATGCACCAGACCGCATCAGGTAATTGAGCTCCTGGCCAGTGTACTGCTCGCCATCTGCAGCCAATCGAAGTTTTATCGCTTTGGAAAGCACTCTCGCACTGTAAAATGCCCCTGTCAGAAAGCAAATCAGAATGATTGCCCAGCCAAACACCCCCACTTCTCGAGTCAATAAAAATGTGGCTGGTAATAACATCCAGAAAATGCCCAGCATCAGCTTTCCGAGCAGGTCCGATAGTTTTTTTTCAAGATGTTCACCAGGAAAGCGCAGCATGTCTTCCGTGAGCGGTGAGAAGCGCTTTTCTGAACGCCTTTTGCGAATCACAAAACCAAGGAACAACATCACACCAGCGCTGAACATAACTAGTACAGCCGCCTGACGGATAAACTTCTCGCCTATTTCAGCCCAAACGTCCATGTTTTACTCCCGAAACGACTTCGTCTTTAAACGCCGAAACGCTATTGGTAAAGGCAGCAAGATTTTCAATGAGTTGCTCACCACCAAGCGCGCTGATTACAATCATCTCGCTGCGCCGGCCCGCGTCATTTACGAGGTCTATAGCTTCTTGATACCAGGCCATAAAGATTTTCATACCAATACCTTTGCGCCCACCGCCGACGCGCCCACGATGCGCCAGATAAATCTTTGCTGCGCGATCCTCGACAAAGACCCCGGAGACGCGCCGGTTGATACCCGCCTTCGGCGGGTTGATTTCAGCGATTATTGTTGCGCCATCTTTGAACGGATTGCCGATGCCCAATGCGTTCCAGTAACGATTGCCGGAATCTGCGAATGCAACCCAGAAGTTCAGAGATCCTATAAAGTGGGCTGAACTTTCCTGTCCGCCGCCTTGATAGCCAAGTGTGATTTGGCCGCTCTAAAGCAGGTCTATGAATTGGCCGCGCCGCCATTGCCGGATACAATTTCAACTTAATGTATCCGACCCATGAGGCTGGTATCTGGCCACTTCGCAAAGGCGTGAAGGAAGTGAACCCAGCATCCGACGAACAACGACTCCAGAACCTGGAGAGGTTCTATGATCTATTGGAGAGTCTCAAAAAGCACGCAGGTGTAAATACGCTCAAGGATTGTTATGGTCGCATGGACTGGCCATCGCGAGGTGTTTACTTCTTCTTTGAAGAGGGAGAACGAAGGTCTGATACTGGCACAGGACTGCGAACTGTTCGTGTGGGGACTCATGCCCTGAAAACCGGTTCCAGGACATCGCTATGGGATCGCCTGTCCCAGCATCGTGGTCAGAAAAACTCTGGCGGCGGCAACCACCGAGGATCCATATTCCGCTTGCTCGTTGGCGAAGCTTTAATTACAAGAGATAAACTGGAAAGCGAAACGTGGGGAAAAGGAAACTCTGCACCACGAGAAATAAGGGAAAACGAGTTGGAGATCGAAAAAATGGTCAGCCAGCGTATTGGTAATTTATCTTTTTTGTGCCTCAAGATCGACGATGAAGCCGGGCCTGACAGCTTACGCGGACTAATCGAAAGGAACTCAATTGCCTTGTTGAGCAATTTTGACAAAACAAAAATGGACACACCGTCAGAAAACTGGCTGGGTAGTTTTTCAAATCGGGAAAGAGTGCGACTGTCCGGCTTGTGGAACCATAACCATGTTAACGAAAACCCTGACCCACAATTTCTGCATATGCTGGAAACGTTGATAATAAAAGGGTGAATTCAAAAATGACCAACGCAGAAAAAATACTCGCTTTGCTTTTGAAAAGCCCGGGACTGGATGACGATGAGCTATCCAGCCATACCAATATTCATCCGCGTCAACAGGTATACCAGATCTGCAAGAGACTTGAATCGAACGGCCAACTCACAAGAATCAGGGGGCCACGCGGAAAACTGGTTAACTACCTGGCCAACACGACACCTCAGCACACCAAGAGTGTCGCCGAAGTAGAAGCGGTTCACCGCCAATCCAATAATTCCTTTATTCACAAAACGACGAAAGCAAGCGTTGGAAAACACGCTTTCAATTCCAACGCGCTGGATACCATCAATTCACTAGATATGCGCAAGACGCTCGTCATGATTCCCTGTTCCGGCAAAAAGACTGTCGGTTCAAAAAACAAATCAGGTGGCCCGTCAATTTTGGATTCCTTGTCAAACTCATTGAAAGGGCAACTCAAGCTGGCCAGGAGTAAGGTAGCTAAAAAATCGCATCTGGATGAAAGTACTTTACTGCCTGCCTGGGCGCGGTATGACGGTACGCTTTATAAAATCGCTCGATCAGCGTTGGAGGTTGCAGTAAACAACGGTCGAAATATAGTGATTATAAGTGGTGGCTACGGCTTACTACTGGTGAATGAGCCTATAGGTCACTATGACCAGGTATTCAAACATTCAAATTGGCCAAAAGGGTTACTCGAGAGCGTCCTGCTAAACCACATACGGACCAACAGCATCGAAAATGTAGTGGCGATTGTTTCCTCTTCCACGGCATATCGCACGCTTCTGGACCGAGTCAACTGGCCTGAGTCCTCGCTGAAAAACGTGTTCCTGGTAACACCACAGTCCAGTGCGGGTGCGATGGTAAAAGCGCCAAGAGCCCAGGGTGAAGCCATGTCGGCGCTGTTGAACGGGGCACTGAGTTCAGCCTTTCTGAGCAGTGACGGTTTAAGAATGGAAGTTCAGAACAAAATGGGGAACTGACACTTGGTACAACACAACCTTTAGCGGACCCCGGCGCCAGCTCATTCCCTTGCCGCCCGAAACGCCGCCTGGACAGTGCGTACCAACGAGGGATGCAGGGTACCAAGTTTTGGTTTCTGACCGTGCGGCGCGGCAGGCGGCACCGAAAACCACACAGTCGTGTATGGAAGGTCGAGCGTCTGCTTCAAGTTGAACTTTGTGTTGTAGCTGAGGCCGGCCGCCTCATACGCAGCGGGGTTACGCTCACGCAGTATGGAGAATTCGCCTTTATGCAAAGTGCTTGTGCGCTGACTGGTACCGTAGGCGACGCGTACCGTGAATTGCGGCGCATCGTCGTCAAACACGGCCAGAATAAGTGCGGGTCGTGGCTTTGGGTGAGGGCTGATGTTATCCGGGAAATGACACCAGACAATCTCGCCAGCAGTGGGTTCTGCCCACCACCGGAACATCATGCAGACTCAGCTTCAACGAACAGGCTGGATCGCACCGACTGTTTCTTGCCTGGCGGGACAATCTTCTTGATCTGACGAATCTGAGCGGTCGTCAGTGGGCCTTCATCGGCTTCGTACTGAGGTAGCAATTTGACCGCCATGTCATGCAGGGCCAGATGAATAGCTTGTGTTTCATCCACGCCCAGCCGCTCCGCAAGGCGTTTGGCGGTATCGCGAGTCACGCCGGTTGCGCTGTCTGTGGTGCGATAACGAAACGGAATCTGATCGGCAGAACTGCGGGCAGCCATGCAAGGACTCCAAAATGATGGATATCCAGAAGATATCCATCATGGTTGCGAATGTCAAGGAAACTGCTGCCGGCGCCCAATTCACGGGCTGGCTTGAGTCCCGCTCGCCTGGGCGGCCAATTCCTCGCACCTGGGCACGTTGTCCAGCGCGATGCGCTGAATCGGAATGACCCCTTGCTGGCTCGATGGAGGGAATGTCATAAGTGACGGTGCCGTTCTCGCAGTCGCTGAACGCCAGCACGATGGTGCCATCCAGGGTCTGGCTGGTCCCGGGATCGATGGAATCGAATACGCCGCCCTGGGTGACCTCGATGTCCAGGCTGGCGCTATTGCCGGAAAATTCGCCGATAGCGGTCAGCCAACGGTGGCCAGGTTCACCGAGATTGGCGCTGACGGAACCATCCGGACGCGCGGTATCGTAGGTGAACCAGGCGAGGAACAGTTGCTGGATGTCCGGAAAGACCGTGATGAAAAAGCCCTGGCCGACGGTGGCCGGGTTGAACCAGGCATCGTTGAGCCCGGCATTGATGGGGAAATCATTGACTACGGTGGCATCGAGCAAAACCAGGTGTGCAGCGGTTATTGCGCCGCTGCCCGAATAATCAATCAGTGGCATCTGATCGAATGGCGCGCCGGCATTCCACACAGGCAGGGCGGCAATGGCGTCGATCACCTCCATGCCCGGTCCCACAACCTGTCCGAACACGGTAAAACCGCCGTTCTGATTATCCAGATTTGCAGCGTTGTCATTGAGGTTGAAAAACCACTGGCCGGTGGCGCTGTTCGGGTCGCCCCCGAGTTTGGCCATCGCTATGGTGCCGCGCAAATTGGATATGCCCGGTTCATTGATCACCGGCGGCCGGGCGGGAATCGGCACGGCCACGCCGTCGGTGAAGGTGAAGCCGCCGCCTTGCACGACAAAGCCTGGCACGCTGCGATGGATAAAGGAGTTCGCGTAGTCACCATCATTCAGGTAGGCGAGGAAATTCGCTACTGTGGCGGGCGCCGCGTCGTCGAAGAGCTCGATCTCTACAGTACCCAGGGTCGTTTCGAAAAGCACGTTCGTCGCCCATGCCGGAACAGACATGCAGATGGCCAGCGTGGCGATGGCGGCGCGGCCAGAATGGCCGGCAAGAGATCGGCTAAAGAACACGGATGAGGACTCCATTTTTTGGGTATGGATTGTACCCGTAATCGACCGGTCTGTTGCAAGGATGCTTTCAGATTTGGGGTCACAGTGGCATGATTGGCAGCACCAGACAGGCTTTATGGCATGGCTAAATCGCCCTACAGACCGTATACCCCAAACCCGGAACAGGTCGCGCTGATGCCTGCGGTGTCGGGTAATACCGTCAACGGCATGGGCGAGACCGAGTTCCGCCGGGCTTCGCGGGTCTACTGGCACGACCCTGCTGCCATTGCCCATGGCGCACTGCAAAAGTGGTTCTATACCCAGGACCCGGACAACCCGGCGATCGAGCAAGCGCGCGCGGCGCGCGCAAAGATCCTGGCAATGGAAGTACCTCCGGTCACGGGCGAGCCCTTGCAACAGTCCGCCGCGGACTGGTCACGGCAGCTGACGGCACACGCCCGCACCCTGGACCTGGAATTATTTGGTGTCACCGCCTTCAAGCCCGACTGGACTTTCGCGGGTGAAGCGCTGAATTACCAGTGGGCGGTGATGATCGGCGTGGCGCACGATTACGCGCAAATCAAGACCGCACCCGAGGCGGCAGCCGGTGCGGAAGTGGTACGCCAATATGGCAGGGCGAGCAAGGCCGCCAAGGACATCGCCAGCTGGATCAGACTGCGTGGCTGGGATGCAGCCATCTACGCCGGCCCCATGGCCGGGTCGGTGTTACTGATTCCACCGGCCATTGAATGTGGTTTCGGCGAACTCGGCAAGCATGGCTCCATTATAAACAGGCAGTACGGCTCATCGTTTCGCCTGGCGGGTGTACTGTCGAATATTCCCTTGCTGCCAACGCCGAAGGAGGAGTATGGCGTTGATGATTTTTGCAGCCGTTGTCAGGTCTGTGCCAACGCCTGTCCACCGGATGCCATCCTGCCGGAAAAAGTACCGGTTCGCGGGGAGAACAAATGGTATGTCGATTTCGATAAATGCATTCCGTTTTTCAATGAACACTTCGGCTGCGGCATTTGCATCGCGGTGTGTCCCTGGAGCATTCCGGGACGCGGACCAAGAATCGTCGAGCAGCTGATGAGGCGGAAGCAGCGGCTGGGGGCGAACGGCTGAGGCTGAAGCTGAACGAACAGGCTCCTAATCAGAGGCGCCAATGGTCAGTGCAATTTCACCCACGTGATCAATACTTCCTGTGACGCGGTCTCCAGGCCGCACCGGACCAACCCCCGCCGGAGTCCCGGTATAAATCAGGTCACCGGGCCGCAGATGGTAGTAATTCGACAGGTCGGCAATTAATTCAGGCACGCTCCACATCAGATCGCTGATGTCGTCCGTTTGCCGGACCTCCCCATTGACGGACAAACGGATGGCTCCGGAACGGATGTGCCCGCAGGTGTTGGCCGTAACGATTTCCGAAATTACCGCCGAATTCTCGAAATCCTTGCCCGTGTCCCAGGGAAAACCCTTTGCGGCCGCTTTGTATTGCAGGTCGCGGCGGGTCATGTCCAGGCCGCAGGCATAGCCGAAAACAACTTCCAGAGCATGCGCGGCTTCGACCCGGAAAGCGGGCTTGCCGATGGCTACCACGAGCTCAATTTCATGTTGATAGTCACTGGTTCCCGGCGGGTAGGGTACCGTGGCGCCGGATATGACGAGATTGCCGCTGCACTTGGTGAAGTAGATGGGCGCGTCACGGGCAACAGCCATTCCCATTTCCCTGGCGTGGGCTGCATAATTGCGGCCGACGCAAAAAATCCGGTGCACCGGGAAGCGCAAATGGGTGCCGTTGATGGGGATATCGGCGCTGGCCGGCGGGGCAAATATCAAGGCGGGATGGCTGTTGCTCAATTTATGTTCCTTGCTCAGGTGTTTTCTCGATGAAAGCCAGAATTGGGTATGTTCCGGGGCAAGTTCGGCGACGCCGGCGCCCGCTGCCATTATAAGCCAACAAAACGGTATGATGGCATCGCGCTGCATGTAACCTGATGCCGCAAGGTGATTTAACCAGGGAGCTTATTGATGACGATTCCACAACTGCTGGTGCACGACAAACGCGACTATGCCGCCAGCCCAACTCACATGGAATGATCCCGGAGGAAACCGGATATGTACACACTTTACATAGGCAACAAGAACTATTCCTCATGGTCGCTGCGGCCATGGGTGCTGATGCGTGCCTTGTCGATCCCTTTTGAAGAGCGGCTCGTCAACTTCGAGGGAGGTTCGAACTGGAACAGATTCCGGGACTTTTCGCCCAGCGGCCGCGTACCGTGTCTGCACGATGGAACGAAAGCCATTTGGGATTCCCTGGCCATCATGGAGTACCTGGCCGAACGGCATGCAGGCGTATGGCCCGAGAACGCGGACACCCGCGCCTGGGCGCGCTGCGTCGCGGGTGAAATGCATTCGGGATTTACCGTGCTGCGCGGGCTTTGCCCCATGAACTGCGGCTTGCGCGTGGCACTCAAGGAGATGGGCGAACCGCTAAGGGCTGATCTGGCGAGAATCGACGAGATCTGGACCGAAGGCAGGGCCCGATTCGGCGGTCCTTATCTGGCCGGCCCGGAGTTTGGCGCGGTCGATGCGTTTTTCGCCCCGGTGGTGTTTCGCGTGCAAACATTCGGCCTGCCTCTGGGTGACGCGGCGCGGGCTTATACAGAACTCATGCTGAGCCACGCGGCGATGCAGGAATGGTACCAGGCAGCCCTCAAGGAACCCTGGCGTGAAATCAGCCACGAAAAGGAAGTGGCCGCATTGGGCACGGTGCAGGCAGACTACAGGCTGCCGCCCATGACGAGCAGGCCCGGGTAAAAATGCCACTGCGGCTGATGCTGAAATGGACGCATGGGCCTGATAAGCCCGGCTGGCCATTAAGGGTGAATTCAATCACGTGCGGGCTAGGAACCTCGCGTGACGGACCCCGGTTCAAGGCCGTCATCCACCTCGATATTTTCAGGACTCAATGACAGGGTTCAATGACATGCCGTTCATGAACCGCGTGCAGCCGCCATTGACGTTGTTGCGCATACCACATGATGAGATAGGCGTGCAGGCCGCCAAACTGCTGCTGGAAAGTATCCGCAACGCAACATCTCCGGTCCGGACCGTCAATCTGTTGCCGGAATTAATCATACGCGGGTCGACGGCGGCGCCGGCAAAACCCCGGTAGCTGGCCGGCACGGATATTGCGTTTCCGCGGAA
>CAVPUV010000006.1:0-37179 GCA_963708905.1 uncultured Gammaproteobacteria bacterium | reverse complement strand
CGGCACGCCCATGATCGTGCATTTGCTCGAGACCGCCAGCAGCCTCGACCCGGAGATGATTCACGTTGTCGTTGGCAGCGGGGCGGAGCAGGTGCGCCAGGTCTGCAGCAATTACGAAGTCAACTGGGTCATCCAGGCGGACCGGCGCGGCACCGGTCACGCGGTAGCGCAGGCCATACCGGCCATTCCTGATGAGGCGCACATTCTGGTGTTGCTGGGAGACCACCCGCTGATTACGGCTGAAGTGCTGCGGGAATTGACCGATGGACCTTCCGCGCTGTTGTCCATATTGACCATGGAGCTGGATGCGCCGCGTGGCTATGGCCGCATCGAGCGGGACCGGACCGGGCGTATCGCCGGCATTGTTGAAGACCGTGATGCCACACCGGCGCAATGGAGCATCAGGGAAGTCAATACCGGGATCATCCTCGCTCGCGCCGATGAATTGCGCCAATGGCTGGCGCAATTGGGCTGTGACAACAGCAAACAGGAGTTTTACCTGACGGATATTTTCGCCATGGCGCATAGCGAGGGTAAGGAGATCCGCGGTCTGCTGGCGCCGGAGCCGCTGGATCTGCAGGGTGCGAATGACCGCCGCCAACTGGCATGCCTGGAACAACGCTTTCGTCAGCGCGCCGCCAAGGCACTGATGGCGGCAGGCGTGCACATCCTCGACCCGTTGCGTATCGATGTGCGTGGACAGGTTACGGCCGGGCAGGATGTCTGCATCGATATCAATGTCGTGCTGGAAGGCGATATTGAACTGGGCGATGGGGTGTTGCTGGGGCCCGGCTGCATACTGAAGGACTGTCAGCTGGCAGCGGGAACGGTGGTGCATGCCTACAGCGTGCTGGAAGGTGTGCGCACCACGGGTGCCTGCGACATCGGCCCGTTTGCCCGCCTGCGTCCGGGCACGGAACTGTCCGGCGGTTCCAGGATCGGTAATTTTGTCGAGGTCAAGAACAGCCGCCTGGGCGAAAACAGCAAGGCCAGCCACCTCAGTTATATCGGCGATACTCAAGTTGGCGATCGGGTCAACATCGGCGCCGGAACGATTACCTGCAATTACGATGGCGCCAACAAACACCAAACCCGTATCGAGGACGATGTATTCATCGGCTCCAATTCGCAGCTGGTCGCACCGCTTACCATCGGCAAGGGCGCAACCATCGGGGCCGGCTCGACCATCGTCGAGGATGCGCCCGCGGATAAACTCACGCTGAGCCGGGCGCCCCAAACCACCGTCAAAAGCTGGCAACGACCGGTCAAAGGCGAAAAGAAAAACGGAGCAAATCGTGGCAAGTAAAAGAAACGGGGAGACGCAGGCGACACGCCGGCCCCGGTTGGGTAAGCGAGACTCATAAATGTGCGGCATCGTAGCAGCCAGCGCGCACCGCGATGTAGTTGATATCCTGATCTCGGGCCTGCACACGCTCGAGTACCGCGGCTATGATTCCGCCGGTATCGCCATGCAAAATGGTCACGGCCTGAAGCGCCAGCGCACCCATGGCAAGGTCAGGGACCTGGAAGCTTTATTGGACGTAAGCCCGCTGCATGGTGAATGTGGTATCGCCCACACCCGCTGGGCGACACATGGCCTACCCAATACCGTCAACGCCCATCCATTGATGTCCGGCGAGAATGTCGCCTTGATCCACAACGGCATCATCGAAAACCACGAAGAACTTCGCTCCGAGTTACGCTTGCAGGGCTACGAATTCACCTCGGACACCGACAGCGAAGTCATGGTTCACCTGGTGAGCCGGTTGCTGCGCGAGGGCAACGATCTGTTTGCGGCGGTACGCAAGGCGGTGCAGCGTTTACGGGGTGCGTTTGCCATTGCTGTGGTCAGCGCCGCCGAGCCCGGGGTGGTGGTCGGCGCACGCGTCGGCAGCCCGCTGGTGCTGGGCCTGGGCCTGCACGAGAATTTCCTCGCTTCCGACATCCATCCGCTGCTGCCGGTGACCCGGCGCTTCATCTACCTGGAGGAGGGCGATGTGGTGCGCATCGACAGCGCCAGCTATGCAATCCGCGATCATCTGGACCGGCTGGCCGAACGCCCGGTGAAGGAAGCCGAAGTGAGCGCGGATGCGGCGCAGCGCGGCGAGTACCGTCACTTCATGCAAAAGGAAATATTCGAGCAGCCACAGGCCGTGGCTGAAACCCTGGAAGGCCGGATCAGCACCGATCACGTGTTGCCGAACATTTTCGGCGTGGGTGCGGATGCGATGCTGCAACGGGTGCGGCAAGTCCACATCATTGCCTGCGGAACCAGTTATCACGCTGGCCTGGTGGCACGTTACCAGCTTGAGGAACTTGCCGGTATCCCGTGCATGGTGGAAGTGGCCAGCGAATACCGCTACCGCCACCCGGTGGTGCCGGCTGACACTTTGTTTGTGGTGATTTCACAGTCCGGTGAGACGGCAGACACTCTGGCTGCGTTACGTCATGCCAGGGAATCAGGCTACCTGGCCAGCCTGGCCATTTGCAATGTGCCGGAAAGCTCCGTCGTCCGCGCCGCCGATTTCGTTCTGATGACCCGTGCCGGGCTGGAAATTGGCGTTGCCTCGACCAAGGCTTTCACCACGCAACTGGTGGCCTTGCAGTTGCTGGTGCTGACCCTGGCCCGGCTCAATGGTGTTGCGGCCGAAAAGATCGCCGGCTGGGTGGTTGATTTGAGCCGTCTGCCGGAGAAGCTCAACCAGGCGCTGGCGCTGGACGAAAGAATAGAACAGCTGGCCGGCAAGTTCGTGCAAAAGCACCACGCTTTGTTCCTCGGCCGTGGCAGCCACTACCCCATCGCCATGGAGGGCGCGCTCAAGCTCAAGGAGATCTCCTATATCCACGCCGAAGCCTACCCGGCGGGGGAACTCAAACACGGTCCGCTGGCGCTGATAGATCGCGACATGCCGGTGGTGGTGGTTGCACCGAACAACAGCCTGTTGCAAAAACTGATCAGCAACATCGAGGAAGTGCGCGCCCGCGGCGGCGAGATGTTCGTCTTCGCCGATGCCCATGCCGGCGCCAGCCTGAAGGAAAGACATGGCGAAATCATCGAGCTCGACACGGGCGGCGCCTTGCTGGCGCCGGTGGTATTGACCATACCCTTGCAGTTACTGGCCTACCACGTGGCTGTGCTGCGCGGCACCGATGTGGACCAGCCGCGCAATCTGGCGAAATCGGTCACCGTGGAATAGGCGCCAGCGAGCTCAATACCGTGCGCAGAAGGCACCATATCGAAGATGACACCGAGATCAACATCACCCCGATGCTTGATATCGTTTTTATCATGTTGATCTTTTTCATCGTCACGACCTCCTTTGTCAGGGAACAGGGCCTGGAGGTATCGCGTCCTTCGAACGCCCCGCCAAAGGAGATCAAGCAGAACAGAGGACCGATAGTGGTCAGGATCGACTCCGCCAGCGTGATCAGCATCAAGGGCCGGCTGCTCGAACCGCGCGCGGTACAAGCCAATCTCGAGCGTGAAAAAGCGGAAAAACCGGATTCGCCACTGATTATCGCGGCCCACCCGGAAGCCAGTACCGAATCATTGGTGACCATTCTCGACGCGGCGAAAGCCGTCGGAATTGCCTCCGTCAGTGTCGCCACGAGTTCGCAGTAAATCCCCGGCGGGCATTCCCGCCCGCGCGTTGAGGACCGGCGTTTTTCTCGACCTGGAAACCGTCGACAGCGGCGACCTCGACCGCCAGCGCTTGCAATCCAGCCTGAAGGAATGGCATTGGCATGCATTCAGCGAGCCACCGGATATTCCACCGCGTATCGCCGGGGCCGATGTGGTTATCAGCAACAAGTGCGTACTGGACCGCGCCGCCATGCTGCAGGCGCCGCAGCTCCAACTGATAGCCCTGGCCGCAACGGGAACCAACAACGTCGATCTTGCGGCTGCCGCCGAACTCGGTATCACCGTGTGCAATATCCGCGACTATGCCACCGACTCGGTGGCGCAGCACACCATCACCCTGATGCTCAACCTGCTGACCGGCCTGCCCTGGTATTGGCAGAGCGTGCGCCAGGGCGCCTGGAGTCACGCCCGCCAGTTCTGCCTCAAAGAGCGGCCGATCCGGCAGGCGCGCGGCCTCGAATTCGGGGTCATTGGCCATGGCGTTCTGGGCCGTGCGGCCGGTGAGCTGGCCACGGCTCTGGGCATGAAGCTGCTGCTGGCCGAGCGCCGGGGAGAGCGGCCTCGCAGCGGCCGGATGGCATTCGAAGAAGTGATTGCACGCGCCGATGTGGTGTCGGTTCATTGTCCCCTGTCCACGGCAACCCGCGGGCTGATCGACCGGGAAGTGCTGCATGCGATGAAGCCGGAGGCCTTGCTGATCAATACCGCGCGCGGCGGCATCGTGGTTGAGCAGGATCTGGCCGATGCGTTGCGTCAGGGCGTGATTGCGGGCGCTGCGGTGGACACGCTCAGCCAGGAACCGCCACCACCCGATCACGTCCTGCTGGCCGCGGATATTCCCAACCTGATCGTGACGCCGCACAATGCCTGGGCCAGCCGCACGGCGCGGCAGGCGGCGCTGGATCAGCTGGCGGAAGTCATTTCCGCGTTTGCGGCCGGGCGGCCCATTCATCGGCTTTGATACGCAAACATTTCAGTGCCCCGCTCTCTGTGAATGTTTGCAGCACGTTTGCGAAAACTGGGCTATGCTAGACATGCAAAAGTGTAAGCAACTGATGCATATTGGAATTTTTCGTCGAACAGACCGAATTACAAGGAGGTTTAATGATGAAATCCGTCAACCCTGTTTTTCTGTTGCTGCCCCTGATCCTGATTTCGTGCGCTCCCGCAAAACCCGTTGCCCCGCTGCGTCTGGGCAACCTTGAAAATTATGTCGTGGAGTTCACCGCTGCCCCTGGAGCCACCACTTTGAAGGTCCACAGCAGTCCCAAGACTTGCGCTAACGGCAAAAAAGGCTGCATTGATTTCGCCAAGGGCAAATTAGGTACCATCACTTTCCAGTTCAAGGGAGTCCATACGGACAGAGACTGTAACACCATTCCGCGCGCACACTGGGTCATCACCAAAGTGGAGCTATCCGACACCGGTGATACCAACACGGACAAAGGTGTATTTGGCGGCCGCCAACAGCCTTGGTTGGTGGATGCTTTTCCCGGGGTCGATGAAACCAATGGACTATTGTATGAAGACACCAATAAAAAGGCCTCCCGGTCCGTTACGTTTATCGATTTGAACAACCACGTGGGTGAAAAGACCATTTACTACCAGGTGACCGCTTCGGATTGCGCATCAGACCCGCCGAAAACAATAAACATTGATCCGAGCGTCAGGAACTACGGCAAATAAGCCTGATTTAAACTTTCATGCCATTGGGCATGCAGTATCGTGTGGCGTCATGAACACGTTACACTACAAGGCCTATATCAGCTACAGCCACCAGGACGAGTCCTGGGCGAGCTGGCTGCAGAAAGCGCTGGAAAGTTACCGGTTACCCAAACGCCTGGTGGGTTCCCAAGGGCAGTTCGGCGTGATCCCCCCGCGTTTGTCCCCGGTATTCCGCGACCGTGAAGACCTGTCGTCAGCGGCCGACCTGAGCAGCAAGATCCGGGCAGAGCTGGAAGCTTCCGAGACCCTGCTGGTAATCTGTTCGCCGGCAGCAGCCCGTTCCAAATGGGTCAACGAGGAAATCCGTTTTTTTAGCGGTCTCGGCCGCGAAGATCGGATTTTTGCCTTGATCGTGGATGGGGATCCCCAGTCCCGGGATCATGCTCAGCAATGTTTCCCGCCGGCACTGGCCGAAAAACCGGATGGCAGCCGCCACGAACCTCTGGCCGCGGATGCGCGCAAATACGCCGACGGCAGGCGGCTGTCCAGATTGAAATTGGTCGCCGGTGTTCTTGGCATCCGGCTGGACGAACTGCGCCGCAGGGACTCCCAGCGGCGGCGCAGAAACTGGATTGTTTCAACCGTGGCGATGGCGCTGTTTATTGGTCTGACCGCATCATTGGCGATCACCGCCATTTCATCCAGAAAGATGTCCGCGCTACAAAGAACCAATACCGAGGAACTGTTGAGTTACATGCTGGGTGACCTCAAGAGCCTTGATCCCATCGTCGGGCTCGAGGTCATCGACCAGAACGATGAGCAGTTGATGAACCTTCTGCAGCACCTGGGTTTCCAGGAAATGGATAACGAGCAACTGCTGGCGACAGCGCTTGCCTGGAGGGACCAGGGGCAGGCCTTTCAAAATCGCGCGCAGCTGGATGAGGCGATGGAATGGTTCCAGAAATCGCGCGCCGCGTTCATGGAATTGTATCAACGGGAAGATGGCGGCAAGCGGGCCATGTTCGAGCTGGGGCAGGCTGAATTCTATGTCGGCTATATCTACATGGACAAAGGCGAACTGGATCAGGCCCAGGCATCGTTCACGCGCTACGGCGCCATCACGCGGCGGCTGGTCAACGCGGATCCGAACAACGCTGAAATGGTCATGGAACTGTCCTATACCTTGATCAACCTCAGCGTGTTGGAGCGGGCGCGGAAGAATCCGGATAGCGCAAAAGCCCTGCAGCTGATCCAGTCGGCGATGCAGTACAACCAGATTGCCCTGGTGCTCGATCCCCAAAACACTGTGTACCGGCAAGAGCTCTCGAATTCTCTGGCATTCCTGGCGGATGCCTGGCGGGAAACCTGTGACCTGGGTAAAGCATTTGAATTCAGACAGCAGAATGTGGCTTTGTCGCGCCAACTGGCGCAGGAAGCACCGCAGGATGACCGCCGCCAACTTGAGCTGGCTTACGCCTTGTCCGGACTGGCCACCGTGCAGAAACAGATGTCTCTGACCGAACAGGCTCTGCAAGGCTTGAGCGAATCGGAACAACTGCTCAGGCAGCAATTGCGCAAAGATGCTGAAAACCGGGTGGCGTCGTGGCAGCTGCTGTTGCGCAAGCAGCGCGTGGCATGGCTGCACGCCAGCACCGGGGATATTGAAAAGGCCTGGGATGAATCGAAGGATCTGGCGCTCGAGTTCGCTAGCGCTTTTGATGAAGGCAGGAAGTCTGATTTTCAGGCAGCCACCGAATTCGCTGAATTCGGCATCAACCATGCCGTCCTGGCCCACCAAATGGGCGATTCAATCGCGGCGGCAACGGGATTGCAGCGCGCTGGACAGTCTGACTGAATTGGTCAGGGAAAAGCCGCAAAACCGCGCCAGCCGTTACCAGTTGGCACGGGCGGCGTTTGAACAGTGGCTGCAAACGGACCAACTTCCGTCGACGGAGGTCAGTACATTACTTCAAGACTACCTGGCGCAACCCGAACTGGTGAAGAGCTGCGACGACGCCAGTTTGGCGGCCAGGCTGGCCATGATGCGCGGAGATAGAACCCTGGCGGCAAGCTATACTTCATACCTGTTGAATAAGGGATTCTTCGATCCCGAGTTCGTCGGGTTCTGCAAAGAGCAGGGAATGTGCCAGTAAAAACCCGGTAAATACATTTACCACTTCAGAAAAGGAATAGCAGGCCGTGTACCTCAGCATTGGCGTCACCGGTCACCGCGATTTGCTCGATGCGGAAAAGCCCGCCCTGGAATCCCGGGTGCGGACTTTTTTTACCGCTATGGCAAAGCGCTTCCCGCACCTGCAGCTGCAATTACTTTGCCCGCTGGCCGAAGGGGGTGACCAGTTGGCTGCCAGGGTTGCGCTTGAACTGGGGATTGACCTGGTCGCGGTGCTGCCCATGGCGCAGGAGGAATATGAGCGGGATTTCATTTCAGCCGGGAGTCTGGACGAATTCCGCGCCTTGCTGGCATCGGCGCAACAGGTCATTTCCTTGCCGGGTGCGCCCGGTTCGGAAACCGTGGACTTCAGCAGCAATATCTCCTTGCAGGACCGGCACTATGCGCAGGCCGGATTGTTTGTCTCGAACCATTGCCAGATCCTGCTCGCCTTGTGGGACGGCAAGCCCCAAGACGCCGTGGGCGGTACCGCACAAGTCGTGCGTTATCACCTGAGCGCGGTCATGGAAGGCTTCGAGGATCAACAATCCTCGGCGCATTTGCTGGCCGATAACGAAAATGACCTCGCTTATCACATCGTCTGTTCCCGCGGCCGCAAAGAGGGTGCGCCCGGGCAGGAGTTCAAGCCGCTGGAGTGCTACTGGCTCACCTCCCGGACCGGGCGGGCGGCTGCGGGTGAGATGCCTGGCGAATATTCCCTGATGCTGGACCGGCTGCAACAATTCGAAGCAGACCGACTGCGGCACGCCAACTTTCCGGATAGCGACAGAATCCTGCTGCAGGACGTACCAGACGGGCTTAACGTACCGGCGGGCGCGCATTTCACCCAGCGGCTGTTTGCCATAGCCGATCGCCTGGCCGTGCACTTTCAAAAGCGGGTCAATCTCACTCTGTACACCCTGCACGCGCTGGCGATCCTGATGGGTCTGGTGTTCATTGTTTACTCCGAGTACAACGTGCCGCAGTACTTCCTGTGGGGTTTCCTCGCTTTGTTCTTCGCCGGCCTGGCCCTGCACATTACCTGCGGCCACCGCCAGTGGCACCGCAAATATCTCGACTACCGTGCGCTGGCCGAGGCGCTCAGGGTGCAGTTCTACTGGAATCTGGCCGGGGTGATTGAATCCCGCTCGGTCGCTTTTGCCTATGAAAATTTTCTGCAAAAACAGGATGTGGAGCTGGGCTGGATTCGACACGTGATGCGAGCGGCCAGTACGCAACGCGCACGGGGTGTGGAACCCGACCCGGCCTGGGTGCCCTGGGTCATTGAACGCTGGATTGGTGTTGCCGGCAGCGGCGGGGGGCAACTGGCCTACTATTCGCACAAGGAATTGCAGAATTCGGTGAACTACCGGCGCACCGAGTTGCTGGGAAGAGTCTGCCTGTGGACCGGTATCGGCGTAGCCATCATCCTGGCCACCAGCGGTGAACTCCTCACGGCGGACGGGCAAAAAATCCTGCTCGTGTTGATGGGCATCCTGCCGTTGATCGCTGGTATCCGCGATGCAATTTCACACAAAAAGGCGGAGAAAGAACTGATCAAGCAATACCGGTTCATGGCGCGGATTTTTGCCAATGCGCGACGCTTGCTGGACGCTCCGGGCACCGTCGCATTTCAACGCCGGGTGTTGAACGCACTGGGCGAAGCCGCGCTGGAAGAAGGCGCGGAATGGATATTGATGCACCGCTCCAGGCCGCTGGAGCACCAGGGTCTCAGCGGTTAGATAGTATCTGTCCATAAACGGGCATCCCAGCCCGTTATGGAATCGCGAAGCAAAAGCGTGGTTTTGCTTCGCTCTCATTTTCAATGACTTACATCATTGAAAATGGCGGCACTTCCATGTGCCGCAGTAGCGTGCATCCATTTCCGGATGCGCACCAGGTAAACTCTGATGATGCATGGATGCATTATTCAGAGCTTTCTTAGCGTTTAGGCAGCACCAGTTCCTGGCCGGGTAAAATGTGTTCCGGGGATTCAAGTAAATCCGTGTTGGCCTCGAAAATCTTCAGGTAACTGGCTCCGTCGCCGTAATGGCTACAGGCGATGCTCCAAAGGGTGTCTCCTGATTTCACCACGTAAGTGTCCTCGGGTATTTCGCTGCGGTCCTCAGGCGCGACCGTGCTATCGTCCCGCTTCTTGCCGCCCAGTACATTTTTCAAGTGGTCCAGAATGCCCATAACTCTCTCCCTGGCACGCTCTGATAATTCATGGATGAATTATCCAGAGCTTTCCTAATGATTACGACGGTTCTCAATCAACTGCCTGACCACTTCCGGCTCGGCCAGGGTTGACGTATCTCCCAGGCTTTCATAGTCGTTGGCCGCGATTTTGCGCAGTATGCGGCGCATGATCTTGCCCGACCGGGTCTTGGGCAGGGACGGGGCCCATTGCATCAGGTCGGGGGAGGCGATGGCGCCGATTTCCTTGCGCACGCATTGCCGCAGTTCAGCCTGTAGCGCGTCCGAAGGCGCTGTGCCATTTACCAGAGTGACAAACGCATAAATTCCCTCACCCTTGAGGTCGTGTGGATAGCCAACAACAGCCGCCTCCGCCACCGCTGCATGAGCCACCAGCGCGCTTTCGATCTCCGCCGTTCCCAGCCGATGCCCGGAAACGTTCAAAACGTCGTCCACCCGCCCGGTGATCCAGTAGTAACCGTCTGCGTCGCGGCGTGCGCCGTCGCCGGTGAAGTAATATCCGGGTACGCGCGAAAAATAGTTCTGGGCAAAGCGCTGGTGATCGCCGAATATCGTGCGCGTCTGACCTGGCCAACTGGCCGTGATCACCAACAGCCCATCGGCGGCGCCTTCCAGCACGCCGCCGTTTTCATCCACCAGCGCTGGCTGGATGCCTGGCAGCGGCCGGGTGGCGGAACCGGGCTTCATGTCCGTGGCACCGGGTAGCGGGCTGATCAGTATGCCGCCCGTTTCGGTTTGCCACCAGGTGTCGACGATCGGGCAGCGCCCCTCGCCCACGGTGCGGTAGTACCATTCCCAGGCTTCCGGATTGATCGGCTCACCCACGGTTCCGAGCAAACGTAAAGAGCGCCGTGAGGTGGATTTTACCGGCTCATCACCTTCTCTCATCAAGGCGCGGATCGCAGTCGGCGCGGTATAGCAGATATTCACCTGATGCTTGTCCACCACTTGCCAGAAACGGCTGGCCGAAGGGTAATTGGGCACGCCTTCGAACATCAGGGTGATGGCGCCATTGGCCAGGGGACCGTATACGGTATAACTGTGCCCGGTCACCCAACCGACGTCGGCGGTACACCAGAAGATATCGCCCGCCTGATAATCGAAAACGATCTCATGCGTATAGGCGGCATACAACAGGTAACCGCCGGTAGTGTGCAGCACGCCCTTGGGCTTGCCGGTGGAACCGGAGGTGTACAGAATGAACAACGGGTCTTCCGCGTTCATCACTTCCGGCGGGCAATCAGCGCTGACGCCGGCAGCCGCCTCGTGATACCAGTGATCGCGGCCTTCGTGCCAGTCGATTTTCCCGCCGGTATGACGCACCACCAGCACGGACCGCAGGCAGTCCATCACGCCGGGCCGCGAACAGGCGGTATCGACATTTTTTTTCAGCGGAACGATTTTCCCGGCCCTGGCGCCCTCATCGACAGTAATGACCAGGCTTGAGCCACAGTCGATGATGCGGCCCGCCAACGCGTCAGGGGAGAAACCGCCGAACACCACGGAATGCACCGCGCCGATGCGGGCACAGGCCAGCATGGCCACGGCGGTTTGCGGAATCATCGGCATGTAAATGGTCACCCGGTCGCCGCGCTGCACGCCAAGGTGCTTGAGCACATTCGCCATGCGGCAGACCTGTTCGTGCAATTGGCGATAGCTCAGTTTGAGGTCGCGCACGGGATCATCACCTTCCCAGATGATCGCAGTCTGCTCGCCCCGTTCCTCGAGGTGGCGGTCCAGGCAGTTGTAGCAGGCGTTGAGCTGACCGTCCTCGAACCAGCGGATGTGGAGGTCGTCAAGCTTCCATGATACGTCGCTGATCTTTTGTGGAAACCTGACCCAGTCAAGCCGCTGCGCCTGTTGCGCCCAAAAACCGTCATTATCCTCAAGCGACTGTCGATAGATCCGGGTGTAATCATCGGCGTTTATGCGGGCGCGATCCGCGGCGTCCTGGTGAACGGGGTAGACGTTGGACATGGTTACACCTTTGGCTTGAACAAGGCCTTTATTGTAGCCGTTCAGGCAGCAAGGTCCATGTCTTCGCTTGCTTCTTGCTGCCGCCAGAACACATCAACACGAAAAAGCGCCGGTTTTCCGGGATAATTACCCTGTCGCAACCGGCCAGGAGTTTTCGATGCGAGTCTTGCGTCTAGTATTCACGCTTACGATGGTGTTTCTTGCTGCGGTACCGCTTGTGGCGGGCGCAGCTACCGAAGATCGTCCAAAAATCGGCCTGGCCCTCAGCGGCGGCGGTGCGCGTGGCGGCGCCCATCTGGGTGTGCTCAAAGCCCTGGAAGAGCTGCAGGTGCCGATCGATTATATTGCCGGCACCAGCATGGGGGCCATCGTAGGCGGGTTCTACGCGGCCGGCTACAGCCCGGAGCAAATCGAAAAAATTCTGCGGGCCACCGACTGGGCCGCGGCATTTTCCGACGAACCGGAACGCAGCGGCGTGACCATGCGCAAGAAAGAACTGGACGCCAACCTGCTGATTCCCCATCGGCTCGGGTTCAACCACGGCAAACTGCAGCTGCCGCTGGGTGCCATAGAAGGCCAGAAACTCGATCAGATATTTCAGCGCCTGCTGCTGCCGGTCAGGGACATAGACGATTTTGACCATCTGCGGATACCGTTTCGCGCCCTGGCCACGGACCTGGTCACTGGCACCGAAGTGGTGCTTGCCGGCGGCAGCCTGGCGGATGCGATACGCGCCAGTGTCACCATACCGGGAATTTTTGCTCCGGTAATACTGGATGACCGCATGCTGGTGGACGGCGGTATGGCCAATAATCTGCCGATCAGCGTGGTGCGTGAGATGGGCGCCGACATCGTTATTGCGGTGGACATTTCCTCTCCGCTGCTGACGCGCAAACAGCTCGACTCGGTGCTCACGGTAACCGAGCAGCTGACAAACTTTCTGACACGCAGGAATACCGAGCAGCAAATCGCCACGCTGGGGCCGAGGGACATTTTGCTGGTGCCCGACCTTGGGGATTACAGTGCCACGGACTTCCTCGGGGCGCTGAGTCTTGTTGATGTTGGATACGAAGCGGTGATGGGTAAACGCCCGGCCTTTGCCGCCTTGTCCCGGCCGCCGGAGAATGGCCGCCAGGTCGCGCTGGACATGGAGCTTGTGGCGCAAAAAGATTATATCGTCCACTTCATCGATATCAACAACCGCTCGGTGCTCAATGATGAAATCATTCGCTCCAGACTGAACGTGAAACTTGGCCAGCCGCTGGACTTCAATCGACTGGAACAGAGCATCAACCATATCTACAGCATCGATGTTTTTCAGACCGTTACCTATGACCTGATAAAAAATGATCAGGGCGAGACCGGTATCGTGATCAACGCCATCCCGCGCGTTTGGGGCCCCAACTATCTGCAGTTTGGCATTGAGATAGCGGATGATTTTGCCGGCAACGCGGACTTCGGTTTCGCTGCGGCCTACACGCGCAACGCGCTGAATTCACTGGGTGGGGAATTACGCTTTGACCTGGCCGTAGGCAGGGAAGACCTGCTGGATTTCGACTTTTATCAGCCGGTCGACAAGAAAGCGCGCTGGTTTCTCGAGCCGCGCGTATTCTGGACCCGCAAGCTGTTCAATGTGGTTGATCAGGACGATGTTCAGGCGCAGCTGGAAATTGCCGGCCCGGGGATATCGTTCGGTGTCGGACGCAATTTCAGCTCGACCGACCTGCTGCGCCTCGACTACGAACTGTTCCGTGGCGGTGTGCACGAGGTCATTGGCAACATCGGTTCGCGGGTGAACGACAAAATTCGCATTGGCGAGTTTTTTCTGCAGTACCGGCATGACAGCCAGGATAACCCCTGGTTTCCGACCAGCGGACAGCTGTTCTCGACAGGTATGCGCGTGGCAAGGGATGCGATGGGCGCGGCCTTCGATTATGAGCAGGCGCTTGCCAGGGCATCGATGGCCTATTCCATCGGCAAGAATTCAGGCTTGTTGAGTTTCGAGACGGGCTACAGTTTTGCCGATGAAGCCCCGCTGGCGCGCTGGTTTGAACTGGGTGGCTTCGGACGTCTGTCAGGACTGATTCCAGATCAACTGGCGGGCCGCCATCTCGGATTGGCCAGCCTGATGTTGTACCGGCGCCTGAACGACATCGAGGTCTTTCCGGTGTATGCTGGTTTCACCCTGGAAGCCGGCAATGTCTGGGAACAGCGCGCCGATATTGACCTGGGTGATTTGCGCTACTCGGGCAGCCTGTTCGTTGGCGCCGATACACCCATCGGGCCGGTCTATCTGGCCTATGGGCGCGCTGATGGTGGACAAGATGCCATCTACTTCTACCTGGGCAATCCATGGAAAAACAATCGTTATTGAGCTTTAACCCTTACCGCCGCCAGGTCATGCCAGGGCGCCAACCCCACTTCCACAACAGCCCGGCGCCGAATACCATGCCACCCAGGTGGGCGAAATGGGCAATGCCCGGGGCGGTTCCGGTCAGGCCGAACAACAGTTCCGCGCCGCCATAAATCAGCACGAACCACTTGGCTTTGACCGGCACCGGAAAAAACAGCAGGAACAGGCGGTTTTCCGGCCACATCACTCCGTACGCCAGCAACAACCCGAACACACCGCCCGAGGCCCCGATCGTCGGGTACATGCCACCACTGATCTGCTGCACCAGGATCTGCGCCACGGCGGCTCCCAGGACACAGGCAACATAAAAAGAGACAAAGCGCTGACTGCCCCAGGCCCGCTCCAGTGGCGTGCCAAACATCCATACCGCGAACATGTTGAAAAACAGGTGGTTGAAACTGCCATGCAAAAAAGCGTAGCTCAGTGGTTGCCAGATGTGGAAATAACCGCTTTGCAGAGGCCACAGCGCCAGCGCGGGTGAAAGATTATGGGCGAAGTAGACGATGGCGCAGGAAAAGATAATGGCCATGGACAATGGAGCGGGCGTGCTGGTGTTTTGGTAGGAATTCAAAGAGATCGCCTTTTTTATGGTGAAACGATGCCACTGCAAGTACCGCGGCGGGGTTCATATTACAATACGGCTTCATCGCCTGCATTTTGCATCAAAGTTGCGGTATACGCAGGCTGATTTTCGCCGTCAACTGGCAGAGCACAGAAAGGTTTGTTACCGATGGACATGCAACAATCGCCCATGAAAAGGAAAATCCGCCGGGTGACGGTTTACGCATCTTCCAGCAACGCGCTTCATCCGGATTACTATGCTGCAGCCGGCCGGCTGGGCAGCATAACGCCTCCACCTTCGCAGCAGTGAGCGCATAAGTGAGCAACAGCCAGGCGCCAAAAATCAATCTGCTGCCGGCGCGGCATGGCTTCGCCTGGCTGGCGCAAAGCCTCATACTGATGCGGGCACAGCCAGCGCGCCTGCTCATGCTGGCGCTGCTGTTGCAATTAATTCTCGGCCTGGCCCGCTTGCCGCTGATCGGGATCTTCATCATCATGGCGGTGCCCGCCTTGTCCGCCGGGTTTTTGCAGGCCTTCCGGCTGGTGGCCGCCGGCCAGCGCCCGGCCATGGTCACCCTGTTTGCACCCCTGGCCTCCGGCCGAAGGGCGGGTCGTTTGCTGGCCCTGGGCGCGTTGATGTTTGTTATTGGCATCCTGTCGGTGAGCCTGATGCTTTCCGGCAGTGAAAGCATGCTGGATGCCGATCTGCTGGCGCGGATTGAACAGGGCGATATGGATGCCGTGGCCGCTCTTGATCCGGCCTTGATCAGCCGTATCGTCGTGGCCGTCGCCGTGGGTATCTCGCTCAGCGGAACCTTGAGTTTTCTGGCCATCCCGCTGCTGTGGTTTCATGAGCAGAAACTGGGCCTGGCCCTGATCAGCGGCTTGCGGGCAATGTTCCTCAACTGGCGGCCATTCACCGTGCTCGCGCTGGGCCTGACTGCACTGCTGCTCCCGGTCGCCGTCGCCGTTGCCATCCTGTTCGCGCTGGCGGGAACGGCCGGCGGCTTGTCGTTCATCCTGCTCGGCCTGATCATGCTCATCGCGCTGGCATTTCAACTGGCCGTGTTCGGCACCCAGTTCTGTTCGTTCCGGGATATCTATGGTCTGGGTTCAGATGGAACCGGATCAGGTATGAATCAAACCAGCGACCATCAGTTGCTGGCCTGATCGTTTTCCTCCGCGCCGTCATCGGCATCACCCGGCAGCAGCACGCGCGCCATCAGCAAACCCAATTCAAACAGCAGCCACATCGGCACCGCAAGCAGTGTCTGTGAAAAGACGTCCGGTGGCGTGAGCACCATGCCCAGGGCAAAGGCTCCAACCACGACGTAGGAGCGTATCGACGCCAGCTTTTTCACCGTGGTGATGCCGGTAGCCACCAGGATGATGGTGGCAATCGGCACCTCGAAAGTGATGCCGAAAGCAAGGAAAAGAGTGATGACGAAGTCCAGGTACTTGCTGATGTCGGTCATCACCGCCACCCCTTCCGGCGCCACGCTGGTGAAAAACCCGAACACCAGGGGAAATACGACGAAGTAAGCGAAAGCACAGCCGCTATAGAACAGCAGCACCGAGCTGTACAACAAAGGTCGCGCGAGACGTTGTTCATGGCGGTAGAGCGCAGGGGCAACGAAAGCCCAGAGCTGGTAAAGCACAACCGGGATCGCCAGGATCAGGGCCAGCAACAGAGAAAGCTTGAACGGGGTCAGGAAAGGGGATGCCACGTCGATCGCGATCATGTTGCTGCCGGCAGGCAGATGCGCCATTAATGGTGCGGCCATCAGTGCATACAGTTTTCGCGAGAAGGGCAGCAGGAAAACCAGAACGACCAGCACCGCCACGCAGGCTTTGAGCAACCTGCTGCGCAACTCGATGAGATGTTCCAGGAAGGTTTGTTCCTGGTCAACGTCCGCGTCAGTCTTTGTCATGGCTGGAAGGCGGAGCGGGCGTGACATTCTTCCTGATGGCGTCGACCCTGGAATTCACATCATTCACAGCCGACTTGATTTCGTCATGGAATTTCTTCAGTGGTTGTTGCAGTTCCTCGGCGCGTATCTCTGCTTCAATCGAACGTTTGAGGTTCAGCCAGCTGCTGCGCGCCTTGCGCGTCAGGCCCCCCAGGGTGCGGGCGACCTTCGGCAGCTTTTCCGGGCCGAGTACCACCAGAGCAATGATCGAGAGCAGCAGCAGCTCCGAGAAACCAACGTCAAACATCGTACGGTGTCAGTTCGAGGGCGGAGATTCGCGCTTTGCTGTCGACTCGCCGGAGGAAGCGGATGGCCTGGCGTCGGCGCCGATAGCATCGGCTTCGAGCTGCTCCGCCTTGTCATTTTTGCCATCGTCCATGCCTTTGCGGAACCCTTTGACCGCAGCGCCCAGGTCCGAACCCATGTTGCGCAGCTTCTTGGTGCCGAAAACCATGACCACAATGAGCAGCAGAATAAGCAGCTGCCACACGCTGATACCACCAATACCCATGATGTCGCTCCGTGATTCAGTAAAGCTGAAGTTTACCGCAATGGAGATTGTTGTGGAGCAATTTCAGATTGCAGCGCGGTTTCAGACCCGCCGTATCGCGACCATGCCCGTGGCCAGCATCAGCACGGCAAACAGGAACAGGCCATAGTCGCTCAGGGTCGGAATGCCTTCCAGGAACACGGTGTTGATGATGGTGCAGGATTGGGGGGCGTCGCCGATCAGGACCGGGATCCCGGGCGTACAGCCGTTCTGCGCTTCGACGCCACTGAACGCCGGTGTCTCGTCCGCCTCGCAGATCGTGCTGCCGTCGAATGCGGGGCTGACCATCGCGACGAGACTCTGGTTGCCCTCGACCTCGAACGTCCAGGTCATGTCGTCGCCGTCGCGCATGCCGTCGCCGTCGAACACGTTCTCGCACCGGAGCTCGATCCGGGATTGATCGACCGTACCGAGCTCCTCGGCCTCGAACAGCCATTCCTTGACGACGGTGAATTGCACCGGCCGCGGGGTGTTCTGCACCTGGCACAGGTTTTCACTGCCGGTCGCGACGCCGGTGAAGACGCAGGCGTCGGGGCTTTGCGCCGCCGCGCAGTCGGACTCGCCGAGGCAGGTATAGCTCGGCGTGTATCCCGCCGGGGGAGTCTCGGTGATCGTGCAGTTCAATTCGCCATCGTCGAAATCGCTGACGATGAATTCGACTTCGAACTCGCCGAGTGCGCCCTGGTTAGGCTGCACCGTCCTGCTTTGCTGCAGTGGAAGACCGGTGTTGCAGCTGATGTTGAGTGTGACCGGCGTGACGTTGTTGGCGTCCACGAAGCGTTTTTGCACCGTGAAGCGCGCGGTTTCCCCGCCGCCGGTGCCGCAGCCTCGAGGCACGGTAATCGCGAGACTCTCGAAGCCGGATTCCGCGGTAAAGGCCGAATGAGTCGCCACGCCAGTGTTCTTGTCAATGCGGATGACTTGACTGGGGAGGGGTGCCGCCTCCGTGCTCGTATTAGGGCGCCTGTCCAACATCGCCCAAAGCTGGCCCGCACTATCGAAAGCCAGCCCCGCTTGATGGTAAATGTCGGCTGCGGGCCCAAGCGGCTGACCAACCGGAGTTGCGACACCGTTCAATATATTGATTTCATATAGCGTACGCGCGCCCGTTCCAAACCCATTGCTTAAACCATAGAGTTTTACCGGATTGCCGAACGCGGCGATCGCGCTGATCGTAATTCCAGAACTGCCAATCAGTGTCGTGCTGCCATCAAGTCCGACACGATAAAGGGAGGTTGTGGCGGTAGATGTCGTGTAGAGGTTACCGTCGCAGGCGAACGTCAGTCCGAAATCATTACCGCCGCCGAATGGTATGCCACTGATGTTGACTTCTTGTGCAAGGATGACGCCGCCGTTGTCCGTGTTGATCGCAAACAGAGTCAGCGATTCGTCATCGACACCATACAAAGTACCGTCCGGAGCAAAGGCAAGACCTTCCACATCTTTCTTGATCAAGCTACCGTTCGGGGTCAGCGTCTGAACGCGACCGAGGCGGGTGTGCACCCCGGTGGCCAGGTCGATGCGGTAAAGGCTGTCGAAATCGTCTTCCTGGCTGTCGGAATTGATGCTGTAGCCATCCGGTGCGGCGTGCACCGCCACCGGGAACGCCGTCATCAGGCTCAGCATCGTTATTATTATCGCGTGTTTCATCAGGGCCAAAACCATTCATTCAAGTGCACGCCGGGACGCACATGCTAGCAGAAAAAAACAGGTAAAACAAAATCTTAGTGAGCTATTTGAGGAAAATTTCAAGCCTGTTGCACATTCACCACAGGCGGCCAATTGCCAGCATGGGCAGGGGTCAATCGATACCTCCTTGAATACCCTTGCCAGGCAAGGCTTTGAATGGGTCCACAGGAGGCAGACGGGTGTTCCGGCTGAAAGATTTGCATCACACGGGTGAACCCGTGGTGTTTTTGCAACACGATGTGAACGTGCCGGAATCAATCAAAGAAACAGCAATGACAAGCTCAATCATCGCCCCGGCATGGCATACTTACCCTTTGCCCGAACACAGGTTTTCTGCCATGCCCAATCCCGTCTCATTGCAACATCAGGGTGACATTGCCGTCATCACGGTTGACAACCCACCGGTCAATGCGCTTTCCCATGCCGTGCGCCGCGGTCTGTGGGATGCCATCGAGCAAGCCGGGCGTGACGGCAGCACGGCCATCGTACTGCATTGCGCCGGCCGGACATTTTTTGCCGGCGCGGACATCACGGAATTCGGCAAGCCGCCCCAGGAACCCTGGCTGCCTGCCCTGCTGGACCGGCTCGAGGGCTGCGCGGCGCCGGTCATCTGCGCCATCCATGGAACCGCTTTGGGTGGCGGTCTGGAAACCGCGCTCTCCTCTCACTTCCGCATTGCGGCTGCAGATGCAAAACTGGGGTTTCCGGAAGTCAGCCTGGGTATTCTGCCCGGCGCGGGAGGCACCCAGCGTGCACCGCGCCTGGTTGGGGTCGAGGCGGCGCTGGATCTGATTCTGAGCGGTAAACCCGTATCTGCGGCGCAGGCACTGAAACTTGGCCTCATCGACCGCTTGGCGCAAGGTGATCTGCTGGAGGCAGCACTGACCTGGGCGGGCGAATTGCTGGCCGAGGGCAAGGGGCCGCGCAGGACATCGCAGCTGCCTGTCCAGGCGGACGAAATACCGGCGGACTTTTTCGCCCAACGCCGCGCCGCGGCCGCCCGCAAGTCGCGCGGCTTGCCGGCGCCGCAAGCCATCATCGACTGCATCGAAGAGGCGACGCGCAGCGATTTTGCCGCAGGCAGTGCGTTCGAGCGGGAGAAGTTCAAGGAACTGATGCAATCACCCGAGTCGGCCGGCTTGCGCCATGCCTTTTTTGCTGAACGCCAGGCCGCGCGGGTGGACGGATTGCCTGCTGCCACCGCATTGCGCCCGATTACTTCCGTTGGCATTATTGGCGCCGGCACCATGGGTGGCGGCATCGCCATGAGTTTTGCCAATGCCGGTATTGCGGTCACCGTGCTGGAGCTGGATCAACTGGTGCTGGACCGTGGACTGGCGGTATGCCGTGACAACTATGGCCGCTCGGTCGCGCGGGGTCGCTTTACGGCGGAACAGGCGGACCAGTTCATGGCCCGCATCAGCGGCACCACATCCTATGACGAACTTCGCGCACGCTGATCTGCTGATTGAAGCCGCGTTCGAAAATCCGGACATCAAAAAGACGATATTTCGTCAGCTGGATGCAAGCTGCAAGCCCGGCGCCATCCTGGCTTCCAACACGTCCTACCAGGACATCGACGCCATTGCCGCGGTGACAAGCCGGCCACAGGATGTGCTGGGGATGCATTTTTTCAGCCCGGCCAATGTGATGAAGCTGCTCGAAGTCGTGCGCGGAGAAGAAAACCGCGGACGATGTGCTGGCGACGATCATGCAACTGGCGAAAAAGATCGGCAAGGTACCGGTTTTATCACGGGTGTGTTACGGCTTTATCGGCAACCGTATGCTCAAAGGCTATTTCCGCGAGGCGCAGATGATGCTGCTCGAGGGTGCGACCCCGGCACAGGTCGATCAGGCGCTGGAATCCTTTGGTATGGCCATGGGGCCGTTGGCGGTGGCCGATCTGGCAGGCCTGGATATCGGCTACAAGGCGCGCCAGGCGATGGCCGATCTGCCGGACCATCCCTCGGTGCATGTCGCCGACCAGCTGGTGGAAATGGGCCGTCTGGGGCAGAAAAGCGGTGCGGGTTATTATCGCTATGATGCCAAGACGCGGCAGCGGCTGGAAGATCCCGAGGTCGAGGTGATGATACGCGCCGAAGCCAAACGACTGGGGATGAAAGCAAAGCAATTCACCGCGGCGGAAATCGTCGAGCGGGCGATATATCCCTTGATCAATGAAGGCGCCCGCATCCTGCAGGAAGGCATCGCGCAAAGATCGGCAGACATCGACGTCGTCTACATTCACGGCTATGGTTTCCCGGCGCAGCGCGGCGGACCGATGTTCTATGCCGACACGGTTGGAGCCGGCACTGTTTACAAAAAAGTGTGTGAATTTCGTCACTCGCTGGGGCGCGCGGAAGACTGGCAGCCCGCTCCATTGCTGGAACAATTGGCGCAGAATGGTGGCAGGTTTGGTGATTAGATGGGCGGGGTCCCCGTCCCCTTTTGGCGCTACTTCCGGCTGATTTATTTCCGTTCCTGGATCAAGTCAATTTTCTGCCTTTTTTGCGGAGATTCAGAAAGCTATTCTCCGCAGTAAAAAGGATTAATTGACTTGTTTGTGCGGAGAATAAAGCTCATAATCTACGCATACTCTGCGGAGATTAACCATTGTACATTTGGCAATCAGGTGACTGGCCGAACTTCGACTGGGACCATCAACACCTGGCCCCACTGCTGGCAAAAACCCATCACGGGCAGGGGCGACTGCTCGGGAAAATGGAAGCGCTGGGGTTTGAACTGCGCGATGAAGCCTATCTCCGGACGCTGACCCAGGAGGTTGTCAAATCCAGCGAAATCGAAGGCGAGACTCTGGACACTGACATGGTTCGCTCGTCCATCGCCCGTCGTCTGGGCATGAATATCGCCGGGTTGATACCGGCGGACCGCAATGTTGAAGGCGTTGTTGAAATGACGCTGGATGCCACGCGAAACTACTCCGCAGCGCTAACGAATGAGCGGCTGCTGGCCTGGCATACAGCACTTTTCCCGGGTGGTAGAAGCGGCTTACACATCGTGCTGCCCGGCCATTGGCGAACTGACTCAGGTGGCCCGATGCAGGTTGTTTCCGGACCGTTGGGGCATGAACGCGTGCACTTTGAAGCACCTCCTGCAGCCAGACTCGAGCGGGAAATCGAAGGCTTTCTCACCTGGTTCAATACCCCAACTGCCGCCGACCCCCTGCTCAGAGCAGGAATTGCTCATTTATGGTTTGTGACCATCCACCCGTTTGAAGATGGTAACGGGCGCGTCGCCCGGGCGGTGACGGACATGGCCCTGGCGCAGGGGGAGCAGACCTCACAACGCGCGTACAGCATGTCGTCACAGATTCGCCAAGAACGAAGTGACTACTATGCGCTGCTGGAACGCACACAAAAATCATCCCTGGAGATCACAACCTGGTTGGAGTGGTTTCTGGCCTGCCTGTCACGGACCCTGAATGAGGCACAAGCCCGTCTGGATACAGCAATCGGCAAGGTGCGCTTCTGGGAACGGTTCGGCAAGGAGGCTCTGAACGAACGCCAGATCAAGGTATTGCAGCGAGTCATGAGAGCAGACTGGCAGGGAATGATTTCCAGTTCGAAGTGGGCAAAGATTGCCGGTTGCTCTCAAGATACCGCGGGGAGGGACATCAAGGATTTGTTTGAGCGGGGAGCACTGGTCAAGAACCCAGGCGGTGGCCGCAGCACTACTTACTCCGTCAAACTACCCAAAGGGTAACACTTCAGGGGCGGGGTCGGACCAACCCCAGGCACACTGTTGCCGGAGCCCTACGACGTTGCCGTCAAATCGACCTCGATGTTTACGGTTCCCATTTGCCCGCTGAGAGGGTCGTAGGACGTTACGTTTGGACACTCGTAGTGTCCTGTGATTGAATTACCGGTGACTTCCATGTCGCCCGAACATTTCTCTGCACCAATGGTTGCCGTCTGCTTCCCGCGTCCAACATTTATTCCCACCTCGTCGGGGCTGACGGTCACGAGAGCGTTGGGCGCCTCGGATCCTGACGCACCATACTGGAGCCACGTCATCTCGCCATCGCTGTAGCTTGCCTGGGTGTTGATTGGAATGTCTTCGTTGAACTGAAACGATCCCGTCACCGTTACCTTCGCGCTGCCGCCGACGTAGCTGCGAGCGCTTATGATCGGCACGGCCACGGCAGGAACGGTCATGGCGGCTTCGGATCGCGGCGTGCTCGCCGCGATCTCCTGCTCGCTTTCGTCCTTACCCGAGCAGGATGCGTTCACCACAATCAGAGCCAGAAAAGAAACCAATGACAAGCGCGAATTCATGTCCAACCTCCTCCCTTGATTTCCGGTCCCGGAGGCGGCCGCCGGATTTTCACACCAATCGGCAACCGGACGCCCGCCGCGAATAGGAAATATTAAGCACCTCTTTGCTGTTTCAGGCAAGCTCCAGTTTTGGACGCCCAAAAAAGAAAAGCCCTCCTGATTCTCTACCAAACTCAGAGTTTTCAAGTGCTTGTGGTGGTCCGACCCCAGTCGCCCTTTACGTGAATATGCAAATGGAGACCTGACTCCGCTTTTTTTCCATATCGGTAGAAAATCACCGTGTGTATTTTTGACTTGGGTAGAAAATAACAGTATTCTAGCCGCATGGCCAGCACCACCCGTTATCTTGTTTCACAGGTCCGGAAAGATCTTACACGCAAAATGGTTTTTATCGCCGGTCCAAGACAGGTCGGCAAGACCACCCTTGCCCTCAGTCTTCCAAAAGCGAAACCCGGATACCTTAACTGGGATACGGCCGAACACCGGGAACGCATACTGCGGCGCGAACTGCCCGACACCCCGCTATGGACTTTCGACGAGATTCACAAATACCGGCAGTGGCGTAATTACCTGAAGGGACTCTACGACAACCGGCGGGCGGGCCAGCAGATACTGGTCACCGGCAGCGGCCGTCTGGACCTCTACCGTTTCGGCGGCGATTCCCTGCAGGGGCGTTACCATCTGCTGCGGCTGCATCCATTCTCCGTGGCCGAACTCAAGCTGAAATCATCAAGCCACCTGCTGGACCTGCTGAAACTGGGAGGGTTCCCGGAGCCCTGGCTGGGCGGCAGTGAGACAGAAGCCAGACGCTGGTCCCGGGAATACCGCACGCGGCTGATCAGAGAAGACATAGCGGCCCTGGAGCGGATTCAGGATCTGGGGCATCTTGAGTTGATGGTGTTACGTCTGCCGGAACTGGTTGGTTCGCCATTGTCGATTAACGCCCTGCGTGAAGATTTACAGATCAGCCATAAAACCGGTGCATCGTGGCTGGATGCGCTGGAACGCCTGTATTCCCTGTTCAGGCTGGCTCCCTTCGGTTCGACCCGGATTCGCGCCGTGAAAAAGGAACAGAAACATTATCACTTCGACTGGTCACTGGTGCCGGATGATTCGGCCCGGTTCGAAAACCTGGTCGCCTGCCATTTACTGAAGTGGGTTCATTACCGGCAGGATGTCGAAGGTCTGGACCTTGACCTCAGATATTTCAGGGATACGGACGGCCGTGAGGTGGATTTTGTCATCGTCGAGAAACGTCGGCCGATATTGCTGGTGGAATGCAAGTGGTCGGATGCGCAGATCGATAAAAGCCTGCGTTACCTGAAAGCGAAATTTCACGGAGCGGAAGCCTGGCAGATCTCGGCGGTGGGGATTAAGGATTATGTCAGCGGTGAGGATATACGGGTCGCGCCGGCGATCAAATTTCTTTCCAATCTGATCTGAAAATCCTTTCGTTGAATAACCAGATCCATTAACCCGCATGAGTATAAGTCGAATAAAAGCCCTTTTCCCGAAACCAGCTGCAGCGGGAATGCCAGCGCCATGCATGACCTGACGACCGGTTCGATTCCCGGGCACCTGTTGCGCTGCAGGCCGCCTTCAGTTGGTGGTTGCTCGCACGCAAGATGCGGCTGAAGCTGGGGGCCGTCTTACATCGCCTTGCCGACACTTTCAGACGAGTGTTCAAGGGCGAATCGGTGTGAACCCCAGCCAATCGGGGTGTGGGTTTGGGCGAATATCAGGCCTGACGGGATGCCCTACGCCGCGTCCAGCGTCGGGATATCGCTTACGTCAACTTCGCGCTCCGCGTGCCAGGTGTCAAATGCCACTTGCATGCGCATCCACGATTGGGGGTTCCCTCCGAACATCTTGCCAAGGGTCCATCTTGCAATTGAATGATGATAAGCCCTGAAGATCAGGAAGAGCCTTGGTTGTTCCATTGGTGGTCCGACCCCAGCCGCCAAGACCGTTATCAGCTTAAACCCGCGTGTTTGGCGGTCTGATTTTGCCGCAGGGCGCGGCTATCAGCGCTGGCGCACGACCCGGCCTTGATGCATGACAAAAACCACGCGGGTCAGCGCGGAAATATCCTGTAAAGGGTTACCGTGCACCGCAATCACGTCGGCCACCATGCCTGGCTCCAGAGTGCCGCGATCCGCCAGCCCGAATAGTTCGGCGGGATGACGGGTAGCGGCAACGATTGCTGCCATTGGCGTGATCCCCGCCTTGACATATTCAAGCAGTTCGCGCGCATTTTGCCCGTGCGGAAAAACCCCCGGGTCGGAGGCGACCACCAGCCGGACGCGTTTGCCGATGGCATCGGCCACAGCCGGACGTTGGCCTTTCAATGTGAATAGTTGGTCCAGCAGCGGGCGCGGCAACCAGCCCATGCTGCCCTGTTCCAGAGTCTCGGGGGTATCCCCAACCGCTGCCTGCAGCGCATACAGGTGCGGCACATAGAATGCCTGGGTCTGCTCCAGCAGCCGCCAGGTCTCGGCATCCGGGAACATGGCCGTATCCAGCGCATCGGCACCGGCGCGCAGGGCCGCGTTCAGCCCCGCGGCAGATTCTTGCGCACCGGCGCCATCGGCAATGACCTTGCGGCCCAGGTTGTGTGCGGTATCGACGATCGCGGTCAGCTCGTCATCGGTCAGGGTTTGCGGTGCCGTGCGCGCAGACAGCAGGCTGCCGGTGTTGTAGACATTGATGAAATCCGCGCCGCGCTTGATTTGCTCGCGTACCACACGGCGGCAGTCGTTCGCGCCACTGCACACACCTTGAGCAGCGATGACGGCTTCAACTTCATCACGGTAATTTGCCGTGCGTGAACTGCCCACAGCGGATATTGGACTGCCGGCCGCAAGAATGGTGGGGCCTTCGATCTGCCCACGTCGTATGGCGTCACGCAAGGCATAGATGGCCAGCTCGTGCGTCCGCCGGCCGGTGCCCATATCCATGACGGTGGTAAAGCCCGCCGCCAGGGTGGTTTGCGCGTTGTTCAAGGCTCTCAAGGCCAGATCGGCGGAAGTCAGGATGACCTCAGCGCCCTCATCGGGTTCCGCCAGCGAGGTCAGATGGACATGCGTATCCATCAGCCCGGGCAGCAGGAAAGAATCCCGCAGGTCGAGCAGCCTGACGGCGTTGCCATCCAGCGCAAAGGCCGCCGCATCGACAAAGCCGTCCTGGCGCGCCGTGATGCGGCCATCGCGTATCAGAATGGTGCTTGGACCCTGCGGCGGCAGCCCCGGGATGGTCAGCACGGCACCGGCCTGCAGCAGTATGTCATCTGCCCTAGCGTTGCTCATTCCGACCGTTGTCACCCATAGTGCCGCAGTCAGTCTGAAGAGCATCTGCTTTTTGATCATTGCTGCACCTTTCCCCGAACCATGACGGCGCGAACGCTGCGCATGGCCCTGATAAGACCTAAGACTGGTCTTGTAGCTGTATTTGTCTTCAAGAATAAACTCAGTCCCTTGTTCAGGAGGACAGTTTGATCATCAGACGGTTCAGGGTTTTGCGCTCGGACGGACTCAGCTTTTCGGCAAAATAGCGCTCGACCTCGCCGATCATCCGTGGTTTTGTCTTGGCGTGAACCGCCGCGCCTTTGGCGCTCAGGCGGACGATGACAACCCGCTCGGATTGCGCGGAACGTTCGCGCACGGCCAGCCCCATCGAAACCAGTTTTTTCACCACGTGCGTGGTATTGGATTGGGAGATGAACGCCTCCCTGGAGAGTTCGCCCATGGTCAGCGGACCCTTCCGGCCGAGGGTATCCAGCACGGCCATCTCGGACAGGTGCAATCCGAACGCGCTGGATACTTCGTTTCCGAGCTTGAGCAAGCGGTCATTGCAATGGGTGATGGCCCGGAACGATGACAAGGTCTGCTCCTCCTCATCCACGGTTTTGCCGGCGCTATTTTGCACTGAAGACATTTGCCCACAATCCATCCACGCGGGCCTCGATTGCGGGAACCGTCAGCACCCGTTTCATCACCTTGTTTCTCAGCCCCAGCGGTGACGCCGAATACGAAAGCGAGCGGAGCAGGGAGCGTTGTCGTTATTCACGCGTAGCAAAGGGATTCCGCCGGACTTGAGCACGCTCATCATCTTGTGGGCAATATTTGGCAGCGGGATATAAAAGCACTCATGTCGTCGAGCATATCCACTTCAACGCCCACCATCAGCAACTTGTTGTCTTTTTCGAGGCTGTCAAGCCAGCCCCTGAAGTCCAAAGCGCTCAATTTATGCTCCTCCGCAGGGTGTTCCGTATACCCGCTTGCAAGGGGTGAAGTCATACAATATAGAACAGTTTAATGTTGTACTATGTCATGCTAATCTAATATAAAGACTGGCACCAGGCAAGTTCGCTTCATCCTCTGCAGTGTTGTTCTGCCAGCTGCAGTGGCATGAGGAGCTCAATGGAATTCGTCTGACCGTGGCGCCGGAGATGTAAACATGCCAAAGACGCAAGGGTTCTGGGATTTTTCGGTACGCACTTATTACGGCGAAGGTGTGCAGGAGGCCCTCCTCGCCCTGCAGAACGAACGGGGTGTGGACATCAATATGTTGTTGTTCTGCATCTGGTTGGGCCGGACTCATGGAGAATTTACCGACAGCCTGTTCCATGCCGCCTGTGATTTTTCTGAACGCTGGGCACAGCAAGTCGTGGTGCCCCTGCGCGAAGTCAGGACCTGGATGAAAGGGGCGGGATGTCATGATGGCAAGGTAGCGGTGCAGGACTGCATGGACCTGAGGGAGAAGATCAAGGGTGTCGAATTCGCTGCTGAAAAGATGCAGGAAGAGGTGCTGGAATCGCTTTGTGCCGATCACCCGCGGGTGCAGCAATCCGCCGCGCAGCAGCTTGCCGCGGTGTCCTCGAACGTACGGCGTTATTTTGCACGCCTGGGCATTGAGGTGGAAGGCAGGGCGCTGCAGCACTTGAACGTGATCATGGCTGCGCAAGATTTTAGGTAACAGTAATTTGAGCTAAGCTAGGCATCCCGGTTTCACTCACGCCGCTGAATGACATTTGCTGGTGAATGTCGGGTTTGGCCAGCAGCGGTGATAAACGTCCCATGCCATTAACAGGAGCCGTTCCATGAAAGATCAAACCCTGGCTATCCATGCAGGTTTCAAATCCGACCCCACCACCCACGCGGTCGCAGTACCCATTTACCAGACCGTGGCTTATGAATTCGACAATGCGCAACATGGGGCTGACCTGTTCAATCTGGTTGTGCCGGGAAATATCTATACCCGCATCATGAATCCCACCACGGACGTTCTGGAACAGCGTTGCGCTGCGCTGGAAGGGGGTATTGCGGCACTGGGCCTGAGCGCGGGCAGCGCGGCGATCAATTACTCGATACTGAATATCGCCGAACAGGGCAACAATGTGGTGACGGTGCCTCTGCTCTATGGCGGTACCTACACCCTGTTCAAACACATGCTGCCCAAACTGGGAATCGAAGTTCGTTTCGCTGCGGACGACACCGTGGCGGGCATGGAAAGCCTGATCGATGACAAAACTTCCGCGGTTTTTTGCGAATCCATCGGCAACCCGGCCGGGAATATCGTCGATATCGAGGCGCTGGCCGAGATGGCGCACGCCCATGGCGTGCCCCTGATAGTCGATAACACGGTGGCGACACCGGCGCTGATCAAGCCGATCAGTTACGGGGCGGACATCGTTGCCAATTCGTTGACCAAGTACATGGGCGGGCATGGAAATTCACTCGGTGGGGTAATCGTGGACAGCGGAAAATTTCCCTGGGCCGATTACCCGGAACGATTTCATATGCTCAACGAACCGGAGGAATCGTATCACGGGGTGGTTTATACCGAAGCCATGGGCGAGGCGGCGTACATTGCGCGCGCACGCACCGTTCCATTGCGCAACACCGGAGCGGCGTTGAGCCCGATGAATGCCTTCCTGATCCTTCAAGGCATGCAAACCCTGCCTTTGCGCATGGAAAGGCACTGTGACAATGCTCTGGCCGTCGCAAAGTACCTGCAGGAACACAGCCAGGTCGCCTGGGTCAAATTTGCGGGCTTGCCGGACTCGCCATACTACGAGCTGGCGCAGAAATACACCAACGGCCGGCCTTCCGCCCTGATGACGTTTGGTGTCAAGGGCGGCTTCGATGCCGCGGTGAAGTTTTACGATGCACTGGAACTGTTCATTCGACTGGTCAATATCGGTGACGTCAAGTCGCTGGCCGCACATCCGGCCTCGACCACCCACCGCCAGCTTTCCAGCGAAGAACTGACGTCCGCCGGTGTCACCCCTGATATGATCCGGCTGTGCATCGGCATTGAAGATATCGAGGACATCATTGCAGATCTCGAACAGGCCCTCGCGGCATCGCGCTGACCCAATATAAAGACTTCGCCGGCGGAGCCCGGCATGAGGGTAGCAGGGCCCGAGCGGCGGCCTTGTCGTCCAGATGAGCAAGTATCTTGCGGATCACCGCCGGGTCTTCAGCGACTATCGGTAGATCACCAGGGCCGGGTCGTGTACCAGTACAAACACCCCTTTGGCGATGGCTCAACGCATGTCGTGCTGGAACCGCTGGATTTTATGTACAGGATGTACGGTATGCCGCGGGCGCAGGGATGCGCAAGAGCGGCCATCGCCAGGCTCGCTGCGCTGGTGCCCATACCGCGCCTGAACCTCACTCGTTTCCATGGCGTCTTCGCGCCCAACTGCAAACACCGGGCGCGAGCATACGCCGCGTCGCCTCACGCTCAGGGACAAGAGCAGGTGGAGGCCATGCTCAAGTGGGGCATGGCCGAGGTTGTTCACTACGACGTGGTCGCCGAGTATTCCGGGCAGACCATGATTCCGGCGTTCCGGGACTGGGTGGCGGTCAAGGACCGGTTTGAGATCAGCTTCGACTGGAGTCCCACGAAGCTGACGCTCGTCGGCAAACCTGCATTCAAGAACTTTCCTTCAACCGTACCTCCCCGCGCTTTTCCAGGGGCCTGTCAGCAGCCGCCACCGCTCTCAGGCGGCTACGAGCATTTCGACATCGTCGACATGAAGCTGGAGTCCATCGGCGGCCTGGAGCTGACCGTGAAACGGACGTTTCCGGCCGGCGCGATTCCTGTCGTCGGCGAGACGGGCAACTGCGCGCTCAGAGCGGTTGCCGCGGGAACTGAGACGATGACCCATGGCGTGCTCATCCCTCAAGGAATAAATCTCGTCATGCCAGAGACGGCGGGAGAGAACATCACTGTCTTAAAGGACGGAAAGACGATAGTCCTCGACGACAAGGACAATACCCTATTTGGGTGCCCAAGGCTGAATTCCTCCTTGATTCATAACAATCCCAGGCCAGTTCCTGGCCGCAGACCGACAGCAGCCATGCCGCTCCCCGCAGCGACGCGGCTGATGGCTTTCCTGCGCGAGCGGGACATCGTCACCGTGGCGGATTATTTCGAGCCCGCGCTGCGCGAGCACCTGGGAGAGTTCGTGCCCGAGGAGACGCGCAACTTTTTCGCGATCACCTCCTATTACGACCCGGCGCCGCTATACAGCCACTTCTGGCACTGGTTCGTCCTGGCGCGCATGGACCAGGAACCCGACGCCAATCCCATCCGTCGCGGCGCCCTGCTGGCCACGGGCAGCATTCCGATCTCGATGTCGCGCTGGGAAATGACCGGCCTGCTGGAAAAATAATGCCTTATCATGTGGAATTGGCGCTTGCCCCGTCCGGTTTTGCACTGCAGGCGGGTACTCAGGAATAAGCCATGTCCCTACTACTGTTCAACACATCCGACGGGCCTGTCGTCATGCACGAGGGCTACTATCACGCAACGAGTGAATTCAACTGGGATACGCTGCTCAACCGGGAAAACCTTGCGCATTACCTGCGGGAGCAAGTGGCGAGCGAGCCCCCCGTGGAGGCTCCGCGGCGCCTGCTGGCGCCGCTTGGCAAGCAGGAAATCTGGGGCGCGGGCGTAACCTACTTCAGGAGCCGGGAGGCCCGCATCGAGGAATCGAAAGATGCGGGGGGCGGCGATTTCTATGACCGGGTCTATGCAGCGGAGCGGCCCGAGCTGTTTCTCAAGGCCACGCCCCTGCGCGTGGCGCCGCCGGGAGGGCCGTTGCGCATCCGGCGGGATTCTCGCTGGACCGTGCCTGAGCCGGAGTTGACCCTGGTGGTCAACAACCGCAACCAGATCATCGGCTATACCATTGGCAATGACCTTTCCTGCAGGGATATAGAGGGGGAGAACCCGCTCTACCTGCCGCAAGCGAAAATATTCGATGGTTGCGCATCGATCGGGCCCGGTCTGTTGATCCAGGACGAACCGCTGCCCCCTGCAACCCGCATCCAGCTCACCGTGTTGCGGCAAGGCAAATGCATCGTGGACGAAGAGACCGAACTCTCCAACCTGAAGAGGACTCCGGGTGAACTCGTGGAATTCCTCACCCGCGAGTGCAGTTTTCCTGCCGGATGTTTCCTGATGACCGGCACGGGTATCGTCCCGGCCGAAGATTTTTGCCTGCGGAGCGGGGACGAAATCCGCATAACGATCGAGCCGATTGGCACCTTGGTCAACACCATGGCCTGAGACCGGCCTGGTGCCGATTCCTTTCAGGCCGTTCCCGCTGGCGTAATCGCCTGGTCAAGATTGGCGGCGGTAAACAGGGTCACCATGCCATGGCCCAGGAAGGCCGTGGCGCTGCCCGACAGAGCGTGGAGGGCGAAAAACTGGCTCATCGCGGAAACCGGCGCGATGCGCGTCCTGTGCAAAATGCGTCGAAAGCAAACTGTCGGTATCAGTGGCAGGTCCAGAGCCCCTTGCCCGTGCGGAGATTGGAAGCCAGGCCGTACACTGGTACGATTCAACTCGATAAGCAAGCAAATACTTTTGGATTTCCTTGAAGCCATGGCGATCACTCTTCCACTTGCTGAAGCATCTGGCGAATTTTCGAAAACGCAGCGTGCATACAATTGTCTGCTCTGCCAGATCCGCGAGTTGAAAATCCCGCCAGGGTCACCTCTGCACAAAAATGACATAGCACTCGAATGCGGGGTGTCACGCGCGCCCGTCAGCGAAGCCATCGCGCGACTTGCCAGTGAAGGCCTGGTTGACGTGTTGCGGTGGTCGACTCGCCGCTCTCACAAGCCCTTCTTCATCGATATGTCGCAACTGCCGTTTTACCATGACTACGCCTACGACGGCGTCATAGGTCCCCATAAGGAAAGTCTTGGGCGTCTGGGCATTGAAAACGTAGACATCCTTTATGTGCACGACGTTGGCTTGTTTTGAGAGTTGACAGCGATATACAGGATTTTGGCGCCATTGGGCGCCTGCCGATGCAAGGCGATAATGCGGCCATTGCGATTCGCGATCTTGCAGCCGGCGCGCGTTTCCGGCTCGAAGGCGCGGTGCACACGCTGTCCCACGCCGTGCTCGAAGGACACCGCTTCGCGGTGGCGTCGATCAGGGCCGGCGAATACCTGTTGTCGTGGACCCTGCCCTTCGGCAGGGCCTTGCGCGGAATAAAGACCGGCGAGTATCTGTGCAACGCCAGTGTGCTCGACGCGCTGCGCCTTAGGCGGCCGGAGCTGGCCTTGCCCAGGACCGCCAATTTCCAGAACGCCGCGGCCGAGTTCAAATTGGATGAAGCCAGTTACCAGGCCGGCGAGCAGCTTGCGCTGCACCCGAACCCCGGCACCTTCATGGGGTTTCCGCGCGACGGGGGGCGCGGCATCGGCACGCGCAACGTGATTGTTCTGCTTGGAACCACTTCTGGCACCGCGAGTTTCGTCCGCCACCTGGAAGCGGAATTGAAAAGCGACGCCGGCGCTTATCCGAATATCGATGGTATTCTCGCGGTCGCGCACACCGAGGGCAGCGGCGAGCACGAACCCAACAACGCGGAATTCGTCTTGCGCACCCTCGCCGGATTCATCGTGCACCCGAATGTGGCCGCCGTGCTGGCCGTGGACCTTGGCAGCGAGTCCATCACCAACGCGCTGCTGCAGCGCTACATGGCCGGTCATGGCTATCCACTCGAGCACGTGCCGCACCGCTTCCACAGCCTGCGCCAGGATTTGGCCACTTCGCTCAGCGAGTGCGCCGGAATCGTCCGGCAGTGGTATGCCGGGGCAAATGCGGTCCGCAGGGAAGCCTGCCCGCTGTCGGGCCTGAAAGTCGCCCTGCAGTGTGGTGGCTCGGATGCGTTCTCCGGAGTCTCCGGCAATCCCCTGGCTGGCTGGGTAGCCAGGGAAGTGATCCGCCACGGGGGCGCGGCCGGCCTCGCCGAGACGGATGAACTGATCGGCGCAGAGCCCTACATGCTGGTCAACACGCGTGACCTGGCCACCGCACGGCGCTTCCTGAAGAAGATCGCGGTTTTTCGTGAGCGTATTTCCTGGCACGGCCACAGCGCCGAGGGCAACCCGACGGGAGGCAACCTGTTCCGCGGGCTGTACAACATTTCCCTGAAATCCATCGGCGCGGCGCGGAAGAAGGACCCGGACCTGCGGCTGGACCACGTCATCGACTACGCCGAGCGCATGGTGGAGCCCGGGTTTTACTTCATGGACAGTCCCGGCAACGACCTGGAAAGCATTGCCGGCCAGGTCGCATCCGGCTGCAACCTGATCTTTTTCATTACCGGCAATGGCTCGATCACGAATTTCCCCTTCGTCCCCACCGTCAAATTCGTCACCACGACGCGGCGCTGGAACCTGCTCTCGAGAGACATGGACGTCAATGCGGGGCGTTATCTGGACGGCGAAGACATGGAAATGCTCGGCCGGGAGACGTTCCGCCATGCGCTGGCCACCGCCGGGGGCCAGCGCAGCGTCGGCGAGCTGGCTGGGCACTCCCAGGTCTCGATCTGGCGTGATTGGTGCCAGACCGATGGCAGCCAGCTCGAAAAGCTGCTTGCACTAGGGCCTCCGGGTGGCGAGCCGATCTCCATACGGCCTGCGACGAAGATCGTGTCGTCGCCATTGGGCAAGGATAGTGCGCGGCATTTTTCCGGCACCGTCGGGCTGATCCTACCAACCAGCCTGTGCGCCGGCCAAATCGCGCTCAAGATTGCCGCTGAACTGAACGCCAGACGGCCGGCGGGTGGTGGCCGGATCAATCGTTTCGTCGCACTTCCCCATACCGAGGGCTGCGGCGCATCCAGCGGCGAAAACGAGGCCCACTACCTGCGCACGGTGGTGGGGCATCTGCTGCACCCGATGGTAGGCGCAGCCGTGCTGCTGGAGCACGGCTGCGAACACACGCACAACGACCTGATGCGCCATACGCTCAAGCAACAGGGCATAGACATCCATCGCTTCGGTTACGCCAGCATCCAGCTCGATGGCGGTATCGACCAGGTGATGGCGCGAGTCATCCACTGGTTCGAAACCCGGCCTGAACCCCAGCCCACGAAAGCACCAAAGCTCACCGTGGCCTTGACTTCGGCTGGCGCCATCGGGGCTGTCGCAGCGGGCGCCATGGCCCGCCTGGCTGCAGCCCTCGTCGAGGCCGGGGGCGGCGTAGTCGTGCCGCAGAAGGCCTCCATGCTGGCTGCGCCGGCGTTCTTGCGCGAACTGGGATTGGATAGTGCCCCGGCCGTGACCCTCGACTATGGCCAGGTTGCGCGGGTTCCGGGTTTCTACGTCATGGCCACGCCCACTGTGCATTTCGTCGAGGGGCTCACCGGGCTCGGCGGAACCGGCGCATCGGTCATACTGGCGCATGTTTGCGGAGCGCCGATGCAGGGCCATCCCATGATCCCGACACTACAGGTTTCGACCGCGGGACCGCCCGGCGTTGCCTACGCCGCCGACTTTGACCTGCTGATCGATGCGCAGGCCTCCGACGCAGACCGCATTTGCGCGGCCATGCTGCGCCGGATCACGGACACGCTGTCGGGGGCTTATGCGCCTCACGCCTGGTCCTGGGGATTCACCGACTTCCAACTGACGCGGGGATTGCTCGGCGTCTCACTTTAGGCGACTGAGTATAAGTCGAATAAAAGCCCTTTTCTCGGAAACCGGAAGTAACTGTCCCTTCGTTACCCCAGCTTTTCACCCAGCGCTTTCGGGCGCTTTCGGAAGCGCCTGCGGAATTTTCATCGAATGGTGTCGCCTGTGACTGAATTGGCCTGCGCTACATCTCCATTTCAGGCCTATTCACGCCCGCAGGGCGAGAGACCCCCTGCCGCCAAGTTCAACGCAGCCGATGGTTTGAATGATGCATGGCCTTAAACCAGCTGCGGCGGAGCCCGGCTTTTGGGCAGGTGGGCGACCGTTTGAAGACCGGCAATTTGGTCCAGGTGGAGAAGAATTCTCTGGATCACCGCCGGGTCTTCAATACAGGCAATGACGTGCAAGGATGCACTAATGCCGCGATGCGCAGGGATGCGCGAGAGCGGCCACTTTGACAGAACCACCGCATTCGCTGCAGGTGTCGATGTCAATCTTGAATACCCGCTTTAATCTTTTTGCCCATTGGACAGGATGTCCCGGTGCCGCGAAGCACAAGGATGTGCGAGAGCGGCCAAGTCATTGCTACCCACTGCTCAGCTGGCGTTTTGCTTTGTTCTGGGGTTGGATCTTTTTTGCCTTTACCCCGCCCGGCCGGCGTCACCAGCACACGGTAGTGGCTATTGGGTGCAAACACCCCGTTATAGTCTGCCCGTTCCAATAGGCCCTGACGCTCCAGGTACCGGGCAGTGCGCTGAGCAATGGTATGGGTTAATTGGGTAAGTTCTTTTCCAGTTGGCGCTTTAACCCGGCGAAACCGAGCTGAAGATCCATTCTTGCCGCTGATGTAGACGGCACCGCGCAAGTCAAAAAGTTGTGTGACCACGTGATCTGTCTGAATCACGGTAGAATTGCGGCCGAGGGCAAGCCGGCGGAAGTCATAGAACAGTACGAAAAACTGAAATAGCTTTCAAATAGCTTTAGCCCGGATGTTTCATAAACCAGCCGAGCGATGCTGCAACGAGTCCTGTTTTACCCGCCAAGCGCAGACCGAGGAGCCGTTTTTGGGTTCTGGCAGATGCTGACCCCGGGTTTGAGTCACGCGCGCCAACAACCTCTTCACCGGACAGGCACGCGGCGCCTCGGGGGCGTTATGACCTCTTTGAACAGCGATCACCCAAAATGGCGCGGCGTATCCATGCTGTCATGCAGAATCCGCACAATAGTAATGCCGTGTCGTTCCTTGCGGTAAAAGAGCAGGTGCTTTTCATAGGGAAAGACGATCAGGCCCTTGTGAAGGTCCTCTCGGGACTTTCCAAGATCAGGGGTTTGGGCAAGAGTTGCTGCCAGGTCTTCCAGCCCGTCGATATATTTGACAGCCTGGGCCGCGCCCCAGGTCGCAAGCGTATAGTCAATGATGGCCGCAAGGTCGCCCTCGGCCTTTTCGGTAAACTTATAAACCGGCATCAAGGACGCGCTTTCTCATCCGCTGCATCACGTCTTTGCCCGCCGCGACGCGACCAGCCTTGATATCGGCCATGCCTGCGGCAATCTCCTGCTGGAGATATTGCTCACGGAAGGCTTGCAGCTCCGCATAAGCCCTGGCCGATACCATCACGGCCACCGGCTTGCCGTTCTTGTTGATGCCAACCGGTCCCTGCTGGGCCTTGATGAGAGCCTCGCCGAACTCGCGTTTGACATCACTTGCATTCAGGATTTTCAAGAAAACCATCCTTTCCTAGAAAATGATCATTTTGATCAAAATAATCAATTTGTACATTCCTGTCAAGCCGAGAGAACGCTGTCGCCTTTTGAAGACCGGCAATTTGGTCCAGGTGGAGAAGAATTTTCTGGATCACCGCCGGGTCTTCAATACAGGCGATGACGTGCAAGGATGCACTACTGCCGCGAAGCGCAGGGATGCGCGAGAGCGGCCATTGGACAGGATGTCCCGGTGCCGCGAAGCACAAGGATGTGCGAGAGCGGCCATTGGACAGGATGTCCCGGTGCCGCGAAGCACAAGGATGTGCGAGAGCGGCCATTGGACAGGATGTCCCGGTGCCGCGAAGCACAAGGATGTG
>CAVPUV010000005.1:0-25569 GCA_963708905.1 uncultured Gammaproteobacteria bacterium | reverse complement strand
TCGACGAGGCGCACTCGAGCCAGGGTGGCAAGACCTCGGCGGCGATGAGCCAGGCCCTCGGCGCCTCTGGTCAGCCAGGGGGGGAGGACGAGGACGCGGGACCGGACCCCGAAGACACGGTGAACACCGCCCTTGAAAAGCGCATGGCGGCGCGCAAGATGTTGACCAACGCCAGCTATTTCGCCTTCACCGCCACGCCCAAGAACAAGACGCTGGAGATGTTCGGCGAGCCGCTGCCGCCCGACGCCGAGGGCAAGATCAAGCACCGGCCCTTCCATAGCTATACGATGAAGCAGGCGATCGACGAGCGCTTCATCCTCGATGTGCTCAAGGCCTACACGCCGGTGGACAGCTACTACAAGCTGGTCAAGAAGACCGAGGACGACCCGGAGTTCGACACCAAAAAGGCGCGGAAGAAGTTGCGCCGGTATGTGGAGAGCCACGACCACGCGATCCGGCTCAAGGCCGAGATCATGGTGGACCACTTCCACGAGCAGGTGCTGGCGGCCGGCAAGATCGGCGGGCAGGCGCGCGCGATGGTGGTGACGAGCGGCATCGAGCGGGCCATCCAGTATTTCCACGCCTTCAAGGCGTACCTGGTGGAGCGCAAGAGCCCCTACCAGGCGATCGTCGCGTTTTCGGGCGAGCATGAATACAACGGGGCGAAGGTCAGCGAGGCGTCGCTCAACGGCTTTGCGAGCGGTGACATCGCCGGGAAGATCCAGATCGATCCGTTTCGCTTCCTGATCTGCGCCGACAAGTTCCAGACCGGCTACGACGAGCCGCTGCTGCACACGATGTACGTGGACAAGCCGCTGGCGGGCATCAAGGCGGTGCAGACCCTGTCGCGCCTCAATCGTGCGCACCCGCAGAAGCACGACTGCTTCGTGCTCGATTTCCAGAACAACAGCGAAACGATCACCTTCGCCTTCCAGGACTACTACCGCACCACCCTGCTCGCCGAGGAGACCGACCCGGACAAGCTGCATGACCTCAAGGCGGCGCTCGATGCGGCCCAGGTGTACTCGCCGGAGCAGGTGCGGCAGGTGGTGGAGCTGTTCCTCGACGGCGCGGATCGTGACAGGCTCGACCCAATCCTCGACACATGTGTGGCAATTTACGTGGACCAGCTCGACGAGGACGAGCAGGTGAAATTCAAGGGAAAAGCCAAAACGTTCAGCCGCACCTATGCTTTCCTCTCGTCCGTGATCCCCTACAGCAACGCCGGGTGGGAGAAGCTCTCGATCTTCCTCGACCTGCTCACGCCCAAGCTGCCGGCGCCGAAGGAGGAAGACCTGGCCAAGGGCATCCTCGACGCCATCGACATGGACAGCTACCGCGTGGAGAAGAAGGCGGCCATGAAGATCGCGCTGGCGGATGAGGACGCGGAGATCGAGCCGGCGCCGACGGACGCCCACGGCCACAAGCCCGATCCGGAGATGGATCGGCTGAGCAACATCCTCAAGACCTTCAACGAGCAGTTCGGGACGACGTTTACCGATTCAGACCGTATCTTCCGGCACATTCGCGACGACATCGCGCCAAAGGTCGCCGCCGACGCGGCCTTCCAGAACGCCCGGGCAAACACCCCGCATACCGCCCGCCTCGCCCACGATCAGGCGCTCGGCAAGGCGGCGCAGGGGTCCATGAAGGACTTCACGCAGTTTTACAAGCAGTTCGTCGAGAACGAGTCGTTCAAGCGGTTTGTGGGGGATATGGTGTACGCGATCACCAACCCGTAACGAGCGCTGCGCTTGAACTCGAGTACCAAGTTGCTGACCAGGCGCTCCACACTCTTGAAGGCCCCGAGCTTATTGCAGAACAATAGTCAAAAAGAGTACAATCACATGTACATTTAACCGTACATGGAGAAGATTGTGTCTAAATTCAGAGTAGACGAAGATATTCGCCCCTTATCAGATTTCCGGGCCGGAATTGCTTCTTTTATAAAGCAAATTAACGAAACGCACCGGCCAATGGTGTTGACTCAACGCGGTCGCGGGGTTGCAGTACTTGTTGGCGTTCATCAATACCAAAACATGCAGGAGCGATTGGAATTACTGGAAGATATCTACCGTGCAGAAGCCCAGATTGAGGGGGGGGAAGGAATTCCTCACGAAAAAGCAAAGGAAATGATCTTAAGGGATTTGCGTAAGTGAGATTGGAATGGTCGCCGCTCGCATTGGAACGAGTCGGTGAAATCGCCAATTATATTGCCTTGGATAAGCCTTCTGCCGCAGAAGCGTGGGTCGAAGGACTGTTTGCAGCAGTAAAGCGGTTACCATCACACCCCCGCAGCGGACGCAGGGTGCCTGAGCTTGGTATCGACCGTATCAGGGAAATAATTTATGGCGCTTACCGGGTAATTCACGGGGTGGATGAACGTGCCAACAAAATTACTGTGCTAACAGTTCGCCGGGGCAGTGAAATGCTCAAAGTAGAAGAGCTGGAAACGAATGGCACATAAGCAAGTCATAAACTGCGCGCCTACGGCCCCCGGCGGCCCAACCGCAGACCAGATTCCTGTTTGGGAGTAATTGACACAATGGATGAGCACAGATCTGAAATCAAACTGGAATCGTGGCTCGTTTCGGCCGGGCGCGACTCAGAGCCCGGCGCACCCCTGAACGTACCACTGATTCCCGCATCCAACTTTATCATCGGCGGTGGGCGCGAGTACTCGCGTGATGATGGTACACCGACCTGGGAGGCGCTCGAAGTAATTGTTGGCGGGCTTGAGTCCGGTAAAGCTGTGGCGTTCGCCTCGGGCATGGCTGCAATCGCTGCAGTATTCGATCAGCTTGCGACTGGCACCGTTGTCGCGCTACCGGATGACTGCTATCAAGGCGTTGCAGGTCTGGCAGCTGCAGGAGAAGAAAAGGGGCGCTGGTCAGTGCAGCGTATTCCCGTTGATGATACGGCGGGCTGGATTCGCGCGTGCGCCAGCGCGGATCTGATTTGGCTTGAATCACCGTCTAACCCTCTGCTCACTGTGGCCGACCTTGAGGCCGTTTGCACAGCACCACGCAAGCAGGGGACGATCGTTGCCGTGGACAATACTTTTGCCACCCCACTCAATCAGCAACCGCTTGAATATGGCGCAACGGTGTCCCTGCAATCGGCAACAAAGCTTATCGGTGGCCACTCCGATCTTCTGGCTGGAGTCGCTACGACAAGAGACGTTGCACTGTGGCACGCCCTGAGGAAATGCCGTGAGCTAACAGGGGCCACACCAGGAGCGCTCGAGACGTTCCTGGCCGTCCGCGGTGTGAGGACCCTCGCGCTTCGATTGCAGCGGGCCCAGCAAACAGCAATGATTCTGGCGGAGTGGCTTGAGAAGCATCCGCTGGTCACTCGCGTCCGGTACCCTGGCCTGCCTTCACATCCGACGCATACCGTCGCCAAGCGCGTACTCAAGGGATTCGGAACCATCATCTCTTTCGATGTCGTTGGAGGATTCGAGGCCGCCGATGCTGTCTGCCGACGCACCCGACTTGTCCGCCACGCCACAAGTCTCGGTGCAGTTGAATCAACGATAGAACGAAGAGCCGCGATTCCAGGCCAGGAACACCTGCCACCCTCGCTCCTGCGAATCAGTGTTGGTATTGAGGACGCAAATGATCTTATAGCCGATCTCGACTCAGCGATGCGCGCTTCCGCACCGTGAGCATATCGGGGTTGTATGGGCCGTTAGGCTATCTCGATGGTCAGCCGGTCGGCCGGAGAGTTGGTTGCTCCCGCACTTTTCGGGTGTTACTATGGTGACACCTAACGTTTGAGTGTCGCCATGTCTACCACTTCATTGAAGCTCCCAGAGGACTTAAAGCAACTTGCAGTTGCAGCCGCAAAGTACCAGGGTGTTACGCCTCACGCCTTTATGGTTGATGCGATCCGGGCAGCTGCGGTAGCAGCGGAAAAACGCGCTGTGTTCGTTTCTGATGCAGTTGCATCAAGGACCGAAATCCGTAAGTCTGGTAAGGGCTATTCCGCAGCTGAGGTTCATGCCTACGTTCAAGCACGCGCGCGCGGCAGAGTGGTTCCTAAACCAAAGGCCAAGTCTTGGCGCCGCTGATTTATTCTCCGCAGGCGCTCGCCGACCTTGAACGGCTCACAGATTTCCTCCTCGAGACAGAGCCTGCCGCGGCCCTGGAAACGGCTGTACTTATTTCTGAAGCAGTGCAGGTTCTCGAGAATCATCCACTCGTTGGTCATCCTGCTGAACACGACATGAGAGAGCTGGTGATTTCGCGCGGCCGGACTGGCTACGTCGCTTTGTACAGCTACGAGGAACAACATGACACCGTGCTGGTTCTCGCCGTTCGGCATCAACGCGAATCTGGCTATGCCCCGGAGTAGACAAATGGTCGTCCAACCATCGCATGAAAACCGACGCTTGATCGTTCCCTTCCTTCGCTACCGCTCCTGTCGGTCACCGACAAGCGCGGCTAATGCGAGGTAATGGCTGACGTTGATAGTAGGTTTTTCATGGTGCCAACACATGATAAATATTCATCTTGAATGTCATCCCTTGACCAGCGATCGCTGGAGCAGTAAAAATGGCGGACACCCACTTTCCAGAATCAGGATCGTGGGTGTCTACGTTCTTTCAATTGACATCTCCAGCCTAATACATACAATGTATGTATGATAGAGTTCGAGTGGGATGAGGCAAAAGCTCGCGTAAATCGACGAAAGCACGGTGTCTCATTCGAGGAAGCCAGATCGGTGTTCTACGACGATTACGCAAGGCAATTCTTCGATGAGGAGCACTCTTCAAACGAGGATCGCTTCATCATGCTCGGTGTCAGTAATCGCTCCCGCATTTTGGTGGTGTGCCACTGTGAGCGAGCCGGCGGCAACATCATTCGAATCATTTCAGCTCGGAAGGCCACCGCGGGAGAGCAGAAATACTACGACGGACCAATGCCATGAGACAGGAATACGATTTTTCGAAGATGAAATCCCGGCGGAATCCCTACGCTTCAAAGCTCAAGCGTCAGGTCACCATTCGTATGGGTGATGATGTTATCGGCTATTTCAAGGCCATGGCCGAAGAAACGGGGATTCCTTATCAAAGCTTGATCAATCTGTACCTCAGGGATTGTGTCGCTCACGATCGCAAGCCGGATCTTTCGTGGCAATGAATATCAAGGCTTTCCAGCCGACCGGCCTCGTGTTGCATCCGCTTACCGGAAACCGAAAGGGTACGTGGGCGGCGCGAGTCAGCGGCAACTGGCGTATCACCTTCGGTTTTGCCGAGGGTGCAGTATGACCTTTGGCGGGCTGAGCAGCATCGCTCTGAACTGCGGGTCAAGAAGCTTGCCGCCTAGTGTCCTGATTTCAACAGCGATTCGCCACGCTTCAGGACCGCATCCATGTGGTCGAAAACCGTGACCTCGCCCAGCGCAATGTGCGGTGGCAGTGACGCGTAATTGCTGAAGTCCCTGGACAGTTCGGCACTTGCCGCCGGGTCGTTGTGCAGCTTCATGAACCCATCCAGTCCCGCCCTGGTATCGAACAACAGCCAGACCGTGGCATAGGCATCCGTCGATCCCGGTTTGCCATCCATGCCAAAGGTTTCATGTTGCACCATGACCTGCCTCGGTGTGATGCCGTTCACTTTCTTGAACGTGGCAATACCCAATGGCATGTGAATGTCTGCCCAGTGCTTGAAGTTGAATTCTTCACCTTCCTTGCGTGGGTAGCGGATGCTGATGGCATACATTCATTTCTCCCCGGGTCAGCCGTAGGCCTTATTGAAACTGTCCATGACCCGCTCGCCACAAGTGGTCGGTTCGTATTGTGCGGTCTCATCTTCCTTGACGACGGGGATGATGGGCGTATCGAAATCGGGATCGACAAACATGGCGATGGACTGACGATATCGGCCCGAGCTGTTCACCACGCGATGTTGATTGGACAGCAGGCGCTTGTTGGTCCATTGCTCCAGGCAATCACCCACATTTACCACGAACGTGCCGGCAATGGAATGGGCCGTTACCCATTCGCCATCACCCGATAACACTTGCAGGCCGCCCACGTCGTCCTGATAAAGCAAGGTTAGCACCCCCCAGTCCGTGTGTGCACCGATGCCGAATTGATCTACTCCGAGTGCTTCCGGTTGCGGCGGATAATACAGAGCCGAACCGCGGGCGATGCATTTGTCGAAACAGGCGGAGAAGTATTCCCGTTCTATTTCCATGGCAATGGCGAACGCCCCCAGGATCCTCCGTCCCACGGCGACACAGGTCTCAAAATATTCATTCAGTACCGGTTTCATTTCCGGCAAAAATGCCGGCCACTGATTCGGCCCGACAAGAGGAACATTCTTGAGCTCGTTCAGTGTTACCGGGTCGAATTCCCGCCCCCACAGGAACGTTTCCCGGAAATCCCTTGTCTTGCTCAGTTTCATGATGCCGGTGTAGGGCTCGATGTAGCCGCGCTTTTTTTCCGTGATGCGTACGGTATTCTTATCCTCGCGGGGGCTGTCAAAGAACCTGCGGGCAATGCGCACGGCATCATCGATCAGTTGTTGCGGAATGCCGTGATTGCTGACGTAAAAAAAACCCACCTCGTGGGCGGCGATGCTTATCTTCTCCGCAACGCGCAGCTCCGCCTCCGGTTCGTTGTTCACCAGCGCTGCAATATCAATCACCGGGATTGACTCGATGGGTATGCGTTTGGCTTTGACAAAATTCATGGCGGCAAAGCTGTCATCGATTCAGAAATAGTTGTAGCGGAGGCTTACGCCAAACCAACGCGGTTTGCCAGGCACCAGGGAATTCGATCCGGTGGCATTGGATAAATCAAAACCGATGGTGTAATAGCGCTCGTCGGCAACGTTGTTGACGAAGAGTGCGCCCTGCCATCTGTTATCGGAGCTGGTCCAGCCGAGCCGTAGATTAGCAATGAAGTAATCGGGTAATCTCGATGCGTCGAAATTTCGAATGTTGTCGTAGAATTCAGAGGCGTAATTGAAACTGGCCTGGGCGGCCAGCTGTAGCGAATCAGCCCGGCTATCTGTGTATGCGGTGTAAAACTGGGCTCGGTATCGACAAATATGCCCGGGCCCAGTTGCACATCGAATATCTCGGCGTCGATGTAAGAGAAATTCAGCATCAGGTCCACGTTGTCCACAGGCGAAGCAAACAGTTCAAACTCCACACCCTTGTATTCGGCATCGACGTTGCGAACCCAACCGGCGATCTGGTTGAAGAAGAAGCCCTGGTAATCGTCGTAGTCGTAATAGTAAACGGAGCCGTTGAACCGGGTGGTGCCGCCAAACAAACCGTCCCACTTGAAGCCGGTCTCATAGGCCAGCAAGACTTCTTCCCGGTACGGAATGTCGCCGGCCGGGAAGCCGGCGCCGAAGGTAAACGGCGCATTGAAACCACCCGCCTTTACGCCGCGGTTGATGCCGGCGAACAGCAGCAGGTCATCGGTGGGGTGGCTGCGTCAGGGCCGTATCCTCCCACGGCACCCCCGCCAGCGGCAGGAACAGATAATCGGGGTCGGCGGTGATGGCAACACCCGTGTCGAGGTCGATGTTCAGGTAATACACGCCCGTCACCCAGCGGACCCGGTCCAGCTCGCCGTTGAGGCGTACTTCCTGGGTGAAGGTCTCGCCCCCGGCATCGAACAGCACGTTGATCGTAGAAGGCAGGGCCGCCGTCGGCTGCATAGGCCTGGAACTTGTCAAAGTGCTTGTAATCGCTGATCGCGGTCAGGGTGGTGCTATCGCCGGCTTGCCAGGTCAGCTTTGCGGATATCCCCCAGCTGTCCGTGGTATTCAGATCCTCGAAGGCAAAGTCCATGGAACATTCGAGGTCCTGGTAATTCTGCTCGGTGCAACTCGGACCAAAAGGTTGCCACCGGCGGGCCGCAGCAGATCATTATCAAAAGACAGGGGATGATCGATGGGCGTACCGTCCTGGGCGATGGCTTCACGCGTTTCATTCGGACCGGCAACGATGGTGCCTACATGATTGCCGGCGGCGTCGAAGATGGGCACGGTCGGCAGCTCGAGAAACGGCGAGGTCCCTTCCCGCGTCCGGCCATAGTTGCCGATGACGAGAAGGTCCAGATCGTCGGTGGGCTGGAACAGGAGCTGGCCGCGGAGCCCGAGGGTATCGTCATTGAAGGTGTCCTCACCACCAAACGGCAAAGGCTTGCCGTCCAGAGTAACCTCCCGGTTGGGATAGTCATTGTCCAGAACCGGGTCAAAGCGGTTGTACATGACCGCCACCCGGGCGGACAGCTTGTCCGTCAAGGCCCCGCTGATGGCGCCTTCAAAGCGCATATGGTTATACGAACCATAAGTGAAATCGGCATAGCCTTCCGTTTCCCGTGTCGGCCGGTTGGAAATGTAGTGGACCAATCCGCCGGTAGCGTTGCGGCCGAACAGAGTGCCTTGCGGACCCTTCAGGATTTCCACCCGGTTCAGGTCAAACAGGCCAAACACCTGACCCTGACCGAATCCCATTGAAGTCATTCTGGGTCACACCGCGGATGGTAAACAGGGTTTTCTGCCCCCCGTTGTTGCCGCTGATATGTACGCCCGGCGTCATGCGTGCGATATCGAAGCTGTTTTCAAAGCCCAATTCTTTAATCTGTTGTCCGCTGAACGCGGTGATGGTGATCCCCACGTCCTGTATGGACTGTTCACGCTTCTGCGCGGTTACCGTTATTTCCTCGAGGATCCCGGTTTGCGCCTGAACAGCATTTGCCGCGCAGATCACCAATTGGCCGAGACAGATGTTTCTCAGTAGACACTTGAAACAACGACGGGATAGCTGATGGCGAAAATTTCCCATGACACGTACGTCCAGTGATGTGGAGTTGACTCATACCCCGTGCTTGCGCTGAACAGCAAATGATCAGCGCGGAAAGCCGGGCCCTTATTTTTGTGTCGAGGAGTATAGTTTTATGAATTAATAATGGTAATATTATTTTAATCATAAGATTGTTTACTATAGATCAACAATGAAACGCTGGGATCTTTTGCATACTTTCGTACATGTGGTGGACTGCGGCAGCTTTTCCGCAGCTGCCAAACGGCTCGATGTCTCGAAATCCCTGGTCAGCAAGAAGATTTCACGGTTGGAAGGCGATCTCGACACCCAACTGTTGTTTCGTACCACCCGGCGCATCCACCCCACCGATGCCGGTCATACCTTGTTCTTGCAGTGTGAGCGACTGTTCAACAGCCTGGAAGAAGCCGAACAATCCGTGCTGAATCGCACCGATGTTCCGCGCGGTCACCTGCGCATGGTCTGCACGGATATTCTTGGTGAAAGGTATCTCTCTCTCGCTGCGGCCCGATTCAGCGCCCTCTACCCGGAGCTGAAGATCGATGTGCATGTCACCAGTCGCATCGTCGATCTGGTTGCCGAGGGCTATGACCTGGCGGTGCGTTACGGCAAGCTGACCGATTCATCGCTCAAGGCACGCAAGGTCTTTGAACTGCCCCATGTCGTCTGTGCTTCACCGCAGTACTTTGCCGAAAACGGCACACCGGAAAACATCGAGGATCTGCAACAACATAATTGCCTGGTGGCAACATTCGACCCTTGCACCACCTGGCGTTTCAAAGTCGGCAAACAAATTGTCGATATCGACCTGGAAGGGAACTGGCGCAGCAACAACGCCGCCGCATTGATCGCAGGCGCGGTCGAGGGATTGGGTATCTGCCGCTTGCCGGAGTTGTATCTGCGGGGCTATCTGCGGTCGGGCCAGCTGGTTTCCATTTTCGATAAATACCAGTATGAGGTATTCCCCGTCTGGCTGGTCTATCCGAACACCCGCTATGTCTCAGCCAAGGTCCGGCTGTTTATTGATTACTTGTGTGAAAACATAAACTCCTTTACCGAAACGCCGTCGATCCAGTAAAAAGGCCGCCCATTTTCCTTCTCAGAGCAGGCGTGACGCCTGCGGCTCCTATGTTTTCCGGCGCGCCAGGTAAGCCGTAACCCGGGCACAGGCAAGAGAATGACCCCAGAGGTTGGCCCCGGGCGGGATGTGGTCCAGCTGGCGCGGCAGGCCGCGCGCACGGCAGGGGTAAGGTTGCCCGCCGTGCATTTCTATCGCGTCGTCTTCGAGATCATCATCAGCGATCACGCCGTAAACACCCGGCAAAGAGGCCGGCAGCAAGCCCGGGCGCTGCGGATGTCCTGCTGCCACCAGGATGGAGCCCGCTTCCCGCGCTGCGGTGCATGCGTCAGCGATCAGCTCGGCGCCGGCGCCCGGCGGTAAAGCCAGGCTCAGGTTGATCACATCGCAGCCGTGCGCGGCAGCGCGCAGGATGCCCCTGGCCACCAGCGACGGATAGGTGCTGAGTCCCTGGTCGAATACCCTGACGGCAAACAATCCGGCGCCGGGCAACACTTCGCGCACAACACCCGCCACGGCAGTGCCGTGGCCTACCGGATCGCTGAAATCGCTGTCTTCGCCAATCCTTCCTTCACCATCCAGGAAAATCCGGCAACCCGACACCTCGCCGCGCACATGGGAATGCCAGGGGTTGATGCCGGTGTCGACGATTCCGATCAGTAGTTTCTGCACTAGGCTTCCAGACTTTGATTCTGGCCAGGACTGTTGCATTCAAAGTAAGTCAGCAATTCCCGCTGACTGACCGGGTGTAACTGTCCCTCCCGCAGCAGCAGCAAGCGGTCATATTGTTCCAGCCCGGTGAGGCGGTGACTGATGGCCAGCACGGCGCGATCGGCAAAGGCGCTGAACAGGTTGGCGCGCACGCGGCTTTCCGTTTCCGCGTCCATGGCTGAAAAGGCTTCGTCCAGAACCAGCACCTGCGGGTCCGACAAGAACAGGCGTGCCAGCCCCAGCCGCTGGCGCTGGCCGTCGGAAAGCGTTTGGCCCCGCCCGCCGATGACCGTGTCAAATCCCGCCGGCAAGGAAAGTATGAACCTGGTCGCCTCGGCCAGCCGGGCGGCTTCAACCATGGCATCGTCCGAACAATGCGGGTTGCCGTAGCACAGGTTCTCCCTGACGCTGGCATGCAGCAGGAACGGATCGGATGAAGCGTATCCCAGCGTCTCCCGGGAATGCACGCCCACGGTGCCGCGAAGGGGAGTGCGCAGGCCAAAAAGGAGTTGCACCAAGGTGGATTTTCCCGCACCCGATGTGCCAAACACCGCAACCTTCTCGCCCGCGGCCACGCGCAGGTTTAAACCACTCAGTACCGCAACGCCGTCGGCATAGGCAAAGGTGACGTTGTCGAGGCAAATCGCAGCCTGCTGGTTGGATTCCCTGCGATCGGCGCGCTCGCCGGATTCCTCGTCGCCCAGGATTTCTGCTACCCGATCGAGACTGACACGGGCTTGCTGCAATGTTCTGACCAGGCCCAAAAGCCCTGAAGCAGGACCATAAAGGCGGCCCTGATAAAGGACAAAGGCAACAAAAGTACCCAGTCCGATCGCCCCGCTTTGTAACTGGCCACCGCCCAGCAGGTAGATCCAGGCCAGACTGATGGACAAGGCCAGTCCCGGCAGCTGGCTGGCCGTCGACTCGATGACCTGGAACCGCAGCACGCGCTGGACCAGTTGTTGGTTCAGTGCCTTGAACGTTGCCAGTTCCTGCGCTTCCGCCCGGTGAAAGCGGATGCCCCGAAGCGAGCCGAGACGCTCGGCGAGAAAATGCGACACGTCCGCCATGTTTTCCCGGATCTTGCGCGTGCCACGCTCGATGGGGCCGCGAAAGGCCGCGGTGAGCACCAGGGAAAGCGCCAGGCCCAGGTAACTCCACAGCGCCAAAACCGGCGAGAGGTATACCAGAATGCCGGCGCACAGCAGCAGGAACAGCACGTTGTGCAGAAAACCGATCACGCCGTCCACCAGCAGCGCCTGGATTTGTGGCATGTCGGAACCAAAGCGGCTCAGCAGGTCGCCATGGCGGAACTGTTCCACGCCTTCGATGCGGGCGTACAGGCAGTGACGAAACAGTCTTTGGCGGATTTCCACCAGGATACCGGCGGAGAGTTTTGCGTGCACCATGCGTGAGATGAACCCCACGATGACATCGGTGCAGGCCAGCACGACCAGCGCCGCCGCGATGAGGGGAATCATGCCGTAGTCGCCGCGCTCGACCACGGCGTCGATAAAGGCTTTGCCGATCAAAGGGGTGGACAAGGCCGCCGCGGAACCGGCAAGGCCGAGCAAAAAGAGCATGGCCAGCGTTTTTTTCCGCTGCCTGAGGTGGCCGGAAAAAAGTTTCAGGGAACCCAGCCTGGGGTAGTTCATTTTATGGCTGAGCGCTGTCTCAGGCTGCGGGCCGGTTTTTCTCTTGCTTCCCGCTCCTGCCAGAGGTCCGGGTAATAACACGCACGGGCCTGGTGGCACAGTGAAGCGGCGCCGCGCAGCGCAATGGTGGCCGCCCTGATGCTTTCCGCCCCCCCGCCTTTGCGGGCGATATCCCTGGCCGTGACCGCCAGTTTGACCGAGGCGTATTTCCGCTGCAGCGATGCTTCCCGGCCGACCACTTTCAAGCTGCGGACACCGGCCGCCTGCAGTCTGGGAATGGCGCAAAGCCCACACGGCCCCAGCGGGAAACCGCGGCTGGAGTTGCAGCCGCAGTTATTTTGCGTCCACTTGAAAAAAGCATAGCGGTCCAGCGTCCCCGGCGGCAGATCCGTCAATCCATCACCGTCTGCCAGGCAGAAGGTCCCCGCGTCATGGGTGGTGGCGCACAGGCCTTCTTCGAAAACACAACCGTCATTGATCAGGAAGGTCTCGAATTCCACGCCCTTGATCACGCATTGGCCAATTTCAGCCAGCGTCAGGTGTCTTGGCAGAATGATCCTGGAGACACCCAATGTCCCGGAAAAAGCGGGAGCTGGCTGCATTGGTCGAGGTGACCAGGCTGGAGAGGTGTAATTGCGCCGCATGCCCGGCTTCGATCAGCGCCAATAAAAGGTTCATATCCGCCACGATCAGGGCGCCGACGCCCATATCCCGCAACAGGCGGCCGCCAAAGGCCACCAGCATTTCCACCGCTCCCGGCGGATAATGCGGCGCGTTCAGGGCGACATAAACGGGTATCGGGCCGGCTGCCGTAATAATGTCTTGCAGCGCCTGTTCATTCAACACCCCCGCCGCATCCGGCGGCCGGCGATTTGACCAGGCTGCCCCGAACGTGTTCTTCCATTCAGCCGGGGCCAGCCCGCAATAAAATTCATCGGCGCCGGCATCCCGTAGCGGACCCACTTCAGCGGCGTTGCGCAGCGGTGACAGGATTTTCATGGCCGAATTTTCACGGCATGGCTTGTTCATGAAACACCACCCGGTCAGCCAGCGCCAGGTGGCGTGAAATCCACGCTGCCGGCGCTTCGAAAAACAGCGTATTGCCCGCGCGCCACATACGTTTTTGCGTATCCTGCCGCTGCTCCGGCCGACACACGCCACGGCAGGGGGCATGGCAGCCGGATGTCAGGCCCTGGGTGAATATGCCTTTGCCGGCAGGCGCGGCCGCCGCCTTCTCCAGGCAGTTTCGTCCGGAACTGGCAAACGTGAAGGGGACGTGCAAAGTGCGTTCAAGCCCTTCGGCGCCGCTACCCAGATAGCCCGGCTCCAGGTCGGCATCGGTTTCCACCGCGCGCACCCCGAGGGAGGCGGCCAGTTTGCGGATGCCGGCGCCGCGCTGGGTATTTTCACCCGCCGGCCCTGCGCCCTGCATGTCCAGCCGCGGGTCCCTCAATCCCCGGTTCATCAGCCGGCCCAGGCGCGTGGCAAGGGTGGGGTGTGCCGTGCGCAGCAGTTCGAACACACCCCAGTCGTTGAACACCACGGCCGGCGCCCAGCCGCGCCGGGTGAGGCCGCCGAGCAAGCGGGACAGGCGGCTCAGCCCTTTGTGCGTCACCAGCGGAGTCAGCAATACGGCCTCCAGGTCATGCTCGGCACAATGGGCGCAGAAGGCTTCGGCATCCCTGACGCCGGGCAACAATTCCTGGCAGAATTCCGAACCGAAATAAAGCGCCTTTAACGGCGCATCGGGAAACTGTTTCCACAGGGCCGCATCACAAAAATCCCTGGGGCTCTTGCCCGCGCTTTGCAGTGTAGCGATGCGCAAACCATATTCCATTTCTAGAAGGTCAAACGCCTGAAATCCATGCCGTCCGATTCCATCTGCAGAACCTTGATGGGTTTCAGGCTTTTGGCATCGTAAACGGTGGTGGTCGAACCGCCGCCGGAGACATAGACTTTCCTGCCGTCGCTGGATACATTGATGGCGTAGTTGGTGCCGCCCGGCACGGGAACAGCCGCCTCATAGCTGTGCGTTGCCAGGTCGATGACCGTGAGATCATCCATCACCGCGTACACTTTCTTTTTGTCCGGCGAGCGCATCACGCTGTAGGCAAAAACCGGCGGGCCATCGAGCGGAGTGTCGGTAATCTCGCCGCTGGTGGTATCGATGGAAACCAGGCCCATGAATTCAGGCGTGTAGTAATTACCGATGAAAACACCGCCGTTTTCCATCGTGTTATCCCACAGCGGCAGAATATTCTGTTTTTTCTCGAACATGGGATAGGTGCCGATGAGCTTCATTTCCTTACCGGATACGTCGATCTTGACGATGTCTTTGCCAATGACATAGATGTTGGTGGAATTCTTTACCGAAACCAGCGCCGCCGAGCCCCAGGGCACTTCGATACTGCGCATGATCCTGCCGTCCGCAAGGTCGATCTGCGCCAGCACCGGAGCAGTCACTACCGCTTCACCCAGTTTGGTGGTGCGCGCAAGAAGGTTGACGAAAGCGCTCTTGCCGTCCGGCGCCAGGTCAAATCCGAAGATGAATCGGTCCCAGCCCTTAGCGCCAACGTCGATCGTGCTCACCACCCGCTTTTCCGTCAGATCGATCTTATGAATGAGATGCCGTTTGGCAACCGCGTAGAGAAACTTCCGGTCGGCACTGAAATCCGTCTCCCGCAACCAGCCATCCACCGGGATGTCCGCCACGATGGTATCGCTGTCACCATCGACGACCTGGATCATTTCATAACCGATGTAATAGAAGACGTCCCTGGCTACGGCATTGCCAGCATTCATCCCCAGCAGAACCGCGGCGATTATCAATAAAGTTTTCATTTTCCTGACCTTGTTCATCTGTTGGGTCCAGCGCTTAATCGTATTTGAGTATGCGCCAGTCTCTGGCGACGTTGGGGCACTGCTGGTCAAAATCTTCGTGGTTGGTCAAACCGTCCGGCACTTGTGCCGGCCACCAGCAGTCCCCGGCACAACCATGAAAATCCTTGGCCGAGGATTGGCAGTTGCCAACCGGGTAGGTCGGACGCGGGTTGGTTTCCCAGCCGGTATCAAAGATGGTGGTGCAACCCACCGGCATGGCCGGAGGCCCTTGCTGCAGTGCCTCGACCGATGCCTGCTCACCTTCGGCCAATGACTGGATGGCCAGGGCTTTTTCATTCAATGCCTGAATTGGCCTTTTCGGTTTCATTTCAGCCTCCCTGGTAAAGCGACTAGCATTGCGCGCGCTGTGCCAGCCGGCGGCCCAGTGCCTCTATGGCGCCATCGGTGCGCAGCTGCGCATACGTTTTCATGCCCAGATCCAGCCAGCTGCGGATAAACCTGCAACTGCTGCCGCGCGGCAGACCCAGATGATTCTCGCGTAAATGATTTTCGTAATGGCAGCCGCCGGCGCAAAGGGTTCGTGCCCAGCAGCGGGAGCAACTTTCCTCGCGATCGCCGTTCAGTGCGCCCATGCACGACTTGATGCGGTCGGCATCGATGCCGCAGCTGACATTGCCGACGCAGAAATCCTTCTCCCCCGCCAGACGATGGCAGGGAAACAGGCGGCCGTTTGCATCCACGGCCATATAGCCATACCCGGCGCCGCAGGAAATCGGCTTGGTCTGCCCGAGGTGGAGCCGGCCCAACAGGTCGAGGATATTTGCAAAGGGCATCACCAGCCCTTTTCTGGCATTGGCCACAAAGCGTCCGGCCAGCAAAGCGAAACCTTGCAGCAACGCGTCTTCCTCATCGGCAGTAGGCAGCAGCGCTTTGCTCACCGGGCTGACCGGGGCGATACCCACCTCATGCAGGCCCAAGCCGATAAGGTGATCGAAGACCTCGACCACGTCATGCCATTGATCCGGCGCCAGGGTGACCCTGGCTGCAACCGGAACCGGCGAATCGGCAAGCAGCAAGGCCAACCGGGACACTACTTCGGCATAACTTCCCTTGCCCTGCGCATCGGGGCGGTTGCGGTCATGAACGTGGGCGGGTCCATCCAGGCTGACCGCCACGGCAATCCGGTGTTGATGCAGGAAACGCACAATTTCAGCATCCAGCAGCGTGCCGTTGGTGGTGAGCGAGAAGTGGACTTTTTTGCCCATCTCGCCGCCGCGGGAAACGGCTTCACTGACGGCCGCCCTGATGGCGGGCATATTCATCAGCGGCTCGCCACCAAAGAAGATCAGCGTGAGATGTTCGCGCTCGCCCGAATGTGCCAGCAGGTAACGCACCGCCCGGCGCGCCATGTCCGGGGCCAGCAAACAGGGCGCAGCGCCATAGGTGCCCGCCTCGGCATAACAATAAGTGCAGCGCAGATTGCAGTCCTGAGCCACTTCCAGCACCATCGTGGAGAGCGCCACGCTGCCGGGCTCCAGGCTCGGCGCCGCTGCCTTGGCCCGGCTTGCCGGCAGCAGCACCTGCGCGTCGCGCAAGCCCTGCAGCACTTCCAGGTCCGGCACCGGCACTTTATCCAGATCAATCAACCCGGATTTACGCCAGCGGCGCAGCGTTTCGTGCGCTTCCCCGGTCAGGGCAAACAGGCTGGCATCCTCCACTGCAAAGAGGAATGGCTCATCGGCGCTTTTGAAAACCCGGTGATCCGCCCAGGAGAGAAGAGTATCCATCACGCCGGGCTCATTATTTTATTCTTTGTATGAAGTCGGGCACGGTCACCACCAGCCGCCCTTCAGCGCTGTAGGAATTTACCCCACGGGTGTATTTGGCGATCACCTTGACCATGCCGGTGCCTTCGCCGCCATAGGCGCGCGCGGGGATGGGGTTGTAATCACCTGTTGGCAGGTAGGTTCCATCCGCTTCGATGGCGCCCACATAGGTCAGATCATCATCGCCGGGCCGGGTTTCCTCTTCAGCCAGACTGAAGACCGCATCGACCGCGCCCAACAGATAGTCATCCAGCGGGTCGTCGGCATCCGCGCCACGGGAATAGGCGAGAGCCTGGAATTGTAGTCCTTCCGCCGGGTAGTTGACGCCACCATTGACCCTGGCCCGTCCGGTCGCCGGGCTTATGCTCAGGTAATCCATGTCCGGCGCCAATCGCAGGCTCAGCTGCGGGTCTGGATTCGGGGCGGCAAGCGCTTTGACATTCAAGGTGCTGGTGCCGTGACCGGCGCCCCGGTAGACCAGCAGGACCTCGATGGTTTCGGCGCTGGTCGTGGTGGCCTGCAGCACCTCCACTTCAGCAGCCGATGCCTCGATGTCTTTTGCCGTGACGGCAGGCAGTCCTATCCCTTCAATCAGAACTTTTGTCTCCTCACCCGCCAGCAAGTAGCCGGGCGTCACGCGCAAAGCCTGGCTTTTCTGCGTGACGGGATACCAGGTGGAAGAGGACGTGCGGAAATGCGGCGCGGCGTGGTGGTGTTCGCCTGAAATGGCGCCATTGACAAAACTGAATGCACCCATCGTCGCACTGCCGTTGTGGCGGGCACGCGTGCGCAATGCATAACCACCGTACAGGGTGGCTTCACCGGAAAATGATTCAGAGGTGCCGTCGGAAAAGCTCAAACTGCCTTGCAGCGCATACTCGTCGTTACCGCTTGATTTCAGGCTGGCCTTGCCGCGGTAGTTGCCCTTGCCGGGCTCCACGCCCAGAACGAACCACTCACCCTCGGGCCTTGCTTGCGGGGCCGTCCATGCACCCTGGTAGGGATAATCCCGGGCCAGGTTTTGCAGCACTTCATCCGCTTCACTGCGCCAGTGCATTTCGCGCAATTGAAACATGATGGTGGGGTCGATGTAGAGATGAAAATCGCGCAGCTTGGCCCAGGCCGATGGCGCCATGCGGTAGGAGTAAATCTTGCCGGCGCTGTGACAGCGGACACAGGTGATAAACAAGCGCTCCTCATCAGCACCATTGGGTGTTTCCATGGTCTGCGGATTGTTGAACAGATTGATGTAGGCGACTCGCGACGCTTCTTCAGGGCTGAGTATCTGGGTGGCACAAAGCTCCTTCAATAACGTGGCCATCTCACCGTCTTCAATGCGCATGCCGTGCAAGCGGTGCATTCTGTCGATGATGACCGTCCACTCTTCAGGGGTAGTGCGTAGATCCTCGATGCGGGCTATTTTCCCGTTTTCAGCCGGGTGGCAGCCCGCGCATTTTTGCCACACCAGCGAACTGTTATCGAACGCGCTTGCCGTGCCGGCAGACAGCATGCACAGGATCATAATAAACAGGGATCTATTCATGTTCTTTCCTTGGACCTGCGCTGGAAGATGTATGTCCTCTCCCAGGACAGTGAACCTGGTTCAATAACATTTGGCCGATGGCTGGCGTAATCTTTGTTTGAAAACGACAACTATCATGGCCAGTGCCGATCGGTCAAGGCGAATGCCAAGCTCTGTAGACCCAGGTCAAGTCGGGACCAAAAATCGCTAAAAAGAGTAGCTCAGGTTTACCCCCCAGACGCGCGGACGGCCATAGTACTGCTCGATCAGGCCGAACAAGCCACCATTGCTGACCGTGCCCGACAGGTCGAAGGTCTGCACCACGTATTCCTTGTCCGTAAGGTTCTGGACAAAAAAGCGCATGCTCCAATTCTGATTTTCCGCGAACCAGGTGAGCGATGCGTTGGCGAGGAAATAGCCGCTTTCGGTGGAAGCCGGCAAGTTGGTCAGCGCAAAGTGATGGCTGGAGCGATACATGCCGTCCGCTTGCAGCGCCAGGCTGCCCTGGCCGACATCGAACTCATACCGCAGCAAGCCATTGAGATTCCATTTCGGCGTTTGCACCGGCTCCACGGTGGCGCCCGGGAACAGCGCCGGCACGTCCACGATGCCATCATCATCCACATCCACATCAACGGTCAGACCGGGAACATCGGTGACTTCCGAATCGATATAGGCGACGCCGAACTGCATGTCCAGCCCTTGCGCCGGCGCGGCCTGAACTTCCAGTTCGAAGCCTTGGACTTCCGCTTGCGCGTTCAAAGTCGCGGTATCGAGACCGATGATGGAAAAAGCCTGGTAGTTTTTGTAGTCGTAGTAGTAGACCGAACCGTTCACCCGCAGCGGGTAGCTCTCGCTATCCCACTTGAAGCCCGCTTCATAGGCGTCAAGCTGTTCCGGATCATAAGTCATGAAAGGTTCGGTAAGCGCAAAGGGGCTTGGTAGCAGTGGCGCATTGTAGCCGCCCGATTTCACGCCGCGATTCCAGCTGCCATAAAGCAACAGGTTGTCCTGCGGCATGAAGTTCACCTGCGCCCGTGCGGCCCAATTACCGTCGCTGCGATTGCCGGAAAACGGGGACTCCGGCAAGGGCATCCCCGATAATCGTCGCGTTGGGATCCTGACCGCTTCTCGATGTATCCGGGAACCACACCAGAAAATTATGGTAAAGGTGCGATTTGTCTTCGTCGATCCAGCGGAAGCCGCCGATCAGAGCCACCTTGTCGCTCAGTGAATATTCCAGCTGACCGAACAGCGACCAGGTCTCGGTATCGGTCGCATAAGGATTGCGAATACCAATACCGTTGAAGCCAAGATCATCGACGGTCAGACCGATCGCTTCTTCGCCAAATACGCCGGCACTGGCCAGGGCATTGAACAACCCACGGGTGATGCCGCCGTTGGAATCCCGCACCTCGAGATCCATGTAGTAGAAACCAGCCACCCACTTCAGCCGGTCAGCCTCGCCTTGCAGCCGGATTTCCTGGGAAAACTGTTCGGTGTCCGTGGTCAGGAAAAACTGGAAGTAATCCACCGGCGAGGCATCCGAGTCTTCGATATAGTCCCGCTCCACCGTTTGATAGTCGGTGATGCTGGTCAGGGTGCCGAAATCCAGATTCCACTTCAGCGTGGCGCTGTAACCGCGGGTATCCAGCTCGTTATGGCCCGGTGTGTCGTAATCACCGGCGTAAACATCACCGTCGGTATCGACATAGCCGCCCAGGTCATCGTTGGGTACGCCGGGGGTTGCTTCGCCGGTCGGAAAAACGGCGGAGGCATACTCGAAGAAACCGGTACGGATATCCTGCTCACCGAAGCGGGCATTCAGCAGAATGTCCAGATCCTCCGTGGGCTGGAACAGCGCCTGCAAGCGGCCCGCGGATTCGTCGGCGTTGTTGAGGTCGGATTGCGGATTCAAACGGTTTTCCACGTAGCCGTCGCCCTGGTGCGTGGCGACCGAGGCGCGGATCGCCATCGTGTCGGACAAAGGCACGTTCACCGCGCCTTGCAGTTTCAGGCGGTTGAATCTGCCGTAGGTGAGGCTGCCATAACCGTTGACTTTTTCGGTGCTCGGCTTAACGGTGATGTAGTGCACCAGGCCGCCGGTCGCGTTACGCCCGAACAGCGTTCCTTGCGGACCGCGCAGGAGTTCCACCCGATCCACGTCGAACAGCAAAAAGCCCGCGCCGGACATCTGGCTGATGTATACCTCGTCGACGTAAATGGCCACCGGGCTTTCGACGTTGGTGGTGAAATCGTTGTTGGCGACACCGCGAATGCCGATGGCATAGTTGGCTTCACCGTTCGGCTGCATGGTGCTGACGCCCGCAGCCTGCGCGGTGATTTCCTGCGCATTCGTATAGCCAAGCGCGCATCTGCTCGCCGGAAAACGCCGTGATCGAAATGCCGACATCCTGTACGTTCTGTTCACGCTTTTGCGCGGTCACGGTAATTTAATCCATCAGAACCGAGCCGTTCTGCGCCGGCTCCTGCGCATTTGCCAACGGCGCCACCAGGGCGAGCACGAGCACGGAACACAAAAGCTGCCGGTTCAAGGCAGGCTTGAGCCTGTTGTTTGCCTGTAACATTTTGCGTTTCTCCAGCATATTATTTTCCCCACGATTAATTTTCCCCACGATCAGATTCGGATACACATGGACTTGCTTTCCAGGTATGAATGTAAGGCTTCCTTTCCCAGTTCACGGCCCCAGCCCGATTGTTTGTAACCACCAAACGGCATGGTCGGATCCAGCACATTGTGACAATTCACCCACACGGTTCCGGCCCGCAGTTTCGGGGCAAGACGATGCACGGTAGCGATATCTTTGGTCCAGATGCTGGCGGCCAGGCCGTATTTGCCGCGGTTGGCGACGGCGGCAATTTCATCGAGATCATCGAAGGCGGCGGCAACCACGACCGGTCCGAAAATTTCCTCGCGCACGATCGACATTTCCGCATTGACATGGGTGAACACGGTCGGTTGCACATAGTAACCGTCCGTATCCAGTGCGCGCCCGCCCGCCGCGGCTCTGGCGCCATCTGCCAGCCCCTGAGAAATATAGGACATGACCCGGTCACGCTGGGTCGCTGAAACGAGCGGCCCTATCTCTGATTCAGGGTTCAAGCCAGGACCCATCTTCAAGCCGTCTGCGATGGCACTGACACCCTCGATGATCTCGTCAAAGCGGTTTGACTGGACGTACAGCCGCGAACCTGCGCAACAGGTTTGGCCGTGGTTGAAGAAGATGGCGCTTGCAGCCCCGGCAATCGCCGTACCGGCATCCACGTCGCCGAATACAATGGTGGGCGATTTACCCCCCAGCTCCAGCGTCACTTTTTTCATATTGCCGGTGGCCGCACGCGCGATCAGCCGGCCAACCTCCGTTGACCCGGTAAACGTCACCTTGTCCACATCGGGATGCGAAGACAGCGCGGCTCCTGCGGTATCACCAAATCCGGGGACGATGTTGACCACACCTGCAGGGAAACCCGCCTCGGCGATCAATTGGCCGAGGTACAAGGCACTCAGGGGCGTTTCTTCCGCCGGCTTGAGCACAACCGTACAGCCCGCGGCCAGCGCCGGAGCCAGCTTCCAGGCGGCCAGCAGAAACGGGAAATTCCATGCGATGATGGCGCCAACAACACCGACGGGCTCACGCAGTGAATAGCCGACAAAGGTCTGATCGGGCAGTAAGGAACCCGACAAGGGCAGGGTCTGCCCCTCGATTTTCGACGGCCAGCCCGCCATGTATCGATACACTTCAATGGCATGTTTGACGTCAACATGCCGGGCGATCACGACCGATTTTCCGTTGTCCAGCGCCTCGATCTGCGCAATGGTGTCGGCGTGCTTTTCGATCAGGTCGGCCAGCTTGTGCAAAAGCTGTTCACGTTCCATGGGCCGCATGCGGCTCCAGGCAGAATCGTCAAATGCCCGGCGGGCTGCAGCCACGGCACGGTCGATGTCCTGGGCTTGCCCTTCAGCCACTGATGCAATGGTCTGACCGCTGGAAGGATCGAGGACAGCAAAGGTCTGGCCGGACCGGGAATCCAGCCAATCCCCCCCGATAAAGAGTTTTTGGGGCCGGGCCAGGAATGCCGCAACCTCGCTGCTGATGGAATCTGGTGCAGTTGCCAGGTCCACTCTCCGGGATTCTGCGCTAGCGTTCATCGGCTGATTCCTTGTGAGTTCGGGGATGATTACACTCTGACTATCACACAAAGCGGGGGGCGGGAATATTGAACGTATGGCCGATCGGCTAATACCAAAGTATCAATTCACTTTTTGCCATTCACGGTCACGCAGTTCCTTGCGCCTGATTTTTCCGCTGACCGTCTTTGGCAGGGATGCGACAAATTCGATTTTGCGGGGATACTTGTAGGGTGCGGTATTCGACTTGACATGCTGCTGTAGCTCGGCGCACAACGCATCGCTGGGCTCATACCCTTCGGACAACACCACGAAAGCCTTGACGACCTCACCGCGAGTCGGGTCGGGACTCGAGACCACCGCGGACTCCGCCACTGCCGCGTGTTCCAGCAAGGTGCTCTCCACCTCGAACGGCCCGATGCGATATCCGGCGGTGATGATGACGTCGTCGGCGCGCCCGACAAACCAGAAATAGCCGTCTTCATCGGTATATGCCCGATCACCGGTGATGTACCAGTCGCCGCGAAAGCAGGCTGCAGTGGCCGCCGGGGCATTGCGATATTCCTTGAAAAGCCCCACCGGACGCCGCGGCCGGACCCGAACGGCAATGTCACCCTCGATATTCGGCGCCACGATGGCGCCTGCATCATCAATAACCGCCAGGTCGAAACCCGGCGCCGGCTTGCCCATGGAACCCGCTTTTGTTTCCATGCAAAGAAAATTTCCACACAGCAATACGGTTTCGGTCTGTCCATAGCCGTCCCTTACCGTGATGCCGGTCGCATCACGCCATAGCTCGATGACCTCGGGATTCAGCGGTTCTCCTGCGGCAACACAATGCCGCAGCGAGGTTCGATCCATCCCCGACAGGTCTTGTTGCACCAACATGCGGTAGATGGTCGGGGCGCCGCACATGGTGGTAATGGGATATCGCTGCACTAAATCAAGCGTGCGCCGTGCATTGAAATCAGCGTCGTCAACGAACACGCAAGACCCGCAAATCAAAGGACCGAAAAAGCTGCTCCAGGCCGCCTTGGCCCAGCCGGTGTCGGCAATATTCCAATGCAGATCACCCGGCTTCTGATCCAGCCAGAACCGTCCGGTCGTGGTGTGGGCAATGCCGTAGGACGCCTGCGTATGAACGGTCATTTTCGGTTTGCCCGTCGTGCCTGAGGTAAAAAAACAAAACGCTTCATCAGTGGCCAGCGTGTCCACAGTTGCCTGCTCTGACAAGCCTGCCGTCACCAACGTGGGGTAGCTGGTCCAGCCGGCCGCGTCCGCACCCACCAGAATTTTTACGCTCAAGCCCGGGCAGTTGTGTTCAATGGCGTCGATTTTCGCCCTGTGGTCGGCATGGGCGATCACACAACGGGCATTTGCCGCGTTGATGCGGTATTCGAGATCAGGCGCCGACAGCTGCGGCGTCGCGGGTGATATCACTGCGCCCATTCTCAGGCATGCCGCGACGACTTCCCACCACTGCAGCTTCCGGCCCAACATGACAATAACCGTATCGCCTTTACCGACACCCAGCTGCTGCAGCGCGCTGGCGATGCGGATTGAAGTCCGGGACAGCTGCTGGTAACTGACGATCGTTTCTGCGTCCCCGTGCAACCAGCGAATGGCCGGTGTCTGCAAATCGCGGTGCGCATCAATAACATCGCGGGAAAAATTGAAAGCAGCCGGAACCGCGAGTGCAAAATGTTCCAGCGTTTGCTGATAACTGGTCATGTTGGCCGTCATGTGAATCAACTCCCTCAAGCGTGCAGCTCAATGCCGGGCTGGCCAGCTGACCGTTACATGATAAACGCCGGGTCGCTGCAACGTTATAATGCAAAAGCAGGTGAATACCATAGTATTATTCTGCTTTGATCCGTTACGCGGCAATATACTTTGAATCCTTTTCCTTCCAGATCCGCACCCGCTGCCCGCCAGGGAATCAGGACAGCCGCTACTCTGGAACGACAGCCAGCGACCGCGCTGGCCGATATAAACCGGCAACTGCAATCCACCGACGCTGCGCTGACGTTTATTTTTTGCGCGGCCCGGTTTTGCAGCCAGGAGCTGGAGGAATCTCTCCGGCGTTATCCAAACCTGGGCGTTGTCGCCGGTTGCAGTACCGAAGGGGAGTTTTCCCGCCTCGGCTATTTTAACGATTCGATATGCGCGGTTTCATTTCCGCGGAAACTGTTTTCAGTGGCTGTCGCCCCAATCGAGGATGTAAGGAATTTCGAGCTTCAGGATGCTTCGCACATTGTCAATTCCCTGAAGGGCTCGATGGGCTCGACATTCAATGACGCCAACTCCTCCCGGATGCTGGCCATATTACTGGCCAACGGACAAGCCCAGAATGAGGAAAAACTTTGTGCGGCGCTGGGTGCGGAACTCAGCGGCATCCCGCTGGTTGGCGGAACGGCGGGAGATAATTGGCTGCACAAGCAGGACGTGCCGGTACGCAACAGCCGGGTATTGGTTGATGGGCGGTTCAGAAATGATTGCGCCGTCATCGCTTTGATCCACAGCGAACTCAAGTTCAAAACGTTTCTTCACAGCCATTACAAACCCACTGACCGCCGCGCCGTCATTACCGCCATGGCAGCCGAACACCGGACGGTCAGGGAAATAGATGGCCGCCCTGCCGCAGAAGCCTACGCGGCTTTGTGCAACCTGACCCGGGTAAACCCGTCTTTATCCGATTTCTCCCGCAGGCCAGCCATGGTGAAAATTGGCGGGCAATCTTTTCCACGTGGCCCACTGGGTATCACGGCAGATGGCGGCTACATCATGGCGACGCTCGCTCTCGGCACCGCTGCGAAGAACGGCGCGGTCTACGCCGTGACCACGGCCGGCGGCACCGTTGTGGTTGGCGATATCGTCACTTCGACCTCGCCTGCGGGCGGCGGCACCGCTGTTGCCGTGACCGGCGCCTACTTCAACGGCCCCGCCGATGCCAGCGGCATCGTCGAGATCACCTGG
>CAVPUV010000004.1:0-7426 GCA_963708905.1 uncultured Gammaproteobacteria bacterium | reverse complement strand
TATTTCCATAAAACCAGCAAAACCGATTTGCAGCAGATGCTGGACGTCAATCTGGTGGGACCGTTTCTGTGCACGCAGCAGGTCATTGGGCCCATGGTAAAGCAGGGTTATGGGCGAATTATCAATATTGCGAGTACTGCTGCGTTGAAGGCTTATGCCTATGTCTCCGCCTATGGTGCAGCAAAACACGGCGTGTTGGGGCTGACCAGATGCCTCGCTTTGGAAGTTGCCGGACAGGGAGTCACCGTCAACGCCGTCTGTCCGGGTTATACCGAAACAGATATGGTGCGTGATGCCATCCAAAGTATTACCCAAAAGACGGGACGTTCCACCGCAGAGGCTCGCGCGGAACTGACCCGTCACAACCCGCAACAGCGATTGGTACAACCCAGTGAGGTAGCCAGTGCCGTAGCCTGGCTGTGCCAGGCCGATTCCGCATCGATCACCGGGCAATCGATCGTGGTGGCCGGCGGCGAAATCATGTAGGGCTTAAGTAGTGCGCATCCGGAAATGGATGCACGCTAACGCGGCACATGGAAGTGCCGCCATTTTCAATGACGTAAGTCATTGAAAATGAGAGCGAAGCAAAACCACGCTTTTGCTTCGCGATTCCATAACGGGCTGGGATGCCCGTTTATGGACAGACACTAAGTATAGGGAATCACCTCATCCGCAAAGCGCCGCAGGGTATCGGCAGCTCCCTCCTCATCCTGGGAGGTAATAAAAATTGAAATTTCGGTAATACCCGCTGCTTTCAACTCATGCGCTTTTTCAATACAGTCTGCCGGTGTGCCTGCAATGCAGCATTTCATGGCCACCTCATCGGGAATCAACTCACGATGCTTGGCCGTTAAGTCCAGGTGTTGATAAAACTTGTAGGACTCCGAAACTTTTTTCACCACATCAGCATGGTCGACACCCAGGGTATCCGGCAGCCAGGGCTTGCGCGCGATGTTGCGGGCTGCGGTGGGACGTACTTTATCCAGCGCTTTCTTTCGGTCCTCGTTGATCGCCGCGTCAATGGCGGCAATGAACCGCAGTGAAGATGGATCCTTGCCAGCCTTTTTGGCGGCTGCCGTGGCGACTTTCACCGTTTCAGTCACACCCTCCGCATTGCCGCCCATATGCCCGTCAACGATCACTCCCTGGCAGATTTCTCCCGCCAACTGTACCGATTTCGGGCCCATGCAGGCCAATTGAATGGGAATATCCTTACCACCAAACTCCGTGCCCAGGACACGCACCCGGGTCTCCTGGCCCCAGGTATTTTCACGAGCATCGGCCCCCCATTTCAGCGCGTCCACTTCCTTGCCATCGAGCAAAGCGCGGATGAACTCTACCCGTACGCGCACCGTGCCGAGTTTCGCCGGAGACAAGCCGGCGGTGCGAACCGATGAGTCACCGGCTCCAATCCCCAATACCGCACGGCCTTCGCTAAGAATATTCAAAGTATTGATTGCATTGGCGGTAACCGCCGGATGCCGTGTTACCGGATTGGTGACACCTGTACCGAGGCGAATCCGTTTGGTGGCCGTAGCACAAGCTCCAAGCGTTACCCACACGTCGTTCCAGATCATCTGCGAATCGCCCACATAGGCCGTTTCAAAACCACACTCTTCAGCCAATTGCGCCAAACGCACCACCGGTGCAACCGTATTCCCTGAATGCGGCCATATCATGCAGCTGAATTTCATCATTTTTCGCTCCCGCTGGTTCATTTAACCACGCCAATAAGAAATTATGATTCTCCCCGATTCTAGCACCACTGCCCCGATTAATGACTTGAATCAGACTGGTTAGTATTACCGCCGTTCGGAAGAGTGCAGGCAGAAAAATGCCGGGGCACGTGACCAAAAACGGCGCTCAGCGCCGCTGCTTCATTGTTGCACGCACAGGGACAGTTTAGAATATTCGCTCAAAACCCCGGCACCCGGCCCGACAACATGACTGACGCGAAAAAGAAACATCTGGCGAACTATGTCGGCGGCGAATTTGTAACCACCGGCAAACATTTCGCCAATATCAATCCGGTGGACGGCAGTGTCATATGCACGGTGTCCGAGGCCGACAGCGCACTCGTTGACGCCGCTGTCGGCGCGGCGCGCACGGCATTGCAGGGCGAGTGGGGCAAACTGTCCACGCAGGAGCGCAGCGCGCTTTTGCATAAAGTGGCCGACGGTATCGAACGGCGCTTTGATGATTTCGTCAGCGCCGAGATTGCCGATACCGGGAAGCCGTATGCGCAGGCCGCAACCATCGATATTCCGCGCGGCGCCGCCAACTTCCATTTTTTTGCCAACCTGATCAGGACGAATCACGACGAGGCTTTCAGCATGGCCACGCCTGACGGCCGTGGCGCGCTTAACTATACCGTGCGCAAGCCATTGGGAGTGGTCGGTGTCATTTCGCCCTGGAACCTGCCTTTGCTGTTATTGACCTGGAAGGTGGCGCCGGCCATGGCCGCCGGTAATGCCGTGGTCGCCAAGCCTTCGGAGGAAACCCCTTCCAGCGCCACCTTGCTGGCTGAAGTCATGCGGGACGCAGCAGTACCGGCAGGCGCATTCAACCTTGTGCACGGCTTCGGGCCAGGCTCCGCGGGAGAATTGATCACCAGGCACCAGGGTGTTGACGCCATCACCTTTACCGGCGAGTCGGCCACCGGCTCCGCCATCATGAAGGCGGCGGCCGATTCAGTGAAGCCGATCTCGTTTGAACTGGGTGGCAAGAACCCGGCAATCATCTTCGCCGATGCCGATATCAACGCGGCCATTGCCGGCACTGCACGTTCAACCTTCACCAACTGCGGCCAGGTTTGCCTGTGTTCGGAGCGGGTGTACGTCGAGCGACCGGTGTTTGACCGATTTGTTGACGGACTCAGGATAGAGGCTGAATCATTGCGGCCAGGCCGGCCGTATGACGCAGACACCTCGCTTGGCCCGCTTATCTCAAGGCAACATCGTGACAAGGTTCTGTCCTATTACCAACTGGCCCGCAGCGAAGGCGCGACGGTGGCGTGCGGCGGCGGCATACCGGAATTTGGCGACGAGCGGGATAAGGGGGCGTTTATCCAGCCCACGATCTGGACCGGCTTGGCCGAGACTGCACGCTGCGTCACCGAAGAAATCTTCGGTCCGGTCTGTCACGTGGCGCCTTTTGATACCGAAGAAGAGGTGATTGCCATGGCCAACGCCAGCCGCTATGGGCTGGTCTGTGCGCTCTGGACCGGCAGCCTGCAACGGGCGCACCGGGTCGCGCCGCAGATCGAAGCTGGCATTGTCTGGGTAAATACCTGGTATCTGCGTGATCTGCGCACACCTTTTGGCGGTGTTAAGCTGTCCGGCATCGGTCGCGAAGGCGGTGCGTATTCGCTGGGCTTTTACTCCGAACCGACCAATATCTGTATCAAGCTATGACCATGACATCATCGAGTCCGGCAAAACCGCTGGCCAGAACATTATGACTGGCAAAGTCCGGGCTAAAGTCGTCGCCGGGAAAGCCGCACCCCGCGGCACGTTTCCGCATATCAGGCGGGCCGGTGATTTTCTGTTTGTATCAGGAACCAGCTCACGCCGCCCGGACAATTCCTTTGCCGGAGTGGAAGTTACGGCTGATGGTCAGGTGCGGCGGGACATTGGAGCGCAGACCCGTGCTGTCATCGAGAACATCAGGGATATCCTGCAGAGCTTCGGTGCCGATCTCAGTGACGTAGTGGAGATCAGCAGCTTCCTCACTGACATGGAAGACTTCGAGGGATACAACCAGGTCTACAGCGAATTCTTCGGCTATGGCGGGCCGACGCGAACGACCGTCGCCGTGCACCAGTTACCCCATCCCGATATTCTGATAGAAATCAAAGCGGTCGCATATAAACCGGAAGGCTGATTGTCAATACCCAAAACAGGCGCCACCCGGCTGTCCTTCATGGCCATTGAGCCGCTTTCTTACCTGATGGCAAAAGGCCGTCCGGGCGAACCAGTAGCGCCTTTGAAGGGAACAGCCCCAAACACGAAGGCGAACTCATAGACCTTCGCTTCTATGAGTTTGCTGAAATCCAGGTTTTCCAAAATGTAAATTCCGTGCTCCACCAGGAATTTCTGATGATTGGGCGCGAACCACTTTGGATCGGGTTGAGGAATGGCTTCCACTGCCCAGTTATCGGAGCCGACCAACACGACTTTTTTGGCTACCGCCCAGTCACCGGCTGCGATGGAGAGGCCCGGCGTACCGCTGTTAAATTTCGCATTGTCTGTTTTCCATAGCGCTCCCCAGCCGGTGTGATAAAACAATGCATCGCCCGGACGGATATCTTCTTCGGATAGGCCCTGTATCTGGAGCGCGCCCTGCAAATCCGCTACCGAGATTTCTTCCGATCGCTCCAGCATGCGGCCCTTGTAGGCGGCAACATCGATGAGTATTCCCCTGGTAAAGATGGGCGTGGTTTTTTCCACGCCCAGTTTGGTAAAGCCACGACCGGTACCGATCTCGGCGTGTGACCAGCCGTTGTAATAATGGATCGCATTGAGGTCGCCCGGCGCGCCAAGCACGGTTCCCATATGCGCCAAGGAATCGAACTGGGTGCCGTCCTGGCCCAGATGTCCGGAGATATAATCTTCATTCCAGACCAGCCGGTTTTCTCCCAGCGGCCCCCAGCTTGGGGCGCCGGGAATGGACAAGGTATATTTGCGTGCACCCGGGGTAAGATCGAACAAGGGCATGTCTTCTTCAAACACATGTGTCATATCGTAGACCACACCTTTTTGAATCAGCTGTACTGCCTCCAGGACTTTCGCCGGCGTCAGCCGGTTAAGCGCGCCAAGCTGGTCTTCCTGGCCCCATTCGGACGGCCACCATTTAGCCGGCGTATAAGCGGAGGCATGCTGCGCCCTTAATTGCGCGGGGCATAATGCAAACAGGATGGCGCCGGCATAAAGTGACAGGTGACAGAGTTTCATAGGTGTCTCCCGGTTTCGGTCCTAAATTCAAACACGATGACACAGTCAAGCTTTTGGCATCGATTATCAGTTTGCCTGCAGGAGTGGCAATGCACAATCCCCGGCTGGGGTGCGTTGCTGGTTGATTTAGATATAAACTCTCGGATGAACAATCGTTCTGGAGGAATATGCGATGAGTACGGGCCAAATTATCGGCGGATTTCTGGCGCCTCATCCACCGCACCTGGTGTATGGCGAGAACCCTGAGCAGAATGAGGCCAAATCCAAAGGTGGCTGGGAGCAGTTGCGCTGGGCTTACGAGCGTGCGCGCAAGAGCCTGGATGAACTTAAACCGGATGTATTGCTGGTTCATTCGCCGCACTGGACGACACAGCAAGGACACCATTTTCTCGGTGTCCGTCATTTAAGCGGAAAATCCGTGGATCCGATTTTCCCGAACCTGTTTCGCTACTCATTTGCTCTGGATGTTGATGTAGAGTTGGCCGAAGCGTGCTGTGAAGAAGCGGCGGCAATGGGTTTGACGACCAAGATGATGCGTAATCCCAATTTCCGCGTGGACTATGGCACCATCACCACCCTGCATATGATGCGGCCGCAGTGGGATATCCCGGTGGTCGGTCTTTCGGCGAATAATTCGCCCTATTACCTGACCACCAAGGAAGGCCTGGAGGAGATGGATATTCTGGGCAAGGCGACGCGCAATGCCATTGAAAGGACCGGGCGGCGTGCAGTATTGCTGGCCTCGAATACGCTTTGTCATTATCACTTCAGTGTCGAACCGGAGCCACCGGAAGACATGTCCCAGGAGCATCCGCAGAATTACCAGGGGTACCTGTGGGACATGCGCATCATAGAATTGCTGCGCAAGGGGAATATAAAGGAAGTCTTCAGGCTGTTACCGCAATTCATTGACGAAGCCTTTGCCGAGGTAAAATCGGGTGCGTTTACCTGGATGTTTGCCGCCATGGGGTACCCGGAACTTGCGGGGGAGCTGCACGGTTATGGCACAGTTATCGGCACAGGAAACGCAGTGATGGAATGGAACCTGATCAAGGCTGGCCTGGCCCGGGCAGCCGTGGGAGCACCCGCATGACCGTCGTTTCGGCATTTCTGGTCCCGGGCTCGCCATTGCCCTATGTACAGCGTGACAATCCCCCCTGGGGGAAGCTGGCGGATGCCATGGAAGCGGCCGGAAAGTCCCTGGCTGCTTCCCGTCCGGATACTATTATTGTTTATTCCACCCAGTGGATTGCGGTATTGGATCAACTCTGGCAAAGCAGGCCGCAGCTGCAGGGAATACACGTCGACGAAAACTGGCACGAATACGGCGACCTGCCGTTTGATATCACGATTGATGTTGAACTGGCCGCGATGGCTGTACAAGCCGCCAACCGGGCAGGCATAAAATCCAAGGGTGTGGATTACGATCAGTTTCCGATTGATACCGGCACCATTGTCGCAGCAAATTTCCTCAATCCGAACAAGCGGATTCCATTACTGATCGCGGCCAACAACGTTTACCACGACTGGCAGAGAACCGAGCAGCTCGGGCGCATAGCGGTTGAGCAGGCCGCAAAATTGAACAGAAAAGTGACCATAGTCGGCATCGGCGGTCTATCAGGGTCCTGCTTCCGCAATTCAATTGACGTCAGTCAGGATCATATTGTCACTGACGCTGAAGATGAGTGGAACCGGAAAATCCTGCAGTTCATGGAACAGGGCGACGTTACCACGTTGATTGAAACCTGCCCCCGATACGCCGCGGAGGCCAAAGTCGACATGGGTTTCAAGCATATGGCTTTTTTACTGGGGGCGCTTGGCGGCAGGTTTTCGGGTGCCATCATTCATGGTTATGGACCTTTGTATGGCTCGGGCGGTGCAGTAGTGGAATTCCGTGTGGCTTGAGTTCGTTTTCAAGGGCGAGCGCTGATCGAGGATGGGCCGGTAAAGCAGGCATTGCAGGCTTATGCCATGGATCATGGTTGGTCGCCGGTCAGGGAAACAGGTTTTCGTCCTGTATCGTTTCCGGTGCCGGGAATGCCTTCTTGGAGTGACTTAAACCCAGGTCCAGCAGCATTTCACACAGTTTGTAGGCGATCAGTCCCGGGTTGAGCACCGGCACCGGCAGTTTTTCCTTCAGGTAGGCGTGTGACTGGTGCATGGTGGTGGAACCCAGGATGATGACATCGGCGCCGTCTTCGGCGATCGCCCGCAGGCCCTCTTCCTCCAGCTGTGCAAACACCACTTCTTCCTTGCCCTCGAGCAGTTCCTGCACATCCGGACGCGTATCGATATGCCGTATCGATGCCACGCGGTGTTCCAGCCCGTATTCCTTCAGTGTTTTGGTGTACAGATGCACCCACGGTTGCCACATCGTGAGAATGGAAAACCTGTGTCCCAGCATGCAGGCCAGATGAAATGAAGCCTGTCCCGGCCCGAGTACCGGGATGTTCAGGCGTGAACGCAAGGCATGA
>CAVPUV010000003.1:0-67141 GCA_963708905.1 uncultured Gammaproteobacteria bacterium | reverse complement strand
GCCAATTGCTTCCCAGATTTCGATGCCAAATGTTTCGCAGGCCTCACCATCGAACAGACTGGTGAACGGCGGGAGTGCGGCCGTATTGTCGACCGTAACCTGAACGAAACTGCACAGTTCAAAGGACCCAAAACCTGCCTCAAGTTCTGTCGTACCCGGAAGCCCTACAAAATCATTAAACGTCGGTCCATTCCGCTCCGGGAACTCATCGCCGGGCGACCAGAAATCGCAATCCGGATCGTTCTCGTTCGGCACCCAGGGCTCGTCAATCACTTCGCCAATAAGTGCCGCATCCACATAAAAATTCTTCGTCGGGAAGGTGATGATCCACTCGGAAGCAGCATTCAGGCCGGCCTCGATGTTATACTCATTCATCGTGGTTTCATGCATGAAGGTTGCGGAAATCGCATCGATACCACGCGGATAAAAAATATTGACCGCCTTATCCTGTGGCACACCGAAGAACACGGTAGCATCCTGCTCGGAACCATCGTTCAGGTTGGGTATCAAGCCACCCGGGCGTCTATGATGTCCTTCGGATCTCCGGTCATAACCCTGAATCGCCTTGGCGTCATAGGAATACATCGTGCCCCTGGCGACATTGATGATGGCGGCGCCACCAAACAAACCGCCGCTGTTGCGGGTGATGTCCTGATTCTGGTCGTCGATCCACATGCCGTCCGGATTCTGGGTCCAGTTGTCGACCAACTGTTCGCAGTCGGCCGGAGTCTGTACGCCGGTGTCATCGATCTCGTGCGTAACGGCATCCGCGGTACCCAGTCTTTTAGCGGTTTCGCTGTCGTTGGTCAGCGTACCCATTTCGATCATTTCGAAATGACCTTCCGCCGCACGGTCGATGCCGGTCGGGCCGCCGTCGGCTTTTTCACCGGTGTAGTCGAAGGGCAGGAAGGCCTGCTCGCCACCGTCGGCAAAGAGGTAGGGAACGGTACAGCTCGAGTCGGGGATGAACAACGTCGGCGTACCAGCCTTGTCTTCGATGGCGGCCACCCGAACGTCCGCGGCTGACAGGTACAAGTTGAAGTCGAGGACTTCGCGTGAGTTGAAGCCTTCCTTGAAACGAACCTTGACGGCTTTGCCGCTGTCGGTGGTGTTGACCACGGACAGAAGCGTCGTATTACCATCGTTGGTGGTGTAGTAGGGATAGATCAGGACCTGGCCCAATCCATCCGGATTCAGATTGATAGCCTGTGCCGTGCCTGCTATACCGGCAGCACCTGCCAGTCCAGCCAGCACAGCAGCTGTCAGATTTTTTCTATTCATTTGTTCACTCCTAAATTTGTGTACACAGGGCTTCGCGAAAAAGCCGGAAATTGCGACTCACCCAACTCCAAAGGGCAAACCGAACCTTGGCCCGGTTATTCGCGGACCAATATTACGATAATTGAAATACCAAAGCAATACGGCGGTCTGGGCCCAAAACCATTTATATCGCGTGGATTCCGGCGCCAAATGGTCATTTATTCGAGCCGCCAGGGGCTTCTGCTTCCCGGGCGATGGTCAGCCGCCAACCGTGGGGAGAAAAACCGGTGGCCTTTTACCAACTGCCGGCCATGGAGTGCTCAGGCAACGCCCGCCGGGGGCCAGCGCAAAGCTGCCTGGCGACGCGCCTGGCGACACGGTTTGTGACGGAACTTATTCGTCCGACAGGAACCACCACTGCCCATCGGTGCGCACCCAGCGTTCCGTGACCTCCTTTTTGCTTTGCCACTGCGACACACCAGGGACGGCTCCGGCAACCTGGTAGCCAAGGAGGGTGACTACGGTGCAGACATCGGCTTCACAGCTGGATTCCTGCACCTCTGCAGAGGACCACCTTACCCGCCGCATGCGCTGCTCAATTTCAAAGTCAACGCGGGAATGAGAGGAACGGTAGCCGGGAGAATACAAGCCATAAGCGGTGTCATAGTCTCCGCTCAGTACGGCATCCCATCGCGCCTGGGCACGTTGCCCGATGTCGGTTGCCGCTGGTTGGCTGGTGGCGCAGGCAGACACCAGGGCAGCCAACAGCAGTCCGTTGATGGCGCGGGAAAAGGTGCCCCGCACGCTGGCATGGGTCATCGACTGCTGTTTGGGTGCAATGCTCATATCCGCTTCAATTCCCTGGTTCTGTGAAAATTCCGTGAAAAATCTTTACTGTTTTTTACTCTCGAAAATCGGCGCCAGCGTGAAATTTGGACTTACTGGCTGTCCTTTTCAGGCGCCTTGTCTTTCACCAGCGGGGAAATATGCAGTGGCGGCACGCGGGAAAACTGCTCCTGCATTTCCTCGCTGACGTGTTGCAGGTCAATCGAGTTTTCCACCACGGTGGGCGTAATCATCACCAACGTTTCACTGCGATTGCTGCTCTTGCTTCTGGATCCAAACAGGGCGCCGATGATCGGAACGCGATTGAGGAAAGGCACGCCGCTGCGCCCACGCGAGGCCGACTCCGAGATCAGGCCGCCCAGGAATACGGTCTGGCCCGATTGCACCGCCACTTCGGTGCTTACGGTCTTGTTGTTGATGGGCGGGTTGCCGCTGGTGGAAATATCCGGGTCGCGCGCGCCCGGACGGCTGACGTCCTGGGAGATCTGCATGTACACCAGCCCGCCCGGATTGATGCGCGGCGTTACCGTCAGGGTCACGCCGGTCGATACATACTGGGCGTTGCTGACGACGTTGTCGGTGCCGGTGGAAATACTGGAAGACTGCACCGGCACCTGGGTGCCCACGGTGATGGTCGCGGTGGCATTGTTCCTCACCAGCAAGCGAAGGCGCCGCCAGTGAACGCACGTCGGTGACTTCATCCAGTGCCGCGATGGTGGCCTGTACGAAGGTCTTGCCGCCATTGTTCAGCGGCCGCGTGATCCGGCTGAGAAAGTTGAAGCCGCCTGAAGCCGCCGAGGCACTGCCAAATGCCGCGGTGTCGATGTAACGGGCAAAGGGGTTACCGGAACCCGCGGGTATCAGGGCGGGGTTGTTGGTGAGGAACCAGTTCACGCCGAACTGGAGTTCTTCGTTGAGTTCGACATCCAGCACCTGCGATTCGATCAGTACCTGCAGCGGCTCAATGTCGATGCGCTCGATGGCGGCCAGAATGGAGTTGTACTGCGACTGGCTGGCCTGGATCAGCAGCGAATTGGTTTCCACCACCGAAGTGATACGAATATCTTCTTCGCCTATATTCAGCACCGAACCGCCAGTAGAGCCGGCCTGATTGCCCTGGCCTTCCGCGCCCACACGGCTGTTGTTGAAATCCGCCACGCTGCCGATCTGCACCGCTTCCAGGCCGGGCGCCAGGGCGCCTCCGCGCGCGGTTTTGCTCGCCGCCTGACCGCTCCCGCCACCGAATATCTCCGTCAGATAACCCGCCAGGATCGGCGCCTCCAGGTTCTTGACGCGGTAGACATACAGCTGCTTTCCCGCCCCGGCGGCGCCGCGATCCAGGATCTTGATCCATTCTTCCGCCTTTTGCAGGTATTCCAGCTGGTAGGTGATCACCATCACCGAGCTCAGGCGTTCCAGCGGAATGAAACGGAACATGCCGGCCAGCGGCGTTTCCGACTCGGCGCCGAAAATGCCCTGTAGTTCCGTGATGATGGCGGCTACGTCGACGGTGCGCAGCGGATAGATGCCGACGGACATGCCTTGCAGCCAGTCGACATCGAAAATTTCAACCGTGCGCAGATAGTTGCTCAGATCTTCCGGGGTGCCCGCCAGAAAGATCATGCTGCGAAACTGGTCGGCATTTACCATCGCCCCTTCGCGCACATAGGGCTCGAGGATCTTGGCCATTTCCGTTGCCGAAATATACTTCAGCGGCACACCCACCACCTCGTAACCCTTGCCAGCCGGCACACTGCCCAGCTGCGGCGAAAGATTACCCTTGACTGCATTGGTCACGGGCAGAACGTTGTAGCGGCCATCGTTGTAGACCAGGGTGGCGCCATTCCACTGCAGCAACATCTCGAGGATCGGCAGCAACTGCTCGCGCGTTACCGGTTTCGAAGTGGAAAACGTCACCTCTCCGCTGACGCCAGGCCCGATGATGAAGGTTTCCTGCAGCACCTCACCCAGAATGGTATGAATCACCGACTGGATGGACTCGCCTTCAAAATTCAGCACGATCTCCCCATCGGCGGAAACCGGGGCGGCGTGTTTGCGCGCGGCTTCTTCATTGACGAAAACGCCGGTGCCGTCATAGATTTCCACCGCGTTGACGACGGGCGCGCTTTCCTTGCTGGCAGAGGCCTCGACACTGACCTGGTCCGACAGTTGTTGCGATGGCTGCGGCGCCGACTGGGCGCTCCTGTCGGAAGGATGCGGCCGGGTGGGCCGCGCACTGGTCGCGCAACTCGCCACGACCAGCACAATGCCCAGCACCAGCAGGATGCGCTGTAATACCGCTTTACGTTTAGAGGATATGCACGCGCATTCCTTTGGCTGCACTGCGGAGCCCGGGTGATTTCGCATCAAGCTGTGCCTCTATTGCTCATCTTTATTGTCGCTCTTTTGCTGGCGCTTACGCCCGATCATGGACTGGATCGCTTGCTGATAGCTGGGTTGTTCGGCTTGTGCCCCGGCCTGGTCCGCCTGTTCTGCATCGCGTCTGAGTTCTTCCCTGCGCTCGGCGATACGCTGCCGGATTTCTTCGGCGCGGGACAGCGGCTCCGCCGCCGCACCCTGTTCCGCTGTGGTATTTTCCGCCGTTGCCGGGGGTTTTGTCACCACGGGAGCCGGTGGCTCGATCTTCGCATTATGGACCTTCATCTCGAGCTGCAGTTCCTCACCGCTGGCAGAAGTGAGCGTGGCCTCGCGGGGAAGAACGCGACTGACGTGCCAGCCGCCAAAATCAGCCTCTATGGGTCTGCCTTCAAATGCCACCAGGGATTGTTTGTTGTCTTTTCGTTTCAATGTCACCATGCGCAAACTTGGCGTGATGACGACCCCGGCGAGTTCAACGTCGGGTTTTTCACCATCTTCTTCAGGCCCGCCTGTCTGTTCCAGGTCGTCGGCTCCGTCATCCACAACCGGCAGCCGGGTCTCATTGAACAACGGCCGCGCGGTAATCACGTTATACGTTTCCATGGACAGATTTTCCGCCAGCGTCGGCAACTCCAGGCCCGCCTCGGGCGCGCCGGCTGCATCCTCGGCCGAGGGTGGTGACAGCGGCAATGATGACAGCATGACCAGCACCAGCCAGGCGCATAGCAACAACCCGCACAAGGCGCCGAGCACCATGCCCAGCGTATTGTCTTGCAGCCACTTCATCATGGCGCGCACTAACGCAGATAACCGGACATGTTAAAGCGAACATCCAGCGCTTCGTCAGCACTGACGGCCTGGTTGTTCACGCGCCGGCGCCCCCGCGGCTTGATGATGGTCAATTCCTCGGCGATGATCATCGGAACGCCTGTCTCCAGGGAATAAAGCACTCGCATCAGGTCCTCTGTCTGGCAGCGCATGCGCACATTGACGGTCACTTTTTCGAAACGCTCGACCACCCGCGCACGCACCGGCTGACGGCTGACGATCTGGCAGGACCCCTCGGCCTGAGTGCTCACCATCTGGTTCAGGCGTTCGGACATAGCCGCGGCCGCCTCGTTGAAGTCGCCTTCTTCGAGGAACAGGTTGGATTCCGAACGCCGGCCTTGCAAAGCCTGCAGCTGACTCTCGACCTGTTCGCGTTGCGCGGCGACACGCTGGAAACGGCCCAGCTGCAAGGCCAGGTCCGAAATCTCTTCGCTGTAGTCCATATGACGCAAAATGAACCAGTGAAAGCCCAGGAGGTATACCAGAATGAGCGCAACGACCAGCAGCAAAATGGCGGTACGCCGGCTGTTGCCTTGTTCGATTGCCAACTTCATCATGGAGTACCCGGGCCGCTTATTTGTGCGTTGATCTCGAAAATTTCCAGCCCGCTGGTGGCGTCCAGCCGGGTCGAGCCACGGAAGGCTGCGTTGTCGAAAATTTCCGACTTGTTCACACCTTCGATCAATTGCTGGGCATTGCGCGACTTGCCTTGCATGAGCACACCGTCCTGGCTGATGACCAGGCGGTCCAGGTAGGTGTCGTCGGGCAGGATTTTCGTGACATCGGCCAACAGTTCAATGGCCATGGGCGTTTGAGCCCGCCGCCGGGTCAGAAAGCTTGCCGCTTCGCTGGTTTCCGCCACTTGTTCGCGCAAACGCTGCACGCGCTTGGCCTCGTCCTGCACATCCGCGATCGCGGTTTCCAGCTTGCTGACCGTGTGTGCGCGAAAATTCAGTGACTCCGCCATGACCACCACCACCAGCACCAGCGCGGCAGCAGCCAGGGCAATATTCAAACGCGACTGCGGATTGGCCGCCCGCAAGCGCCGCTCCGGCGGCAGCAGGTTGATCCCCAGAGCACGGCCACCATCGAGTACATCAATGCCGCTGGCGGCAAGGCCACGGGCTACCAGCATTTCCAGCGACTGATCCATGGGTTTGCGCGGAACGACGAACAGTTCGACACAAATTTGCCCGGGCTCATTGTCACTGCCCGCAATTTTCCAGGTGTAATAAACATCGGCTGCGCGGAACGGTGTCTGGCGATCCATTTCAAAAGCCAGCACCTGTTGCAGGTTTGATTCGGTAGCTGCCGGCAGCGTCAATTCCTTGCGCAACACGTGGGCCTGATCCAATGCCAGGAATCGCGGCGCTTCAAGCGCGTCATGTTGTTCCAGCAAACCCCAAATCTGCTGTCTTTGCAGCACCACATCCTGCTGCAAGGAAACAGACTCAAACCACTCGATCGCGTGGTTTTCCTCGACCCCCAGCTGCAACTGACCTGGCTCCAGCACCAGCATGACCCGACGCGAGGCATATTGCAGCCGTTGCTGCCAGTTGAGCGGCAATAACTGTTTCAATTCGCCGTACCACCAGCGGCAGAATGCAGCGGCCGGCCCGTTGCGCAAACGGGCGGTCCAGTACTGGATTTTGTTGTTCAGGACAATCGCCATGGTGATTTCAGTGATGGAATCCTTCTTGCCAACTCAGGATCCTGAATGGAAGCCCGGTCCTGTTTCCGCCCAGGCTGATGGTCGCCCCGACCTGGTCCCAGACGCCATTCGGCAGGGTTGCCCTGGAAACAATACTATACGTGAGCCCCGGCCCTCTTGCCACGGCAACCTGCCCGTTGGGCAGGCTTAGGGCAGGACCCGAGTTACCCTCCTGAGAGTGTCGTTCCTCAACGAAGTTCAGGGCATCTTCTGCTGTTATGTCCGGCAGCGCCAGCAGCGCTTCCGCCGGTGCATACGCCGGATCAGGCAGAGCACCATCTGACCAAACCGTCAGGCCGGGTTCCATTTTCTCGAACAGTTCCCAGGACAGGCCAAGCACTTGCAGCATCTCCTCGACCATGATGAAAGCGCGGTTGGCAGGCCCGACCTCGTATCCCGCCGCCAGATACTCCTCGTCTTCGGCGCCATTGGGACGCACCATATTGTCTTCGTCGGTCCAGTCCAGCACCGCCGCCGCCAGCACGGCGGCATCCTTCTCTTCCAGCCCATTGCCGGCAAACAGGCGCACCAGGGTTTCTTCATTGGCTTTATTGATGTTCAACTTGCCCCGTTCATCGGTGACTTGCACCGCGATGCGGGCATCATCGTAGACCAGCGCATAAGGCCGGCCATCGGCAATCCAGCGCTGCTTCTCGTCTGGATCACGCAGGGACAATACCGCCATATTCATACCCGCTTCCGCCGCCAGCCTGGCCCGCGTACCCCACAACACGGTATGTGCTTCCAGCTGGTCCATGCGCGCCATCAATGTATAAGCGCCGGTGGAAATGGTCACCAGCAGCAAAATCCACAGCACCATGACCAGGGCAACGCCGGATTGAGCGCGGCGCGGATTCAATCGCGTTTCCTGCGCCGGTCAATCAGCTGCTGAATGGCGGATTGATAGGATTCATCCTGGTTTACGCCGGCAACCACGCTGGGGTCAATACGGACTGCAGCCACCATCAAGGGCCATTCGGTGTAGGCGCCTTCTTCGAATTCGATGTCCAGAGAAATGGCAACGGGCAAAGTTGCGGCGTCTTCCCAGGTATTGGTCCAGGGCAGCAATTCGCCATTTTCATCGCGCCCCAGGAACTGGAATTCCGCGGCAGCAATGTGGTCGATCAGGGGGATGGGATCGCGTTCGGCCAGGCGGGTTTCATCGAATCCCTGCACCAGGGCATGCTCCAGCACCAGTGCAAGGCCGTTGTCCCCCTGCACGATGCTCAGTTGTTGCACCTGCGGTCCGCCAAACCCCAGGTACCCCGGCATCGGGCCCACGTAGCGAATGGAACGCGCACTGCCGAGAAACACTTCGGATTCCTTGCTGTCGGGCGTTTCGCCATCGGCCTGGGTGAAAACCAGTGGAATAGCCTGGTTCAGCTGCTTGCGGACAAATTGATGCGCCATGCGCAGGCGGCCACTTTCCTCGAGGATCACCTGGCCCCGGTCGGTGGCCTGGGTGGCGGCATGTAGCCCACCATAGGCCAGCGCCAGCAGCATGCTCAAAAGGGTAATGGCCAGCAGTAATTCCACCAGCGTGAATCCCGCACCCCGCTTCACGAACCCGGCCTCCGCCGGTCTTTCAATACGGCCCTGACCGTATTGAACCGGTTCGACTGTTCCCTCGGGTAGCTTCCCCAACTGATGGTGAACTCAACCTCCAGCAGCTCGATGCCGGTCAGTTCACCCAGCTCGAGACTGTGTGCGTTGTCGGCCGTGCCGACAAACGGGTTGATCTCCAGCTGCCACTGATAATCACCGCTTTCTCCGCTGCTGCTGGTTCCGGCTTCGAGCGGAATATCCAGTCCCACCTGGTCCATCACCGACTGCGCAATCAAGGCAACTTCAGTGTATTCCTTCGCCCGCACCGTGTTGCGCATCGAGCCCGACAGGATTTCCAGCACCACGGTAAAGCTGAGGGCGAAAACGACGAATGCCAGCAACACCTCGATCAGCGTGAATCCTTTGCTTCCTGACGGATTTTGAAATGGTCTGAGCTGCTTGCTCATGGGTTAATCTTCCACCCGCTCCAGCGATGCCTCGCCGGTCAGCCAGGCGACATTGATGCGATAGACACGGCCATTGGCGTCGAGCTCGACGAAACCGCCCGTGGACCCCCCGTCCGGATAGAACCGGATGCCGCCCACCGATTCAGCCGTCAGTTCCGAACGAGCCGTGGTCAGCGCCACCTTCATGCCCTCCGGCAATTCGACCGCTGGCCGTTTCGGCGCCATGTACTTGCGATTTTCGGTATCCACCAGGAATACCTGCTCTTGCTTGTCCAGTATCGCGCGCGTTCGTGTATAACGCAGCGATGCAGTCATTTTGCGCGCGGCTACCCGCATCTCTGCGCCGGAAATACTGCGGGAAATGGATGTGCCCACCAGCGCCAGCACCAGGCTGGCGATGACCAGCACCACGAGTAATTCGACCAGGGTGAAACCCTGATGCAGGCGTACTGGCCGTGGAGCGGGCGCCGCACCGTTCATGCTGGACTGGCGCTACTCCCAGCTGTTGATGTCCGCCTTATTGCCATCACCGCCGGGCTGACCATCTGCGCCCAGGGAAAAAATATCGAATTCACCATGTTCGCCCGGAAAGACGTACTCGTATTCCTTGCCCCAGGGATCCTTCAGACTGGAAGGCTTGACATAAGGTCCGTTCCAGCCTTTATCGTTGCCCGTGTTCTCGACCAGTTGCTGCAGGGCGTCCGGCGTCGTTCCGGTGTCCAGGTAATAGCTTTCCACGGCCATGGACAGCCGGCTGACCTGGGAAGCCGCAGCCTTGACCTTGGCCCCTTCCGCCTTGCCGATAAGGCCCGGCAGCACCAACCCGCCGATCAAGGCGAGAATCATCAGCACCAGCAGAAGTTCGACCAGCGTGAAACCGCGCTGCGCGTAAGCGGCCGGTCGACTCGTAGCGGAATGTACATTTTTCATGTGGTGAATTTTCATTTTCATCATGCCTCAAGATTCTGATATCAAATTAGGCCAGTGCAGCACAAGGGTGCCGTATACGCCTGCCTTGCATTCCCCCGCCTTGTTATTCCCCCTCCTTGCATACCATTAATCCACCAGGTTGTTGATACTCAATATCGCCAGCAGGACCGACATCACGATCGTGCCAATCATGACCGCCAGTAACAAGGTCACCACGGGCGTGAATATCGCCAGCAGCCTCTCGATGGTATTGCGAACTTCGGTATCGTAGCTGTCAGAGACTTTCAGCAGCATTTCATCCAGCTGCCCGGTCTCCTCGCCAACACTGATCATTTGCAGTGCCAGACGAGGGAAACGCCCTCCCTTGGCCAGGTTACGGGCCAGCCCACCACCGGTTTTTACTTCACGTGCGGCATCGGAGATATCTTTGCGCAGAACCGTGTTGCTTATGACATTGCGCGCGATCGAAAGTGCCGACAACAGCGGAACTCCATTGCTCAGCAAGGTTCCCAGGGTGCGCGTCAGGCGCGCGGTATCGAGCTTGGCCACGAGGTCGCCGACCCATTTGAACCTTAGCACCCGGCCATCCCAGGCGAAGCGCTTTTCTTCAATTGCCATCATCCTGCGGAACTGGGTCACGGCCAGGAATCCGAGCAGGATAAGCGCCCACCAGAATTTTTGCAGGATGGCGGCTATGCCCAGCACAATTTTCGTGATCGTGGGTAGTTCGCCACCCAGTTCCTCGAAAATGGGCGTGAACTGGGGAATGACATAAACCAGCAACAGGATCAGCGATCCGGCTGCAAGCAGCAACAATATCGCCGGATAAATCAATGCTGAAACGACGCTGTCCTTCAGTTCACGCGAGCGCTCGAGGTAGTCGCTCAGGCGGTTCAGCGTGACATCCAGGGTGCCCCCTATTTCACCGGCACGCACCATGTTGATAAACAGCCGGCTGAAGGCGCCGTGCTGTTTTTCCAGGGCGTCCGAGAGACTGCCCCCTTCCCGCACATGGTCACGAATTTCACTGACCGTGCGGCTGACCCGCTCATTTTCCGCCAGGTCCATCAACACCTGCAGCGAGCGGTCCAGTGGCAATCCCGCCCCCAGAAGGGTGGACAATTGCTGGGTGAACTGTCCCACCTCGCGAGAGTTCATACCGCGGCGGCCCATGCGCAAGGCATTCAGACTGAAACCGCCGGGGATGGCCTCTTTGGCGTGCAAGGGGATGTTGCCCGCCTCCTGCAGCTTCAATACAACGAGGTCTACCGTGGCCGCTTCCATCTTGCCCTGAACGGTCTCGCCACCGGGCGCCACCGCCTTGTATTCAAACATCGGCATTAGCAAGCCCTAATTTTCCTGGGTGACGCGCAGCACCTCGTCCAGCGTGGTTATGCCCTGCAGGCATTTGGTCAAGCCGTCCTGGTACATGGTGCGCATGCCCTCGGCCACCGCCAGGTCCTGAATTTCACCGGATGTTGCGTGTTTCATGATCAGCCGGCGAATCGGGTCCGTCATCAGCAGCAATTCCAGAATCGTGGTGCGGCCGCGATAACCTGTGGGGTTGAGTTCAGTGGCCACCGGCCGGTAAACGATATAACGGTCCTGCTCGACCAGGCGGTTCATGCCGATTTCCTGCGCCACTTCGGGCAATAACTCATAGGCTTCGCGATACACCGTATCGAGCGTTCGCACCAGGCGCTGTGCCAGGATCGCGTTGACCGTGGACGTGAGCAGGTAGTCTTCCACGCCCATGTCGAGCATACGCGTAACACCGCTGGCCGCATCATTGGTATGCACGGTCGATAACACCAGATGACCGGTGAGAGCTGACTGAATGGCGATTTTTGCCGTCTCCAGGTCACGCATTTCTCCGATCATGATCACGTCCGGATCCTGGCGCACGATGGCCCGCAAGGCGTGAGAAAAATCCAGGCCAATGGCGGATTTGGCCTGGATCTGGTTGACGCCCTCCAGCTGGTATTCAACCGGGTCTTCGACCGTGATGATTTTCCGCTCGGAGGTGTTCAAGCTGCTCAATGCGGTGTACAGGGTCGTGGTCTTGCCGGAGCCGGTGGGACCCGTCACCAGAATAATGCCGTGGGGCATCTCCAGTGTATGGGTAAATGTCGTCTTGATGTGTTCATCGAAGCCCAGTGCGGCAAAGTCCAGCACGATACTCTCGCGGTCCAGGATGCGCATCACCACGCTTTCGCCATGCGAGGTGGGCACGGTCGAAACACGCAAGTCCAGTTCCTTGCCCTGCACGCGATGCATGATACGGCCATCCTGTGGCAGGCGCCGTTCGGCTATGTTGAGCTTGGCCATGATCTTGATGCGGCTGATGACGGCGGCGGTGGAACTGGCCGGAGGTGCTTCAACTTCCTGCAACACGCCATCGATGCGATAGCGCACTTTCAGCCGGTTCTCGAAGGGCTCGATATGAATGTCCGAGGCGCGCGCTTCAACCGCGCGCTGCATCACCAGGTTGACCAGGCGGATAACCGGCGCTTCGGATGCAAGATCGCGCAGGTGTTCGACATCTTCCAGTTCCCCCTCCGACTCGGCGCCCAGGCGCTCGACGATTTGCCCCATCGCGCTGCGGCCTCCGCCGAGCAGCTTCTCGATGCCGTTTTCGACTTCCGAGGCGATTCCGACATGGCGCACGATATTTTTGCCGCTGGCCATGGCCAGTGAACGCACGGCGAACTCATCGCGTGGATTGGCCATCACCACGATGAGGTCTTCATCGGTTTCGGCTACAGGCAGTATCTGGTTCTCTTTCAGGTAGCGAACGGAAATCCCCGGCAGCTCGGGAATTTCGTCGGGCAAGTCGGCGGTGCGGGTCAGGGGCAGCTGCAGCAAGGCGGACTCAGCCTCTGCGACATCCCGTTCCGATACCAAACCGAGCCGCACCAGCAAAGTGATCAGGTCACCCCCGTTTTGATCCCGGTAGGTTTCAGCCCGCTTCAGATCGGTCTGTTTGAGCCGGTTGCTGGACAACAGGAATTCGCACACCGCATCGATGGCCGAGCTGGTGGCCTGCTGGTCTGTTATCGGCTGCTGTTGCGTTGCTTGCACTGAATGGTATCCGTGTGACAATTCACCCTGCACTGACCGTCCATCCTACCATCGGTTCCAACAACTATGAATGTTCTGAATCATTCATCCATGAATTATCAGAGGACGCCCCTTTCTTTTCCCAGGAGCTCGACTTTCCAGCCAACGAACTGTTCAACCAGGCCCCGGTTGGTCAGCACCCAGACAAAAATGGGCGCCAGGGCCGGCAGGATCAGCGTTCCCAGCTGATAGCCCAGTGCAATCACGCCGTCCGAAACGCCCACTTCCCGTACAATCTGATGGGTCTGGCTGCCGAAATTGAATGCCAGCATTTTCAGCGACTGGAAAACCACCCCCCAGACCTGGACCCCGGTGATGACCACATAGCCGATCAGCAGAATCCCGGCTTTACGCCGCCAGCTGACATCCGAGCCCATCACCAGGCCGAACAGCAAAGGCAGGCCATAACTGAACACCAGCGGATTCACCACGAAGCCCAACGCGTCTTTGGAGCCATCGCGGAACACGTACTGGATGGTGGTTTCAACCTGGAAAAGGAAATGTTGATCCGGCTCCACCACGATCTGGTGGAAATGGCTGCCGAGAATTTCCGCCAGGACAGCGCCGGATAAAATCCTCGCCGGCGCACCGTGCAATGCGGAAAGGTAGAACCACAGCATGAAGCCGAACAACATCCATAACGATGCCAGGATCAGCAACTCACTGAGTTTCAGTTCTTCCTTCTGCGCCACGGACTCTTGCGGAAGACTGCTGGTGTCGGCGCTCGCGGTTGACTCTGGTTGCTGGCCAAGCTCGGTCATCGAATCTTCATCCTGTCCATTGGCGGGCATTGAGGAACATACGGCGCCACGGTGAAAGCGGGCCCCATGTACCCGGCGCCCAGGAAAAATTGACGGTTCTGAGGGTTCGCTCGGGGTGTGGCATGAGGATGGTCACACGGCCATCTTCGTTGCACAGCCCGGTGATTCCCGCTGGTGAACCGCTCGGGTTATACGGGTATTGTTCCGTTGCCCGGCCATGCGTGTCAACGTAGCGTAATGCCACCAGCCGGGCAGCATCCTCCACGCCTGGCCCCTCCACGCTGAACACGGCGCGACCTTCCCCGTGCGCTGATGCAACCGGGATGCGGCTGCCGCTCATGCCGCGAAAAAACAAAGACGGTGAAGGGCCGATCTCGACCATGCTCAGCCGCGCCTCGAACTGCTCCGAGCGGTTGCGCACGAAATCCGGCCAGGACGACGTTCCCGGGATGATCTCCCGCAGCGCCGCCAGCATCTGGCAGCCATTGCACACACCCAGCGCAAAGCGGTCTTCACGCGCCAGAAAACTGCTGAATGCCGCGCGTATTTTATCGGCAAAGAGAATGGATTTGGCCCAGCCGCGGCCCGCGCCGAGAACGTCGCCGTAGGAAAAACCGCCACAGGCGACAAAGCCCTGGAAACGATGCAGATCATATCGTTCCTCGATGAGATCGGACATGTGCACATCGACGGCCTCGAAGCCGGCCTGGTCGAAAGCAGCCGCCATTTCCGCGTGACCGTTTACCCCTTGCTCCCGCAAAATGGCCACTTCCGGCCGGGCGCCCATGGCAATCATCGGCGCCGGGGAGCCTTGTTCGACGGCAAAAGTCAGCACCGGCGTCATGCCGGCCTGTGACCAGTCGCAGAGGCTTGCCAGTTCCGCGTCCGCACACTCCGGGTTGTCGCGCAGGCGTTGCACTGCATGGCTGGTTTCACACCACAGGCGCTGCAATTCCGGCAGGGATTCGTCCAGCAGCAAGTTCTCGCCGCAGTGCAGGCGCAAGCGTTGTCCTTCGACCGGGCGGCCAATCTCCCGGCACAGTTCCGCGATCCCCTGCCTGGCAAGAACTTCACGCACTCGCGGCACATCGCTGCGGCGAACCTGGATCACCGCGCCGGGCTCTTCGGCAAACCAGGCCGCCAGCACATCTTCCTGCGCCAGATCCAGCGCCAGTTCCAGCCCGCAATGCGCGGCAAATGCCATTTCACACAAGGTCACGGCCAGTCCACCGTCCGATCGGTCGTGGTAGGCCAGCAACAAACCACACTGGTTCATTTCCTGGATGGCGGCAAAAAAGCCGCGCAGCTGTTCCGGCGAGTCGAGGTCCGGCACGTTGCGGCCAAAACGATTGTTCACCTGGGCCAGCACCGATCCACCCAGCCGGTTCCGCCCGTGACCGAGATCAATCAACAACAGACTGCTCTCACCACGATCCAAATGGAGTTGCGGCGTCAAGGTGCGATCGACGTCGGCGACCGGAGCGAACGCGGACACGATCAGTGATACCGGCGCCTGCACGGTTTTACGCCCGCCTTTTTCCAGCCACACGGTTTTCATGGACAAGGAGTCTTTGCCTACCGGGATGGCGATTCCCAGTGCCGGACACAGTTCCATTCCCACGGCCCGCACGGTATCGAACAGCACGCTGTCCTGTCCATCCTCACCGGCGGCGGCCATCCAGTTGGCCGCGAGGCGAATATCGGAAATATGCCGAATGGACGCTGCGGCGATATTGGTGACGGCCTCGGCAACCGCCATACGCCCAGACGCCGGGCCATTGACCACCGCCAGGGGTGAGCGCTCGCCCATGGCCATGGCTTCGCCGCGCTCGCTGCGGAATCCCGCCAGGGTGACTGCGACATCCGCCACTGGCACCTGCCAGGGTCCCACCATCTGGTCGCGAGCGACCAGGCCACCCACGCTGCGGTCACCGATGGTAATGAGAAAAGACTTGCTGCCAACGGCCGGGAAACGCAACACATCGTGCAACGCCTGGGACAGGTCGAGAGCGGTCAGGTCCACATCCTCGATGATCAGCCGTTGCCGCTGCACGGTGCGGTGCATGGCGGGTGTTTTACCCAGCAAAACCTCCAGCGGCATGTCCACCGCATCGCTGTGAAACAGCCGGTCACTGAGTTTGAGATGCAGCTCCTGCGTCGCCGTTCCCAGCACCGCGCAGGGGCAGCGTTCTCGCGCGCAGATGTTTTCAAATGTCTTCAATGCCGACGGATGCAGCGCCAGAACATAACGTTCCTGTGCCTCATTGCACCAGATTTCCATGGGCGACATCGCCGGGTCCGCAACAGGCACCGCGCGCAGTTCCAGCATGCCGCCGCGGCCGCCGTCGTGTAAAAGCTCCGGCAGCGCGTTGGCAAGCCCACCCGCACCCACATCGTGAATGGAGAGAATCGGGTTGTGTTCACCCAATGCCCAGCAGGCGTCGATCACTTCCTGGCAACGCCTTTGCATTTCCGGGTTTCCGCGCTGCACCGAAGCAAAATCCAGCTCCTCATGGCTGTGCCCGCTGCCAACTGAAGAAGCTGCTCCACCGCCCAGGCCGATCAGCATCGCGGGTCCGCCGAGCACGACAATGCAGGAACCCGTCTGCAACGGCAATTTGTCCACCATGTCCGCGCGGATACTACCCAGACCGCCCGCAATCATGACGGGTTTGTGATAGCCCCAGAGGGTGCCGCCCACTTCCTGCTCGAAGCTGCGGAAGTAGCCGCAAAGGGCTGGCCGGCCGAATTCGTTATTGAATGCCGCGCCGCCGATCGGCCCCTCGATCATGATATCCAGCGCGCTGGCAATCCGTTCAGGCCGGCCATGGCCGCCGCGCCAGGGAAAGGAATAACCCGGTATATCCAGGTGGGAGACAGTGTATCCGGTCAGACCCGCCTTGGGCCGGGCGCCACGGCCGGTAGCAGCTTCGTCGCGGATTTCTCCACCGGAACCGGTGGCGGCGCCGGCAAAAGGCGAAATCGCCGTGGGGTGGTTGTGCGTTTCAACCTTGATTTGAAATGGCAGACGTTCACGCCGGTATGCATAAACGCCCGTGTCCGGCTGCACAAAAAAACGTTCGCCCGCTGCGCCATCAATGACCGCCGAATTGTCGTGGTAGGCAGAAAGGATACCGTGTGGCGACCGTGCATGGGTATTACGGATCATGCTGAACAGGGAGCGCTCCGCCTCTTCGCCATCCACGGTCCAGCTGGCATTGAAAATCTTGTGCCGGCAGTGCTCTGAATTGGCCTGCGCGAACATCATCAACTCCGCATCGGTCGGATCCCGCTGCAGCCGTGTAAACGCTGCCAGCAGATAATCAACCTCGTCCGTGGACAGTGCCAGCCCGAGCTCACGGTCAGCGCGCTGCAGGGCGGCCGCGCCCTGGGCAAGTACCGGAACGTGCCTGAGCGGCCGTGGCTGTCCGTGCAAAAAGAGCAATCTTGCCTCATCGATGGAAGCCAGAACGGATTGCGTCATGCGATCATGCAGCAGCTGCAGAAGTTCTGCTCTGGCGGCTGCATCGATGGCTTCCAATCCTCTGATCCAGTACGCGGTGCCGCGCTCGATGCGGTCGATACCGTTGATGCCGCAACGGCTGGCAATATCCGTCGCCTTGCTGGACCAGGGTGACTGGGTACCCAGGCGAGGCGCCACCAGGATCAATCCATCCGTGTCCAGTTGCGCCCACAGTTGACCATGCAACAGGTCCTCCAGGCGGCGGCAGTCGGCAGGTTGCAACGGCTGCGCAGAGTCCAGAAAATAGATAAAGCGGCTGGCAATCGAAGGCTGCAGGCGAAAACGCGCTGTCAGCTGGCTGCCGAGTTTGTGCTTGCGAAAATCGGAAAGGGCGGGTTCTCCCAACAGCCAGGTGAACTCGGACAAAGCGGTACTCCCGAAACCCGTCTATTTGGCGGTGCTGGCGCCTCCAACGCCGGATAACTGGTCCAGCCGAGCGCGCAAAGCTGCCGGGGCCACGTAACCGGGAATCAACATACCGCTGGATGTCAGCAGGGCTGGTGTTCCCGATACGCCCAGTTCGAGACCCAACTGGTATTGTCCGGCAACCGGATTGTCGCAGTGCAAAGGCTCCGGGTCATTACCGGCCTTGGCACTGGTCAGGGCACTCTGCTGGTCCTTGGCGCACCAGACCGAGACCGCCTTGTCGTATGATTCAGAACCGATGCCGGCACGGGGAAAGGCCATGTAGTGAATCGCTATGCCTTCCTTGTTGTATTCGGCTATCTGGGAATGCAATTTACGGCAGTAACCACAATCGATATCAGTAAATACCGTCAGGTCATAAACCGGGTCGGCCGGGGTGAACGTGATCTGCTTTGAAGCATCTACGTGGTCCAGAATTTCCTTGCGAATCGTCGATTTTGATTGTTCCGTCAGGTCATCACGCGTATCCAGGTCAATGACCCGGCCCTCCAGCAGATACCTGCCATCGTCGGTTGCGTACACGATTTCGCCGTTGATCTGCACTTGCAGCAGGCCTTCGATGGGAGTTTCCGAAACCGCTATGGAGCGGGCGGTGGGAGCCAGTGCGCGAATACGCGCTTCCACCAACTCGAATTTATCCTGCGCAAATACCGGTAAGGATGCGCATGATGCCATCAACGATATTGCGATAATCTGACCAGAACGCATCATGGTTTACCTCTCGTTATTTGGATTTTCATTGCCTGCCTTTACCGTGGCGGCAGCTTACCACGTGGCGGTTCATGCTGCTGAATTACAAGCGATGTCCACGCTTCACAGAACCCTCAAAGCATGGAAAGTTCCGTCTGCCAGCCGGGATTGTGTTGTCAGTGCCTCGTTTGTTTTGCAAGCTCATCCCCTGGGGTGGTGTTTGGCATGCAAATTCTTCAAGCCTTCACGGGCAATGTGAGTATAGATCTGTGTGGTGGAAAGGTCACTATGACCCAGTAGCAGTTGCACCACACGGAGGTCAGCACCGTGATTGAGCAGGTGCGTGGCGAAGGAATGCCGCAGCATGTGTGGTGAAACATCGTGCGGCATTCCTGCAGCACGAGCATGCCTGCGAATGGCGTACCAGAAAGCCTGACGGCTCAGGCCAGCCTTGCGGGCGGTAACAAAAACCTGCGCACATTGAACCTGCCCCAGCAATTCGGGCCTGGCCTCACGCATGTATCGCCCGAGCCAGTGCATGGCTTCTTCCCCCATCGGCACCAGCCTTTCCTTGCCGCCTTTGCCCATTACCCGCACCACGCCCTGGTTCATATTCACCCGGCTCAATTCCAGCGACACCATCTCGCTGACGCGCAGGCCGGTGGCATACATCAGTTCCAGCATGGCGCGGTCACGCAAACCCAGCGGCTGCGAGACATCCGGCGCCTCGAGCAGTGCAGTAACCCGCGGCTCGCTCAAGGCCTTGGGTAAACCCCGCCCCAGCCTGGGGCTCTCGATCAAGGCACTGGGATCTGCCTGCAACCTGCCCTCGCGCAGCAGCCATTGGTAGAACTGGCGGAACCCGGAAAGGTAACGGGACAGGGATCTGGGGCTCCTGCCGCCATGCACCAGCACGGCAAGAAAATGGAGAATATCTTCGCGGCCGGCGGTTTCCAGCGCGTGGCCGCGATCCCGCAACTGCAGTGCCAGTGACTGCAGATCGTAGCGGTAGGAAGCCAGGGTGTTCCGGCTCAGACCCCGTTCAGCCCAGGCGGCATCGAGGAAACGATCGATCAGGTTCAGCTGTGCCGCGGCTAAAGGCTGGTCACTTTTCATAGCGCGTGGAGCTTGCGTTCTTCCTGCAGATGATTGATCCACTGCTGCGCCGCTTCCCTGGCCGCAGGGTATTTACTGGCGCGGCCCCAGTCAGCGCTGGCCTGAGCGTAATTTTCCAGATTGAATTCCGCCATTCCACGCAGCAGATAGGCCTCACCCATTTGCCGTTCATTCAGGCCACCCCTGGCCAGCGCTGCATCCAGCGCTTTTGTGGCCGGCGCCCAGCGCTCCAGATCGATCAGGATATACCCACGGCGCAGATCGATCTCCCCGCTGGACGAATCCGCAGCTGCTTTTTCGTATGCCGTGAGCGCTTTTTCCAGTTCTTCAGAGCGGTACCATAAATCCGCGACCAGGGTCCAGAACTTTTCCGAAGACTCCACCACTTTGTCCTCAATGGCCTGTTGCAAAATGGCTGCAGCCTTGTAAGGCACATTGGCGTTGGCATAGAGGCTGGTCAGATAGGTAATGTCCGCCTGGGTAGTCATGAGCTTCTTGCGCCAGGCCAGCGCAGCAACGGCCAATGCCTTGTCATGCTGTTGCAGACTGGAATAGGTCTGTGCCAGCTGCGTCCAGTAGAGCTTCTGTTGCGGCCATTGGGCAATCATGAGCTCAAGCGTCGCGGCAGCCTGGGGATACTGTTTCAGCTCATAATGCGACGCCAGCTTCAGCTGGTACCAGGCTTCCACCGGCGCCGGTTCCATTGAGATGGCCTGGTCTATGGCCTGCAGGGTCTGACGATAATCTTTCGCCTGCATAAATATCGAGGCTTTGAGCACGTAAGCGGCCGCGGTTATCTTTGCTTCGGGCGCGGTGCAGAACCACAGGTCCAGCCGGTCCAGCGCTTCGCGGTAGCGCCCTTTCATGTAGTACAGCTGCGCAATCTGGTACATCAGGGCGAAATGAGCTTCGTTGGGCAGCGCGTCGAGTTCGACCGCTTTCTCGAAGTAAGCCAGCGAGGCGTCATAGTTCTCGCGTGACCATTCAACCTGTGCCAGCGCCTGGTTGATAATGGCCTGCAGGTATTCATCCCGTCCCGCCGATCCCAGCATGTTCTGCAGGTCCTTGGAGGCGTCGTTGTAATTCTCCTTGCTGACCTCCTCGTAAATACCGTTGAGCTGCTTCCAGGTGACTTCATCAAGCGCCTTGGCCCCGACCTCGCGGACCTTGCCGCATGTCGCGGCCTGGGCCCAGACCGCACCAGCCGGAACAGCGAGCAGGCAGACGGTCAAAACCACGCAATAGGGAACATGGGGGAAATGCCGGCGCATGTGATTAGTCTTCGCCATCGTGCAGGCTGAAATCAATGACCTGGGTGGCGCGGCGATCGACCGCAACCCCATCGACCACGCGCGGTTTGAACTTCCATTTCAAAATGGCGCGGATGGCCTCGCGATTGAATATCCGCGCCGGATTGGCCTCGATAACGCGTGCGTCCTGCACGCTACCGCTGGCGGTGATGGTGAATTCGAGTTTGACCCATCCCTCTATGCCCTCAATGGCTGCTTCGCGCGGATACATCGGGCGTATGACCATGACCGGGACGACGTCACCCTCAGCGCTGGTGTCAACCTGCCGGAAGTTGCCGATGAACATACCTTGCCCGCCGACCATTGGCACATCCAGTTGCGGCAAATCCATTTGCGGCATGTCCTGTACCGGCTGATCCACTTTGGATATTTGCATCCTGGGCGCTGGCGGCGGGTCCTTTGGCGGTGGGGGTTTTTTTGCAATCCGCCGGTTCCTGATGGCGATCTCGTCCGGAATTTCGACCGGACCAAAATGAATGCCGGCAATCGCATCCAGCTGGGCGCGATCTTCCGCCCCCGATGAAATGAGTTTCTGCATGAACAGGAACAGGCCGAAAGTCACGCCTGCGGACAATACGGCGGCGATCAGAATATGAAATTTATTCATTCATCTATTGCTGCGGCGTAACGGCGGAAATCGCAACACCTTCGACACCCGCCAGACGGACCTGATCCATCACCTGGGTCACGGTCCCGATCCGTGACCCCCGATCGGCAATAATGACCACACTGCCCTCCGGGTTTTCTCCCCTGGCGCGCTCCACCATCTGGCGTACCTCGCGCAGTTCAATGGACCGCTTCGCCATCCAGATATCACCATTGGATTTGATCCCGATCAGAATCGTTCCGTTGCTCAAGGCAACCGCTTGCGCGGCTTCGGGTTTGTCGATCATCGCACCCGTTTCCTTGGTAGAGGAAGTGGTGACAATAAAGAAAATCAGCATGATGAAAACAATATCCAACATCGGTGTGATATTGATCTCGGCATCTTCCACATGCGCATGCCGTCTTGCCATGCAGCGGTCTCCGTTTAGTGATGCTGGAGCAGGTCTTCCAGCTTTTCCGATTCTGTATTGGCCTTGTGTTCCAGCCAGGTGCCGAAATAAACGCCCGACAAGGCGGCGACCATGCCGGCCATGGTGGGCACGGTAGCCATCGAAACGCCGCCCGCCATCGCGCGGGCGTTCCCGCCCCCACTGTAGGTCATCACGTCGAAAACCGTGATCATGCCCGTCACGGTGCCGAGCAAGCCCAGCAAGGGGCAGATCGCGATCAATGACTTGATCAATCCGATGTTGGCCTTCAGCGCGATCGAGGTCTCGGAGATCATACCTTCGCGAATCTGTTTGGCGTACCAGGAAGTGGTATCCGCCCGGGACTCCCAGGCGGCGAGGATGGCGGCCCTCTTCAACGGATGGATCCTATAAAAGTACCAGATACGTTCCAGAATGAATGTCCACATCAGGAACAGTATGAACATGATGGCCCACAGCACATCGCCGCCGAGCTCCATAAAGGCGCGAATGGCGGCGACGGCCTGGTAAAACCAGATCATGCGGCGCGACGCTCTGCCAGGCGGGCGATGATGCCAGCAGCCTGTTCTTCGAGAGTCTGGATCAAGGCCCTGGCTTTACCCTGCAGGAAACTGTGCAAAATCGTCAGCGGAATGGCAACGACCAGGCCCAATACCGTGGTCACCAGCGCGGTGGAAATACCGCCGGCCATCATGCGCGGATCACCTGTTCCAAACAGCGTGATCATCTGGAAAGTAACGATCATGCCGACAACCGTACCGAGCAGACCCAGCAAGGGTGCGACAACATACAGTACCTTGATGAAACTCAGGCCGGTTTCGATCGGCGCGGTCTCACGCAATATGGCTTCATCCAGCTTGAGTTCCAGCGTTTCGATATCGCTATCCGGGTTATCGGAATATACCGCCATGACGCGGCCCAGGGGATTGCGCTTGTCCGCTGCATCGATCTTCATCTGGCGGGTCATGCGGGCGCCGGTGGTATACAGCGCAAATGCTTTCCACAGGCACAGCAGCAGGCCGAAAATGCCGACGCCAATGATCACGTAGCCGACGATGCCGCCGTCTTCCCTGACCCGCTCCAGCGGCGTCTTGCTTTGCACCACGGCGCGCAGGATCTGACCGCGGGTGAAATCGATCGCCATCGGCGATATCACGCCGCTGGCGGTGGTCTCGAGATCTGACGCCATGGCGGAGAAGCGGGCGGGCGGCTGGCGCGCCAGTTCGATCAGCTTATCGCGGCTCTTGCTGGTATCCCAGTCAAGAAACTGTCCATTGCTGACGGCATTGAACACCCCGACCCGGGTGACTTCCAGGTTTTCTTTTTGCCCGCTGGTGCGTTCCACCGGCGCGACGAACCTGACCACTTTTCCGGACTCCGCGATTTCCGTGACCATGGCTGACCACAATTGGCGCAGTTCAGGCACGGTCGGCAGTTCTCGCCGCTGCGCGAGCTCGGCGAGAAATTGCGTGCGTCCCGGCAGTTGCGCCGTCACCATTGAATCTTCCAATGCCGCCTGAATTTCGCCGGATGATTGCCGCACCACGCCAAACAGTTCGCCAAGATTGCCCAGGCGTTCCGCCAGCGTGGTTTCAAGCTCCGCCAGAGCACGCTCATTCTGGTCATACTCACTGCGCAAACTATCACTGCGCTTGTTCTCACCGGCCAGTTCCTGGTGGGCCGCGGTCAGTAAACTCTGTTGACGGTCGCGTTCGCGCAAGAACTCCGCTTCGCGATCCTGGTTGACTCTGGCATCCGATTTGGCTGCCTCACGAACGATGCGAGCCAGCTCATCCAGTGTCTGGGCTGCTACCACCGGACTGATGACCACCACTGCCATTGCCAGGGCCAGCAACAGACCCGGCTTTTTCATTGAGCCACCTCCGGCCCCGGCACTGGCAGCACAACCAGGTCAGGCGCCTTCTCATTTCTCGCAATGGCTATTCCCGCCGTGACTTCCAGCTGGTAGCTATCCGGTAAGGCTTCGAACTGCCGCGTCGCGGGATTGAACCACCCCGTGCCGGTTTGATCGCTGGTCTGGTAGACCAGCAATGTGCGGCCTATGCGCAGGTAATCGACCGTCTGCCCACTAGCCGGCAGAGTATCCGCATAGGCCTCGGTGGTTCTGCCATACTCGAGTTCGCCCTGATATGCCTCCATCACTCGCCGGTATTTTTCCGATGCGGTAACCTCGGCCTGATCCATCATGGCAACCAGACGCTCGACGCGGGCACGCCGCTCAGCGAGGTGAAACGGGATGTCCGCCTCGACGATCTGGCCAAGCGCCTGGATCATTTCCAGCATCAACGGCACCACGCCGCGGTTGGTTTCTTCCAAACCGGCCAACTGCCGGTTGATGGACTGGACTTCGTTGCGTTGGTCGCCAACCACCTTTTGCAGATTCTCATTGTAGATCTTGAGACTTTCGAGCTCGCGCACAACGGCACGGAACTCCCCCAGGAGATCCTGGGTTTTCTTGGCCAGATGAGTCACGCGCTGTTGCGAGGCGGCGGCGTCCTGGTTGATTTTTGTTTCCGTCCGGACGGTGGAGTCAAGACTTTGTGCCTGCGCCGCACCCAGCCACGACAGAGCAAGGCAGGTTAAAAAGCCAGCCAGATTGGGACGAAGAATCATTTTTTTTGGCATGAGCTAATCCAACGGGTTCTGAGAAATAAACTGCGAAAACACGGATCGATGCTGGTTCCAATCCAGTCCCGCGCCGATGCAAGGCCGGCTTCCCGCGATACGGGCGGGTCAGGATAACTTATGCTGACGGCCCAATTCCACATTTGCTGGCGAAATAACGGCGCGACAGGCCCGGAGGGATCAGACGGTGCGGCGCAACATGAGAATGGCAGCCGTCGCGAGCAACAAGGGTGGCAGCACGTGACTCGTCATGGCGGGTATCTGGTAGGCATCACCGAAGTTCTGCACCATGCGATTGACGACCATGAACAGGCCACCCAGCATCATGCCGAAGAACAGACGCACACCCACATTCTGGCTGTGGGCAGAACCGAAAACGAACGGCATTCCCGCCAGCACCAGTGCGACCACGCTGAATGGAAAAACAAGCTTGTCCCAGAATGCTGCCTGGTAGACCGTGTCATCCAGGCTGTTCTCCTGCAGGTAGTCCAGATAGCCCGCCAGTGAACGCAAAGACAGCAACCAGGGGCGTGTGACGGCGGAATCCAGCAACTCGGGTTTCACCTCGGTGGCCCAGGCTCGCTGTTCCGCCCGCTCGACCATCGCGCCACTATCGTTAAAGTGGATTTCAGACACTCCATGCAGTGTCCAGGTGCCGTCCAGATGGGAAGCACTGGCTGCGCGCGTGATCGTTTTCAATTCAACCTGGTCGGAAAAACTGTAAATCACCACATTATTGAATGCGATGGATTGCTCGCCGCGATCAGCTGACAGCAAAGGCAGCTGGATATTCACGATATCGCTGCCATCGCGCAGCCACACCCCGCGCAGCCCACCGACAATGGCCACATCCACCATTTCGCTCAGCCGGAACGCGCGCGCCTGGTGTTCCGCTGCGGGCGCGACCCACTCACCCATGATCATCACCGGGATGGTCAGGAGGACGGCTCCGGTAAGGGCGGCCGCCGCCAGTCGCAAGCGGGACACTCCTGATGTTCGAAACGCAACCAGCTCATTGGCCGCGGCCAGCCCACCGACGCCAAGCAGGGCGCCCAGCAGCGCGGAGACCGGAAACACCTGGTAAGCCAGGCGCGGTGTGGTCAGGGCCACGAACCAGAACACATCGCCGGCAGTGTAATCGTTCTGCATGGATCGCAGTTCGCCCAGCAACTGGAACATCACGGACAGCAGGGTCAGACCACACCAGACCAGCAGCGTGGCCAGCATCGAGGCGCGGCCGAGATAACGATCCACCAGCCTGATCATGGCTTACGATTCGCCTTTAAGTAAAATAAAGATCACGCTCTTCCGACCATCCTTCCCTGGCGTTGCAACCAGAAAACAGCAATGGCCAGCGACAGCAGGTGCACCCACCACAAACCGAACACCGCCGGTATCGACCCGCTGACGATCCAGGACCGGCTCATTTGCAACACATTGGCATAGACTATATAGGCGAAAAATCCGGAAAATATCTTTGCGCTACGTCCCTCTTTTGGAGCTGAATGCGACAGAGGAATGGCCAGCAAGCCCAGCACGACAATGGTAATGGCGGGAGAAATACGCCACTGGATTTCCGCCATATCTTCGGCCTCGGTGGAAAAAAATAAATTCCGGCTGGAGCGGGCCTCAACCGCTGGCGGCTGATTCCTCTCCTTGGGCTGCGGCAAGCGTAAATCATTGCGTGCGAAGCGCACGATACTGAAATCCAGCGCTTTTTCCCCGCTTTCGGTAATTTGCCCATTTTCCAATGTCAGATAACGCTCCCCGCTGGCGGTATCGAGCCAGTAATAGCCGCGCTCGGAGGTCCATACCTGTTCGCGACCGTCCTGCTGCCGCTGCTGGATGAATATATTGCGCAAGGTGCGGCCATCTTTTTCAACTGCTTCCACATACAGGATCAGATCCCCGTTCTGCAGCACGTGGAACCGGCCGGCTTGCAAACCCCATTCAGCCGCGGTGCGAAACGCTTTCTCCAGCCTCATATGTGCGCTTTGTGTGGCCATGGGCGCAACCACTACACCATTGACAAAAACCACTGCGGCAATCGGCAGCAAAAGGTGAAACAGCGGCCGTAACATCATCTGCCAGCGGAATCCACTGGCCCTCATCACCGCCATTTCCTGGTCCCGGTAAATCCTGCTCAGCCCCCAGATGACCGCGATGAAGACGCCAAGAGGTAAAATGGTGTTAAGCACCTCTGGTAATTTCAGCAGCAGCAACTCACCCAGCAAGCCGGATGGAATCTGGCCACCGGCCATATCGCTGAGCAATTCGCCCAGGGTGACGCCGAACATCACCACCACGAGTATCGCAGTGACTCCCAGGAAAGCCCAAAACCACTCGCGCAGTATGTATTTTTGCAGGATATTCAGAGCTGCCTCACGGGTGTTTGCAGGTCAATGCTTGCCGGCTGGAACCGGCCGCCCGCAGTTTAACAGCATTCCCCAGCAGCCTGTCACGGCAACAACCCACTTCCGGCATAATTGACGTAGAATGCGGAATTTATGCTCGCAGGCATCCTCGGGATGTCTGAGCAAAACCGCATCAAGGATTGAACCCATGAAACTAAACCTGACCGACGCTACGGCACAAACTATCAGATCGCCGTGCGTCGTGATCGGCGTAACCGAGGGTGGGCCATTGTCTCCAGCAGCTGCTGCCATCGACGCGGCCAGCGGCGGAGCGATCAGCCGCATGCTGGACAGCAGGGATATTGCCGTTGCCGTTGGCAAGTTCACTTTCCTGCACCAGCTCGATGGCGTGGCGGCCGATCGCGTGCTGGCCATTGGTTTGGGCAAGATCAAAAAACTGGACCGTAGCCGCTTCGACCGTGCCTGCCTGGCAGCCGGTAAAGCTTTGCGAAACCACCCACTGACTGCCTGCCACGTCTACTTGCATGAAGTCGAATTCGGTGCTGTCAGTTTCGGCTGGCGACTGCGGCAAGCTGCGCTTGCCATTCATCGCGCCAATTATCGCTATACGGCAACCAAACCCGTCAAGGACGATGCTCCCGTGCCGCTGCAAGCCGCAAGCTTCGGGGGAGGAGTGGAGTACCAGAGCGCCCTCGATCAGGCTGCCGCAATGGCCATTGGCTTTCACAAAGCGCGTCAGCTGGGCGATCTGCCGGCGAATATCTGCAACCCGGCATTCCTGGCGCAGGAAGCCAAAGCCATCGCCCAGGAGTATGCACAAGTGGAGCTGGAAATCCTCGAAGAGGCGCAAATGGCCGAACTGGGCATGGACGCTCTGCTGGGCGTGTCCCGCGGCAGCTCCAATCAGGCGCGTTTGATCATCATGAAATACAACGCAGCAGGCGCCGGCCAGCCCCCGGTGGTGCTGCTCGGCAAGGGCATCACCTTCGATTCTGGCGGTCTTTCACTGAAATCCCCGGAAAACATGATGCAGATGAAATACGACATGTGCGGGGCCGCCGGCGTAATGGGCGCTTTTCTGGCTTGTGTTTCCATGGGACTGGTGGTGAACCTTGTGTGCATCATCGCTGCGGCGGAGAACATGCCGGATGGAAACGCTTACCGGCCGGGCGATGTTCTCACCAGCATGTCCGGCAAAACCATCGAAGTCCTCAATACCGATGCCGAGGGCCGCCTGGTGCTATGCGATGCCCTTACCTACAGTGATCGCTTCAAGCCGCAAGTCATCATCGATGTCGCCACCCTGACCGGGGCCTGTGTCGTGGCGCTGGGCCATCACGCCAGCGGTTTGTTCAGTAATGATGACGAACTGGCGAACGCCTTGCTGGCGGCTGGAGATGATGTCGTTGATCGTGCCTGGCGCCTGCCGCTGTGGGATGACTACCAGTCACAGCTGGACAGCCATTTCGCCGACATGCAGAACGTGGGTGGCATGTCCGCCGGCGCAGTGACGGCCGCCTGTTTCCTTTCAAGGTTTGTGGAAGGGCAGCGTTGGGCGCACCTCGATATTGCCGGTTCGGCCTGGAAATGGAATGAGAAGGAAGGTGCCACCGGTCGCCCGGTCGGACTGTTGACGCGCTACCTGATGGCGCTGGCCGGCGTCGACCAGGTATAGATATGTCCAGTGCTTGCCAGGTTGATTTCTATGTATTGCAGGATCCATCGTTGTCTGCAGAACAGCTGACCTGCCGCCTGGCCCTGATGGCATGGGAACAAGGTCATCGCATCATGGTCCTGGCGCAGGACAAGGCGCAGGCAGAACGCCTGGATGAACTGATGTGGGACTATCCGCAGGGCCGTTTTCTGCCACATGCGCAAAAGCAGCGGGCTGTTCCAGCACCCGTGATGGTAGGCGTCATGGACGACCTGGACGATGATGCCGGAGAAGTGATCATCAACCTGACCCGGGATGTAGTTCCCCAAGCGGAGCGCTTCCGCCGCCTGCTGGAACTCGTGCCGGCCAATGATGCTCAACGGCAGGCGTCGCGCGCCAAATTCCGCGAATACCGCAGCCGTGGACTGGAGCCGGCAAGTCACCCGATCAGCACTTTGAAATAAACCCGGAAAGTCATGGATAAGAGTTATAACCCCGGCGATATCGAACAACGCTGGTATCAACAGTGGGAGAAGCTGGGATATTTCGAACCTGCCGGTCAGGGTGACAGCTATTGCATCATGCTGCCGCCACCGAATGTTACCGGCAGCCTGCACATGGGTCATGCGTTTCAGGACACCATCATGGATACCCTGAGCCGCTGGCGCCGCATGCGTGGCGATGACACTTTATGGCAACCCGGCACCGACCATGCCGGCATAGCGACGCAGATGGTGGTTGAGCGCCAGTTGCAGGCCAGGGGAAAGTCACGACACGACCTCGGACGCGATGGTTTCATCGAAGCAGTGTGGCGCTGGAAAGAACAATCCGGCGACACGATCAGCCGGCAAATGCGCCGCCTGGGCGCTTCAGTCGACTGGTCCAGCCATTGTTTCACCATGGACGAAAGCCTCTCTCATGCGGTGCGCACGGTGTTCGTGCAACTGTATGAAGAGGGCTTGATATACCGGGGCAAGCGCCTGGTGAACTGGGACCCGGTTCTGCAGACTGCCCTGTCGGACCTGGAGGTCCTGGCCGAGGAGGAAAACGGCAAGTTGTGGCATATCCGCTACCCGCTGGCGGACGGTAGCGGCGCCGTAGTGGTCGCAACCACCAGACCGGAAACCCTGCTCGGCGATACGGCAGTGGCCGTTCATCCCGACGATGTTCGCTACAAGGATCTGGTGGGCCGGAAACTTTCCTTGCCGCTGTGTGCGCGCACGATACCGATCATAGCGGATGAATATGTCGACCCCGAATTCGGTTCGGGCTGCGTCAAGATAACACCCGCCCACGATTTCAATGATTATGTCATTGGCAAACGGCATGATCTGCCCGTGATCAATGTCCTCAACCCTGATGCCAGCCTGAACGAAAACGCACCCGAGGCCTATCGGGGACTGGACCGGTTCAAGGCACGTGCCATTATCGTTGCGGACCTGGAACAACAGGGCTTGCTTGAACGCATCGATGATCACCGCCTGATGATTCCGCGCGGCGATCGCTCCCAGGCCATTTTGGAGCCCTACCTGACCGATCAGTGGTACGTCAAAATAGCACCCCTGGCAGGGCCTGCTATCGATGCGGTCGAGGATGGCCGCATCACCTTTGTTCCGGCCAACTGGAGCCGCACCTATTTTGACTGGATGAACCGCATCGAGGATTGGTGCATCAGCCGCCAGTTGTGGTGGGGACACCGCATCCCGGCGTGGTACGACGACAACGGCCATATTCATGTCGGCCTGGACGAGCAGGACGCGCGCCAACGCTCGGGACTGGATGCAAACCTGCACCTGTCGCAGGACGAGGATGTCCTGGATACCTGGTTCTCTTCCGCCCTGTGGCCGTTTTCAACCCTCGGCTGGCCGCAGCAAACTGCCCGCCTGCAGCATTTCTACCCGACCAGTGTGCTGGTCACCGGCTTCGACATTATTTTTTTCTGGGTTGCCCGCATGATCATGCTGGGTTTGAAATTCATGCAGGATGTGCCGTTCAAAACGGTCTATATCCACGGCCTGATTCGTGACAGCCACGGTCAGAAAATGTCCAAGTCCAAAGGCAATGTGCTGGATCCGCTCGACCTGATCGATGGTATCGATCTTGATACGCTGGTCGAAAAACGCACCAGCGGGCTGATGCAGCCGCACATGGCGCCAGCCATTGATAAAGCCACGCGCGCCGAATTCCCCGCCGGCATTCCCGCTTTTGGCACCGACGCGTTGCGCTTCACCTTTGCTGCCCTGGCCACCACCGGCCGCGATATCCGTTTCGACCTGGGACGCATCGAGGGCAACCGGAATTTCTGCAATAAATTATGGAACGCAGCGCGCTTTGTGTTGCTGCAAACCGAAAACCAGGACGTGCAGGAAACCGGCGACCCGAGCCTGCCGGATCGCTGGATCCGGTCACGCATGAACCGCATGATCGCCGAAGTTGAAAACCAACTGGCCGATTTCCGGCTGGACCTTGCCAGCCAGGCGTTGTACGAGTTCATCTGGAATGAATACTGCGACTGGTACCTCGAGTTCACCAAGCCCGTCATGCAGGGAACGGATGAAACGGCCAAAGCCGCGACCCGTCACACCTTGCTGACCGTGCTGGAAACCACGCTGCGCACATTGCACCCCATCATGCCTTTTATTACCGAGGAAATCTGGCAGCGCACGCGGCAGCCGCTGGCGATTGCCGGAGACAGCATCATGGTGCAGCCGTTTCCGCGGCCGGCTGCGCCTGATCCTGAATCCGAGCAGGAAATCGGCTGGCTCAAGGAAATCATCCAGGGGGTGCGGCGCATACGCGCGGAACTGAATGTTGCCCCCGGTAAACCGCTGGATGTCTGGTTCCAGTCGGGCGTGGCGGACGACCGTAAACGGCTGCAACGATTCAGCGGGATATTTACCCAGCTGGCGCGAATTCAGTCTTTCGCCTGGGTGGAGGAAACAGCCGCTCCCGCGCATCCTTGCGCTTCGCGGCACCGGGACTCCTGTCCAATGGCCGCTAACGCCCAGTGCGCCGTCGCGCTGGTCGGCGAGCTCAGGATCCTGGTGCCGCTCAAAGGTCTGGTGGACGTGGAAGCTGAACTGTCGCGCTTGGGCAAGCAGCTGGAAAGTGAACGGTCGCTGCTGTCAAAAGCTGAAACCAAGCTGGGAAACAGCCGTTTCCTCGACCATGCCCCGGCTGCCGTCGTGGCACAGGAACAAGAGCGCAAGGCCGCACACCAGGCCAATGTCGATAAGTTGCTGGTGCAGTACCAACGGCTGGAATCGCTGCGCGATCCGGGTTGAATTTGCCGTTAAAACGGATCGTGTGGGACTACGGCATGTAACCGCTGCGCGGGCAATTCATCAAGGTCAAGGCGCATGATGATGGCGCTTTCGCGTCCCTGCCTGGCGCGGTAGTAATCCGGTCGTTCCCCGACGATGTAAAATCCCCGTTTACGGTAAAGCATCATGCCGGCACGGTTGCTGGGCCGTACTTCCAGAAATACGCTTGAACAATAGCCGTTTCTTGCCTGGAGAATGGTTTGCTCCAGCAGCAGACTGCCCAAACGCCGGCGATGCCAGGCAGGTTCAATACACAAATTGAGCAGGTGACATTCGCCCGCGAACTGGGTTTGCACCGCATATCCAACCAATAGAGATCCCAGTTGCAAGCCGCGGCAGTCATAACCCACGCGTAGACAATCTGCAAAGATTCCCCGTGTCCACGGAAAGGGGTATGCAGACTGTTCGATTTCCAGCACCCGGTCAAGATCGGCCGCAGTCAGATACCTGACCACCGGGTACAGCATCTCCGTTTCAGTATTCACTCAGTGCCAGCCACAAGGCGCGCCGCGCAGCACCACTCTGCACCAGCACCGGAATGGAATCCACCCGGATCAGGCGGGCGCTGCCGATGACCTGTACGCCGGGGTCTGCCGCAGGTGCAAGCAGGTCATGGCCAAAAACCAGCACCCGCGTAAACAGGCGTTCCTCAATGGCCTGCTCCAGGGGCATGCCCGGCACAGACTCATCATGCGCGGGCCAGCTCCAGACGGGCTCGCTTCCCAGGCTGCGGGCGATATCGGCGGCAAGGGCAGTGGCAGCCTCGCCGGGCTTGCTGCACAGCAACAAAGTGCTGCCTGCTCCCGGTCCGAGAACAACTCTGCCGGCAAGGGTCAAACCGCATGCCATGGGCGTGTCCGGCTGCAGTGCCGAGGTTTCCTCCGACGGTGCCGGCCTGCGGGCGGCTGCGCTCACCCGTGTTGCAGTTGTCCGCGGAACCCACAGGTCGATCCCCATCGCGCCGAGGTATTGATTGCGGCGTGCCAGGCTCATGCCTCATCCGTGTCCCTGGTCGTGTCCGCGGTGTCTGGCTCCTGCCGCCGCGCCAGAATCCGCTTCATGCGCCGGCTCTTCCACTGTCGCCGCCGCAGCAGTGTGATAACAACACCGGAGCTCACATAAACCACACCGATGACCAGCAATACGGTAGGCGGATCAACGGCCAGCAGAACAAAGGTGAGCACGAGCAGGAACAGCACATAAATTGGAATGCGGTCTCCGGAAGGCCAGGCCTTGCCGCTGAAATAACGTACACGCGAAAACATCAACAGACCGAGAAGTACGGTTTCAACCCAGATCAGCCAGCGTACCGTTTCTCCGGCCACGCCATGGTCGTTGAAAAACCATACCGTGGCGACCAGCATCCCTGCCGCCGCGGGTGAGGCCAGCCCCTGAAAATAACTTTTGTCTTCCACCCCTACTTGCGTATTGAATCGCGCCAATCGGAGTGCGGTGCATGCCACGAACAAAAACGCAGCGAGCCAGCCCAGCTTGCCCGCCATTGGCCCCAATTCCCGCAAGCTGGAAAGGGACCAGTTGAATGCCAGCAAGGCCGGCGCCAGTCCGAATGAAATCAGGTCGGACAGGCTGTCGTACTGCACTCCGAACTCGCTTTGAGTATTGGTCAGCCGCGCCACCCGGCCATCCAGACCATCCAGCAATCCGGCTACTACCACGGCAATGGCGCTGGCCGTGTAATGGCCATTGATGCCGGTGATAATGGAATAAAATCCAGCGAACAAGGCACCGGTAGTCAGTGCATTGGGCAACAGGTATACGCCTTTATGAAATCTTTTTTCGCCGGGATTCATGCCCATTCCATGCTCGTAAGAACGACCGAGATGATAACATTTTGCCGCCCAGACAGCCTGTGGAAACATAAAAGTGTGTTATAACATTCATGTCGATCATTGCAGGGAATGCAGACATGAAAAAATCCATCCGCTTGTTTCTTCTCGCTGCCGGCTTGATGACAGCACTCGGCACCATTTATGCTCAGGGCAAGCAAATCTATACCTGGACGGATGAGAATGGTGTGGTGCACTATGTCGACACGCCGCCGGACCGTGCCGATGCGGTCAGCATGGACGCTCCCGAGGCTTATCGTCCCGGCTCCGCCGATGCTTATCCACAAGCTGGTTCTGTTGATTCCAACGATGCGGACAGTCCGGGAAACGAGGGTGTTTCTGACGCGGACAGTGCCGCGAATGAGGAAGTTTCCTACGCGGACCAAAAGCGCGAACAGATGGCCCAGGCACGCGAACAGCAGCGCAAGGAACAGGCGGACCGCAAGCGAAATTGTGCCCAGGCCAGTGAGCGTCTTGCAGCTCTGGAACCAGCGCGGCGGGTTTTCTCCACCAATGCCCAGGGCGAGCCCGAACGCATGGATGACGAAGAACGCATGCGCCTGATTGCGGAAGCCAAGGCAATGGTCGCCGAAAACTGCGAGTAAAAACCGCAACGCGGGTTCTCCCCACCCACATTTTTGCTGCGGGCCTACCCGGCCGCCCAGCCTGCCGCTACAATGCCCCGTTTTAGGCGAATCACAGCATGAGAACCAGCAAGTTTCACCTGTTTACCACGCGCGAAATACCAGCGGATGCGGAAATCGCCAGTCATCAGTTGATGCTGCGCGCAGGCATGATGCGCAAACTGACCTCCGGCATTTATACCTGGACACCGCTCGGCTGGCGCGTTCTACGCAAAGTCGAGAACATTGTGCGCGAAGAAATGGACCGCGCAGGCTATCTCGAATTATTGATGCCTGCGGTGCAACCGGCCGAGTTGTGGCGTGAAACCGGACGCTGGGAGGATTTTGGCGGGCAGTTGCTCAAGATCCAGGACCGTGCCGGCCGGGACTACGTGTTCGGACCAACCCATGAAGAAGTGATAACCGACCTGGCGCGCAACGAACTGCGCAGCTACAAGCAACTGCCGGTCACGTTTTACCAGATTCAAACCAAGTTTCGCGACGAGATTCGCCCGCGCTTCGGCATCATGCGCGCGCGCGAGTTCCTGATGAAGGATGCGTATTCATTCCATATCGATGCGGCCAGCCTGGAAACAGTTTACTGGGAGATGTATGAAGTTTATTGCCGTATTTTCCGGCGCGCCGGCCTGAGCTTTCGCGCTGTGCGCGCTGACTCGGGCGCCATCGGCGGCAGTGCTTCGCACGAGTTCCACGTATTGGCGGACTCCGGTGAGGACCTGATCGCTTTTTCCACTGATTCGGATTTTGCCGCCAATATCGAGCTGGCTGAAGCGCCGTTGCCCGGCATTTCCCGGCCGCAGCCTGCCGAGGCCTTGCGGCTGGTGGATACACCGAACGCCCATACCATCGAGCATCTGGTCGAGCAATTCCATGTACCCATCGAGCAAACCGTCAAGACCCTGATCGTCGCAGCGGCCCTGGATAGCGATTGCAGCTTGGTGGCCTTGCTGATCCGCGGCGACCATACACTGAATGAATCCAAAGCGGGCAAACTCAGCAGTGTAGCCAGCCCGCTGCGCTTTGCCACCGAGGAAGAAATCCGCGCGGCCGTGGGTGCGGGGCCGGGCTCGCTGGGACCGGTTCATTTGCCCATACCCTGCATCGTCGACCACAGTGTGGCCGTTATGGCGGACTTCTGTGCCGGCGCCAACAACGATAAGCAGCATTATTTCGGTATCAACTGGCTAAGAGATGTCGAACTGCCGCCGCATGCCGACCTGCGCAACGTGGTGGAGGGTGACGCCAGCCCGGATGGCAAGGGTAAAATCAGCCTGGCGCGCGGCATCGAGGTCGGCCATATTTTTCAGTTGGGCACCAAGTACTCGAAAGCAATGAATGCCTGCGTACTGGGCGAAGACGGCAAACCCCACTTCATGCCCATGGGTTGTTATGGCATAGGCGTTTCCCGCATCGTCGCGGCAGCCATAGAGCAAAATCATGATGACAAGGGGATCTGCTGGCCGGAACCCCTGGCTCCGTTCCAGGTGGCCATCCTGCCCATGAATGCGAAAAAGTCACACCGTGTACGCGAAGCGGCGGAAAAACTTTACCAGGACCTGCTGGCCGCCGGGGTCGAAGTTCTGCTGGACGATCGCGACATCAGGCCCGGTGTCATGTTCAATGACATGGAACTGATCGGTATCCCACACCGCATCGTTGTGGGTGAGCGCGGCATTGACAGCAACACGCTGGAATACCGCCATCGCCGGGCTGCGGAGAACGAGGAAATTTCGCTGACAGGCGCGGTGGAAAACATCCTCGCACGCCTGCAGTCGCTTGAAATCTCAACCGATACGCCGTATTCCGATCGCATCACGAATACGGGCCAGGAAGGGTGTCGCAAAAGCCCGTGCCTTCATCGCGCCGCGTTGTAATTCTTCCTCGATCTTCTGCGGTTGAACGACCAGGCTCCGATAACGCTCCCGTGCCTCAGCCAGTTCGGCGTTGATCAATTCGAAAACGATTTGTTTGGCATCACCCCAGGCGATGCCGTCGCGGTAAGCTTGCCGCATCTCGTCGCGTTGCGCGGCTGAAGCAAAAGCGGCATACACGGCAAACAGCGCAGAATCAGCCGGGTCCTTGGCTTGACCGGGTGGCAAGGAATTGGTCACGATCTTCATGATGGCCTTGCGTAACTGCTTTTCCGGCAGCCACAAGGGAATCGTATTGTTATAACTCTTGGACATCTTGCGCCCGTCCTGACCGGGCAGCACGGCGACATGCTCGTCGACCACGGCTTCTGGCAGCGTGAACAGCTCGCCGTAATGGTGGTTAAAGCGCTGCGCAATATCACGCGCCATTTCCAGGTGTTGCACCTGGTCGCGCCCGACCGGCACCTCATTGGCATGGAACATCAGGATATCGGCAGACATCAGTATCGGGTAACAAAACAAGCCCATGGTGAGCGCAAAATCCGCATCTTCTCCCGCATCGAGATTTTCCTGTACTGCGCCCTTATAGGCATGGGCGCGGTTCATCAATCCCTTGGCCGTGGAACAAGTGAGTATCCATGTCAGTTCGGTGATTTCCGGAATATCGGACTGCCGGTAAAACACCGCGGTGTTGGTGTCCAGGCCCAAAGCCAGCCAGGTGGCGGCAATCTCCAGCGTGGATTGACGCATCCTGTCGGGATCCTGGTTTTTGACCAAAGCATGATAGTCCGCAAGAAAATAGTATGACTGGACATCGGCGTTATGGCTGGCCTGGATGCAAGGTTTGATGGCGCCCACATAGTTACCCAGGTGCGGCGTTCCCGTGGTTGTGATGCCGGTCAGTACGGTACGTTTTTTCATGTGCAGCAAATCATCGATGGGCCTTACGAAGGCGGTATTCTACGGTAAATGTCTATAATGACAACATGAACCTTCGTGCCCTGCACTACTTCGTCACCCTGGCAGACCTGAAACACTTCAGCAAGGCCGCCGATGCCTGTTTCGTCAGCCAGCCAACCCTGAGCACCCAGATCATGAAGCTGGAAGAAGAACTGGGTATCCAGCTGGTGGAACGGTCGCCAAGAAACATCATGGTAACGCCAGTTGGTGAGGAAATTGCCCAGCGTGCGCAGCTGGTTCTGCATGAAATTGAACAAATTCGCACGCTGGCCCGCCGCAGTCACAGGCCTGACGAAGGAACATTGCGTCTCGGTTTGTTCCCCACGCTCGCGCCTTACCTGCTGCCGCATGTGATGCCACGATTGCGCACCCGTTACCCCCAACTGCATCTGCAACTGTCCGAGGAAAAAACCGAAGACATTCTGCATTTATTGCAGCGGGGGTCACTTGATGCTGCACTGCTCGCGCTTCCCATTGCGCATGAAGGACTCGAAGTCGAAGTCCTGTTCCATGAGCCTTTTGTCGTGGCTGTACCCGGTGGTCACGAACTGGCCGGTAGAAACACGATCGGCCTTGAGAATCTCAAAGGCAGTGAAATGCTCCTGCTGGAAGATGGTCATTGCCTGCGCGAACACGCACTTGAAGTCTGTGCGCTGGCCGGTGCCCATGAGCGTGTCGATTTTCACGCCACCAGCATGGAAACCTTGCGCCAGATGGTGGCAGCCAATGTCGGCATCACGCTGATGCCCCTGTTGAGTGTCAAGCCACCGATCGCGCAAACGGATAACCTGGTCATCCGGCCGTTCTCCGGCACAGCCCCTTTCCGCACCATTGCCCTGGTATGGCGCAGCAGTTCAGCTCTGGGTTCGTTCCTGCGCAAACTCTCGGCGTGTTTCAAGGAACTGCCAGAGGGCTTGCTGGAACCGCCAAAACCTTAGGGAAACTCTGATTAATTCAGAGTTTTCGTGGCACAGGGATGTGCCACCATTTTCAATGAGTGCAACTCATTGAAAATGAAGCCAAACAAAAATCACATTTTTTGTTTGGCGTGCTCTGATAATGCATGGATGCATTATTCAGAGCTTTCTTAGTAATCGAGCCCCTCCAGTAACTGCTGTGCTTCGTCCGGTCCATCGGGCACATCAGCGAAAAGCGGTGTCGACAGATAGCGCTCCCCGGTATCGGGCAACATGGCGAGAATCACGGCTCCGGCCTCCGCCTGATGAGCTACTTTGACTGCAGCGGCAAAAGTGCCGCCCGAAGAGATACCGCAGAAAATGCCCTCTTTCTCCGCCAGCGCGCGTGCAGTGCTGATGGCCTCCTCATCGGTCACCGGAATATTCCGGTGCGCTACCTTGCGGTCCAGCACATGCGGAATGAAGTCCGGTGTCCAGCCCTGGATCTTGTGGGGTTGCCATTCCTTTCCTTCCAGCAGGGCGGCTCCGGCCGGTTCGGTGGAAATGATGTGCACCTCGGGACGTGCCAGACGGATCATCTGACCCGCGCCGGTAATGGTGCCACCCGTGCCGTAACCGCTGACATAATAATCCAGCCGGCGATTGGCAAAATCACTCAGCACTTCCGGGCCGGTGGTATTGCGGTGGTAGGCCGGATTGGCTTGGTTGTCGAACTGCCGGGTCAGGAACCAGCCATGCCTGGCGGCCAGGGCTTCAGCCGCTTTTACCATGCCCGTTGCCCTCTTCGGCGCAGGCGTGAGCACGACTTTGGCGCCAAGAAACCGCATCAGCCGTCGCCGCTCGACGGAAAAAGATTCAGCCATGACGGAAACAAATGGATAGCCACGCACAGCACAAACCATTGCCAGCGCAATGCCGGTATTGCCCGATGTAGCCTCGACCACCGTTTGCCCGGGCTTGAGCGCACCGCGTTTTTCCGCATCCAGAATGATACCCAGGGCCAGCCGGTCCTTGACCGAGCCCATGGGGTTAAACGCTTCCAGCTTGACGTACATAGTGACGCCCGGTGGAGCCAATTTATTGATTTTTACTACCGGGGTATGGCCGATGGTATCCAGGATATTTTCATAGATCATGCTAGCTTCCTTTGGTGTCATGCCAGATGACAGGATAATAGATGGCGCAGGGTATTAAAAGAAATACACTTTCTTCCTGCCGTTATATCCAAATGTTATATCGCTGTCGTATAATTCCAGCCTCTGGTGCTGGAAGTTACTCGGTGCACATCGGGAAATGGATGCACGCTAACGCGGCACATGGAAGTGCCGCCATTTTCAATGACGTATTCATTGAAAATGAGAGCGAAGCAAAACCACGCTTTTGCTTCGCGATTCCATAACGGGCTGGGATGCCCGTTTATGGACAGATATTACTCAATCATCGGGACTGTAAACCAGGACCTGTAACAGAGACGACCGCGGTGAAATTACAACAATTGCGTTACCTGGTGGCTATTGTCGACAGCGGCATGAATATTACCGCCGCGGCACAGAGCCTGTTCACATCGCAGCCTGGCATCAGCAAACAGGTGAAGATGCTGGAGGACGAACTGTCGCTGAGCCTGTTTGTGCGCAGAGGAAAAAATCTGGAGAGTCTGACCGAGGCAGGAACGGAAGTCGTGCGGCGGGCGCGCAAGATTCTCAACGAAGCAGATAACATCCGCGCGATGTCACGGGAACTGGCCGGTTCTTTGCATGGTGAACTGGTGGTGGCCACCACGCATACCCAGGCTCGCTACGTACTGCCGGATCTGCTGGAAGGTTTTCAGCGCAAATTTCCTGGCATCACCATCAAACTGCACCAGGGAACCTCTGACCAGATCGCACGCCAGGTACAGGAACAGGCGGCGGACTTTGCCGTCGCTTCCGGGCATAGCGAACTGTTTGAAGAACTGGTCACTTTGCCGATGTACCATTGGGAACGCACCATCCTGGTCCTCCCGGAGCATCCCCTGGCGGCCATGCAAAAGATCACGCTGGCCGACCTCGCGACCTTCCCCATCATCAGCTACACGCACAGTTTCGACCAGGATTCGGACCAGGCCGTGGCGTTCAAGAAAGCCGGCATCAGCCCCAATGTGGTGTTTTCCGCCGAAGACCCTGACGCGATAAAAACCTATGTACGCAAAGGCATGGGGATCGGCATTGTCGCCTGCATGGCCTATGACAGCGTGCGCGACGCAGACCTCGTGGCCCTGGACGCAACCCATCTGTTTCCAAGCTGTACGACCTGGATCGGTTTCCGCAAAGACCGTTTCCTGCGCGATTATATGTACGCTTTTCTGGAATTGATGGTGCCGGGCGCCGAGCGGCGCAAAATCGATGAGCTGATCAACGATCCAAACAGCAAGACAGGACCTGACTACGGTTATACACTGGCTCCGCTCAATCATCACCCCCACATCGGCAACCGGTTCTCGACCTGCTGTAACGGCGAATTCAATTTATAATCCAGTGCCCATCCGGAAATGGATGCACGCTAACGCGGCACATGGAAGTGCCGCCATTTTCAATGACGTAAGTCATTGAAAATGAGAGCGAAGCAAAACCACGCTTTTGCTTCGCGATTCCATAACGGGCTGGGATGCCCGTTTATGGACAGACACTAAGCTAGGCGGGGGCGCGCTGGAAGCGTTCCGGCTCGTGCAAGCCGCACTCCCTGACCAGACCAAAAAACCGCGTGTCCTGTTCCGTCATCCCTTCCGTCAATGGGCGGCTGGTATGGCGGTCACCAATGGATACATAGCCCTGTTCCCACAAAGGGTGATAGGGCAGGCCATGCGCTTTCAGGTACTGGTGGATGTCGCGATTGCTCCAGTCTGCGATGGGGTAGACCTTGACCGCCTGGCCGTGGCGTTGCAGCACTGCGAGATTCTGCCGCGAGTCTGACTGCGTGCGCCGCAAGCCACTGAACCAGGTTCCCACCTGTAGCTCCTGCAGGGCCCGTTCCATCGGTTCCACTTTGTTCATCTGGTTGTACTGGCGGATGCCGTCGGCACCTTGCTCCCACAGACGGCCGAAGCGTAACTCTTGCCAGGCCGCGCTGATCTGCGGGCGGTAGACCTTCAATCGGAGTTCAAGCTGGTCCACCAGTTGATCGATGAAGCGGTAGGTTTCATCGAACAGGTAGCCGGTATCGATGAGTACTACCGGCATATCTGGCCGCAAGCGCGTGACCAAATGCAGCATGACAGCGGACTGGGCGCCGAAGCTGGAAGTCATGACGGCCTGGTCCGGCAGGAAATCCAGGGCCCACTGGATGCGTTCTTCGGCCGTCTTTTTCTCCAGGCAAGGGTTCACCGCCTCGAGCTGTGCGTTGTTCCAGGGCTGGCCCGGCCGCGGGATGCAAAGATTCAGGCCGGCATTCATACCACACCCGCCAAAGCGCTTTTCCCGCTGCTCACCACGCCGCTGCGGTGCAGAAAATCACCGAAAGTCTCCGCTGGCAGCCGTGTCGCTGCATAGTCCGAGAACAAACCGTCCAGCGTTTGCAGGATTTCCGCTTCATGTACGCTTTCACGGTAAAGGGTGTTCAGTCTGCTGCCGTTGAACGCGGCGCCAAGATGCAGGTTATACAGGCCCGGTCCCTTGCCGACCAGGCCGATTTCAGCCAGGTAAGGGCGGGCGCAACCGTTGGGACAACCCGTCATGCGAATGGTGATCGGCTGCGCGGACAGGCCGTGCGTTTCGAGCAGCGACTCGATGCGGCTGACCAGCTCGGGCAGGTAACGTTCGCTTTCCGCCATCGACAGACCGCAAGTGGGAAAGCCCACGCAAGCCATCGAGTGCAGGCGCAGAGGCGACAGGCGGTTCCAGCTGTCCAGACCATGTTGACGCACCAACTCGTCTATGGCCGGGCGATCGACCGCCGCCACGCCGGAAATAATGACGTTCTGATTGGGCGTCAGGCGGATTTCACCGCGCAGGACACGGGCTATTGCGCGCATGCCGGTGAGTTGCTGCACTGCCGCACGGTCGGCTACACGCCCGTTCTCGATGAACAGGACCAGGTGCCAAAGGCCATCGCTGGTTTGCCGCCAGCCCAGGTTGTCGCCATTGTGGGTGAAGGCAAAAGGTCGTGCGGGCGCCAGGCCATAGCCGCTGCGGCTGGCAAACTCCGCCTGTAGCCACTCCAGTCCGCGATCATCCAGGGTGTATTTGAGACGCGCGTGTTTGCGTTCGCTGCGGTCGCCATAATCCCGCTGAATGGTAACGATGGTCTCCGTTACAGACACGACTTGCTGCGGCGTGCAGAATCCGATCACATCCGCCAGCCGCGGATAAGTCGCCGCATCGCCGTGGGTGGCGCCCATGCCGCCGCCCACGGCGACGTTGTAGCCGCACAAAACGCCGCTGTCGACGATGGCGATAAAGTTCAGATCATGGGCAAACACATCGACATCGTTACGTGGCGGAATGGCAAACGATATTTTGAACTTGCGCGGCAGGTAGGTAGCGCCGTAAATAGGTTCATGGTCCGGCACGGTCTCGCTGTCACCACCGGCAACACGCTTTTTGTCCAGCCAGATTTCGTGATAGGCGGTGGTATGTGGCGTGAGGTGACGGCTGATGTCCAGCGCTGCCTTGTAAACCTGGCGATGTAGTTCGGATGTTTCCGGCAACGGTGTGCACATCACGTTGCGATTGACATCACCGCAGGCGGCAATGGTATCGAGCAGGCAGTCGTTGATGCTGCGAATACTCGATTTCAGATCACGCTTGAGCACGCCATGCAACTGAAAGGACTGCCGCGTCGTCAGCCGTATCGTGCCATTGGCCCAGCGATTGGCGATATCGTCCAGCGCCAGCCATTGCGCCGGGGTGCAGATACCACCCGGCACGCGGGCCCGGATCATGAACTGGTGATCCGGCTCCAGCATCTGCCGGCGGCGTTCTTCGCGATGGTCACGATCATCCTGCTGGTAAAAACCGTGAAATTTACTCAGCTGCGTGTCGTCTTCGGCCAGCGCACCCGTGGCACTGTCAGCCAGGCTTGCCAGCAGGGTGCCGCGCAGATAGTTGCTGCGGGACTTGATGCCTTCGACCGGGCTCAAAGGACGAGACTCATTGCTCATCAATAGAGGTCCTTCAACAAGCGGCCCTGTCGCCGCAGCTCCGCTACCTGTCCGGCGGCCTGTTCAAGGCTCAGTCCGCGCTGCTGCGCCAGCACATCCAGCAATGCCTCCTCCACTTCCCGGCCCATCGCCAACCCGCCACAAATGTAAATTCTTGCCTTGCGCGCCAGCCACTCATCGATGCGTCCGGCCTGTTCTCGCACCACGTGCTGGACATAGCGCTTGTCCACCTGATCACGCGAGAACGCGCCATCGATGCGGGTCAGAAATCCACTTTTACGCCAGTCCAGCCATTCACGCTGGTAGAGGAAATCCGTGCGCAAGTGCGGATTGCCGAAAATCAGCCAGCTATCCGGCGCTGCGTTTTCTGCTTCCAGTTGCTGCAGGAACGCACGGTAAGGCGCGATGCCGGTGCCGGCCGCGATGAGAATCAGCGGCGTAGTGCGGTCTTCCGGCAAACGGAAGCGCCGGTTGGGTTCAAGAAACACGCCGACCTCATCACCCGGCGCCAGCCGATGATTGAGGAAGTCACTCGCCACGCCGCGGCGTTCTTCGCCGCAGGTGCTGGTATAGAGTGTGGCCACGGTCAGGTGTACTTCTTCATCCACGCTGGCCTGGCTGGAAGCGATGGAATAGGAGCGCGGCGCCAGCGGACGCAGCAATCGGGCCAGATCTTCAGCAGATATTCGGGCGCCGGCTTGCGGTGGATATTCTTGCAGCAGGTCGGCAAACTGACGCTGCTCGATGAATTCACGCCGCTGCGGTTCGTCCAGTTGTGCAAAATGCTGCTGCAGGCATGCGTTTTGCGCCGCCAGCGCATAGCCCTGAACGGTATCCGCACTGAGCCGGGTCAATTCGCGCTTGCGCGTCAGCAGTTCATGCACCGTGTGGCGGTGCTGGTCGAGCACGACCTCTTCATCGGCTTGCAAGTGCATCGCGGTCAATACTTCGGCGACCAGTTCATGCCGGTTGGGGGCCCATACCCCCAGCGCATCACCGGGCTGATAATGCAAGCCGGAATCCTGCAGTGACAACTCCAGGTGATAAACGTCTTTGTCCGATTCCAGGCCGGTTATTTTCTGCACCTTTTCAACGGTCGCAGCAAACGGATTGGCCCGCGTCCAGCGCGCGGCAGGCGGTACAATGCTGAGATGGCCGGCCGCTTGCGGCCCATACGCCGCGGTGGTGGCTGCCGGCTCGGGCAGCAGCTTCTCCCGGCCATAGCGCACAATTTCCGCAGTCCAGGACGATGCAGCCTGTTGATAATCGATGTCACATTCAACCCGTTCATCGAAGGCTGTGGCGCCTTGCGCCAGCAGCAGGGCTTCCAGCTTGCGCCCTGCCGCGCAGAACTGGCTGTAGCTGCGATCCCCCAGCGCCAGCACACGGAATTTCAGGCCTTCCAGGCGCGCCGCCCGCGGGCTTTGCAAATATTCAAACAGGTCCAGGGCATCGTCCGGCGGGTCACCTTCGCCATGCGTGCTGATGACGAATGCCACATGTTTCAGTTTCTTCAGTGCTGCCGGCCGCAAGCCGGCCAGCGATTGCACTTCAACGGCGATACCGGCGCGTTCCGCTTCCGCGCCAAGCGCCCGTGCAATGTCTTCACCGTTTCCGGTTTGCGAAGCAAAAAGCACCTGCAGGCGTTCCTGTTCCACTGCCATGTGCAGTGCCGGGCGGGCAGCGCCAACGGCCGTGGCGGCCGGGAATTCCACCGTTCCGGCCAGCCGGCCCGCAATGAACCCGCTCAACCAGGCAGACTGCGCGGCATCGAGTCCGCCAAGACTCTTTTGCAGTTGCTCGATCTGCTGTTCAGTAAAGGGCGAATTGTCTGCCCTCAGTGCGTTGAACATGCCGCCTTCCTCCGTTGATATGAGAACGGAGCATAGACGCCGATGGAGTTTGCGTGAACGAAGCGTTTTTTATCGGGATATAACGGAAGGTTATAAGGACCATGACTTACCCTGACCAGGGCTCCTTGCATGCACCTCCCGGACCATTCCCGGCTCTGTCGCGTGGGTATATACCGATATATACTGGGTGCATGACTTTCCTCAACCAGATATGCAACGCGCTGCAGACGAACCGCGTGCGCTATGCGCTGGTTGGCGGTTATGCGGTTGCCTTGCACGGCGCCGTGCGCGGCACGGTCGACGTTGACGCGCTGAAACGCATCCGATGAAAGCCCTGCAAATCCTCAGCGATGAACAACTGCGGCAAGGCCGGCAGTTGACGGCCGATCAGGTGCTGGCATTCCTCGAGGATTTCCGGCGCCTGCACGCCGGCAAGCCCGCTCCCAGCAAGCTGATCAGCATCAAGGTCGCAGGCGACCTGCTCGAGGCCTTCAAGGTCAAGGCCAGTCTGCACGATACGCCCTATCAAACGCAGATAAAAACACTCATGCGCAACTGGCTGCTGGAGTCCGCATCGGAAGAATCGGGAAATGGTGTGGCCCGTTAAGCATCCAAACTTCCCCTGCTTGTCAGTGACCATGAACAGCGTTCCCGGATGAACCGCGTGCAATTCTTTGACGTATCATTGGCATGCAGAAAAATCTTAGACGCGAAACCAGGCTTGATTGGTTGTGCTTACAAAAAAGACAGGCAAAAAGCGCAGTAAACAAGGCGAGTCCGGAAAGTTACGGATCGGCGATGATTGGAATGCCATCAACATCATTGCCCTGTCGCAGACCAACCCGCTGAAGGCGGTCGCTGAGTTCGTCGAAAACAGCATCGATGCCCATGCCCGCAACATCACCATCACCCGCGGGCGCGAACACGGCGAATCCTATCTGCGAATAGCGGATGACGGCGATGGCATTCCCAGGGATGATGCGGGCAAACCCAACTTCAAATATGTGGCGACGCATATTTGCGACTCCATCAAACGGCAGCTTAAAGCTGGCGGCACACAAGGCATTCAGGGGGAATTCGGCATAGGGCTGCTGAGTTTCTGGACAGTGGGGGAAAGCCTCAGCCTGACCACCCCTGGAACCGATGGCAAGACCTATCAGATGCGCATGGAAAAGGGCAGTCCGGACTATACGCTGACACCCACCCGCACGCTTTTCTCCGAAGCGGGCACCACCCTCATGATCAAACCGCTGCTGGCGGGTGTCCGCCACTTGAGCGGCGAAAAAATCCAGTGGTATCTTGCAGCGGAATTGCGCGACCGGATCCGCCATTCCGGCGTACGCATCAACGTGATCGATCGCACGGCGCGTAAGGAGTATAAGGTCGAACCGCGGCAGTTCGGCGGCCGGCTGCTGCACGAACTGCCGGCAGCGGCGACAACAGACGGTGAAATTTACCTGGAACTGTACCTCGCCGAACCGGGCCCCGACTGCCACGTCGGTATGTATCGTTCGGGCACGCGAGTGCTCGCGGATTTTACCGAACTCGATGAATTCCAGCGTGAACCGTGGCGCAGCGGATGTCTGCAGGGCATTGTGGATGCGCCTTTCCTCAACCTGACGCCGGGCACGCGCAGCGGAATCATCCGCGACAGTCAATTCGAGCGCTTCCGCCTTGCTCTGGTGGCTGTGGAGGCACGGCTGATTCAGATCATCGCCGAGCAACGCCGCGCCGAGGACGAACGCGCCAGCCGCAAGATGCTGACCACCATCCGCAAAGCCTTCAAGGAGGCGCTGCTGGTGTTACCCGCCGAGGAGTACGACTGGTTCGAGATCCAGGCCATGCATCAGGGACGTGCCTTGCGACCGGTCTCAGGGTCCGCTGATATAGCAAGCGATGAAGACGATGACGGCGCCTGGCCGGTAGAAGACGCGCCGCGTCTGCAGAAACAGTTTTTTGAATTTGCCGGCCCCTTGTTCAGCGTTCGCATTTCCCCACAAACCAGCGTGGTGCCCGTCAGCCAGACCAAATCGTATCGGGCAGTGGCGCGCGACCGGTCACGAACCATGGTAGAGCACGATCTTGTCTTTCACTGGCGGATTGTCGAAGGCGCAGGCGCCCTGGACCACGATCACGCGGAAATTGTCACGTTTACCGCGCCGGAGCAGCCCGGACTCACCCGCATTGCGGTGACGGTTTCACAGGGTACGACCGTCTGCGAGGGCGAAGGCATCATAACGGTGACGGATTCATTGCTGCCGGAGTTGAAACAGCCGGCGGAAACCCGCCAGGGGCTGCCGGGATACACGTTCAGGAAAGCGCCCGGGGAGTTGTGGCGCGCAAAATATGATGCGGAGCAGAATGTCATCGTCATCAACAATGGCCACCGGGATTTTGTCTACGCATCGAGAATGAGATCCTTGAAAATCCGCTACATCTGCCGCTTGTTTGCCAAGGAAATGGTGCTGAAGAATTTTCCCGGTTACTCACCTGAGCTGTTGCTGGAGCGCATGATCGAGCTGTCGCTGTACACGGAGGAAAACCTTCGCTGAGCGGCGCCTGATTGAGCTGGCGTGTGCGGCCTTCCCTAGACGGTACGCGCAGTTTGAATTTCTGCGGTCTACCGCAAAAGCAGCTCGCTGGTCCTGGCTACGGGCTTGCGCTGCGGCAGCGCCGGGGCCATGCGCTGCATCACTTTTTCCGCCGTCGCGCGCCACACGGTCAACTTGCCGCCGTAAAGGCTGAGCAGCCGCAGCGGGCCTTCTGCCGGCAAGCGGTCCGGGTGCAGATGGGTCTCGCGGGAGCGTTGAAAAACGTGTCCTTCTCCCGCCGGCAGCACGCGCAGACCCGCGAACGCTGAAGCCACGCCAGCGCCGGACAGATCCTTCCATTGGGTGAAATAGTGTTTCAGGACGCCGCACAGGTAGCGAATCTCCTGCGGCAGCGGGCATACCCGGTCGGGCTCGCCGTGATGGCGGCACTCGGTAGTCCCGACCAATACCTGGCCTTTCCAGGGCATGACGAAAACGCCGCGCCCGTCACGCGGGCTTTCCAGGTAATAAAAGCCTTGCAGCAGCTGACCATCGAGCACGATATGGCTGCCCCTGATGAGTTCGACCGGTAAAGGCGTGAGCGCGGGACTGGCCATGGCCAGCACCGCATTAGCCCAGGGACCGGCGGCGTTGACCACCACTGTCCCCAATACGCTGTGTTCGCGTCCGCCAGCCTGGTAGTCGACCCGGCAAGTCCGTACTTGCAGGCTGAGGCCGACGACCTGCGCCGGATATTCCAGCTCCGCGCCAAGACCGACAGCCGAGTTTACCACCGCCCGCGTGAGCAATTGATCATCGGTCTGAGCATCGTGATAATGAAATACCGCCTGCAGACCATCCGTGCGTAAGCCGTCCAGTTGCTGCCAACGCCGCCGCGGCAGCGCGTGGAAAGCCGCTGCGGGACCACCTCCAGCCAGCAGCCAGTAAAGGCTCAGACCGGCACCCAGCACCATCGGACCACGCCGGGCTCCACGGTACAGCGGAATGTAGAAATCTTTCAGCTGCACCAGGTCCGGCGCCAGCTTCAACAGCAGTGCGCGCTCACGCAGGCTTTCCCGTACCAGGCCAAACTGGCCGTTTTCAAGGTAACGCAAACCACCGTGGATGAGCTTGCTGGAACGGCTGGAGGTGCCGGATCCGGGTGCGGCCTTGTCCAGCAACAACACCGAATGCCCGGCCGCTGCGGCGGCTTGAGCGACACCGGCGCCGTTGATGCCGGCGCCGATCACCACGACATCGTATTCCGGCGTCGTCATCTCCACTCCCAGTTGCTGTTCCGCCCCCGGTCCAGCTCAGCGAGCTCATACAGCTCGCCGGCGGCGGCGTAATCGCCGAGCGCTATATAAGCCTGTGCGCGCTGGCCGGGCGTGTAGATGCGTTCGGATTCGCCGCGTGCCACCAGGCGCAGATTTTCATGATCCGCACGCGCCATGTAAAGCGCGATCATCAGTTCAGCATCGAATGGGTTGTCTGGTGACATGCAACAAGCCTCTTGCGCGGCGCTGCTCGCCGCGTCGAGCTCACCGGATTGCAACAGCAACAGGTTTTTGCGCGCGTGATAGCGCATAGTGAGACACGGGGAAGGCCGGATCGATTTCTATGGCCGCCGCAAAATGCGCTTTCGCCTGGGTCCAGTCACCATAACGCAAGACATCGAAGCCGACATTGACATTGATGATCGGCGACAATGGGTCCCGTTGCAGAGCCTCCCTGTTGCGCTTTTCGGCTTCGCGGAACTGGCCCTGCCCCACCAGCACCAGGCCGTACCACACCAGCGCCATCGTATACCCCGGGTTCAACTCCAGAGCACGGCGCAGTGACTGCCCGGCTGCGGTGAGATCGCCCTGGTTTTCGCGAATCAGACCCATCGTGGCGTGTGCTTCCGCCAGCTCAGGCGCAAGTTCAAGGGCATGCTGCGCAGCCGGCAAAGCCTTGTTCACGGCCTCCGCGACCAGCACGTTGCCGTAGTAGCGCGAACTGAGCAGTGTGCGGGCATCACCCAAACCTGCGTACGCCAGCGCATAGCCTGCATCCACTTCGATGGCCTGCTCGAAATACGCCACGGCGCGCTGCAGGGCAAGTTCGGTGCGCTTGTGAAAATGATGCCGGCCGCGCAGGTAAAGGTTGTAGGCATCAAAGCTGGGGTTCGCGGGCGCAGGCAAGGCCGGTTGAGCGGCTCCTGACAACGGGCTCACGACCCGGGTAACCGCGGCGGCAATCTCGCTCTGCAGCCGGAAGATATCCTCCAGCCGGCGTTCAAAGTTTTCCGACCAGATTTGATAGCCGTCCACGGCGCTGACGAGCTGCAGGTTGATGCGCACCGCATCGGCCTGCTTGCGCACACCACCTTCCAGCACCGCAGCCACGTTAAGCCGCCGGCCAATCTCGCGTACGTCCTCATGACGGCCCTTGAATGAAAACGACGAGGTGCGCGCCGCCACCCGCAGGCCCGGCACACGGGCAAGCTGGTTGCGAATCTCCTCGGATAGCCCATCGGAGAAATATTCATTCTCGATATCGTCACTGAGGTTGGCAAACGGCAAAACAGCGAGTGAACCTGCCGGCGCTGCCGGGGGTTCAATGATCGGTACGGTGCGCTCCAGGCCGCCGGGCGTGAAATCGAACAGCCAGGACAGAACCAGCACGACCGGAAACCCGCCGACCACCGTGGCGACGAGGAAACGCAACAGATGTGACAGCTCGAAGGCATCGAACAGGACGTCGCCAACCTGAATCACGATCCAGGCGAACGCAGCATAATAGAACGCCACCCGCACGACATGACGGCGGCGCAGTTCATCCCAGAATTGCCGCAGCGGAAAGCGGGAGAATTTGTTCACCATCGCTGACCACCAGCAAAGGCAATGCAGTCAAATTGGCCGTGCCCCCTGGTCATCAATTTACCAATTGCGTCAGGCTCAATCCCCGCGCGAGCGCAGGCGCAGAACGATTGCGTCCCGCGGCACGACGGATAAATGCTTCCTTCAGCATCCAGCTGCGCGACACCAGGCCCAGACCCAGCCAGCGTAACGGCCCCAGGAATTCAGGCAGGAATACAGAGCGGATGCCATGAATGCCCCGCGCCATCAGCTCGGCTTCGGAGCGGCGCCAGCGCGCGTAGTGCTGCAGCACTCTGTCGCTGGCGATATCCTCACCGCCCTTGCGTGCCTTGAGCAAAACTTCGATCAGTGCAGCAGCATCGATAAGGCCCAGATTGACCCCTTGCCCAGCCAGCGGATGTACTACATGCGCTGCGTCACCCATCAATACGGCACGCCGCGCGGTATAGGTATCGCTCAATTGCATGTACAGGGGAAATGCCGCGCGCGGGCCGCATGCGACCACCGAACCAAATAGTCCTGCAGCGGCCGCCGGGCTTTTTGCAGCCGTTCCGGTGGCTGCTTCCAGTTCGATGCAAAATGCCGCATCGTCGAGAGCAAGCAAACGGCGTGCCTCGGCATCGGGGCACGACCACACGATGGATGAGCTGCCATCCGCCAGCGGCAGGAATGCCAAGGGGCCGCCGGGCATGAAACGCTGCCAGGCCAGCCCGGTATTCGCCACTGCTGTCTTCACCACGGCGACCACTCCCTGCTGCCCATAGGACCAGTACTGCTGCCCTATGCCCAATTCATGCCGTACGGCCGATCCGGCCCCATCCGCGCCGACCATAAGGCGTGCCTGGATTTCACGCCCGCCCGCCAGACGAACGGCCGGCGGATCGCCGTCCAGATCGAATGCCTCGACCTCGACCGGGCTGATCAGCTCAACGCCGGCCAGGCTCTGCAAACACTGCCACAAGGACCATTGCAGCAACTCGTTTTCAACGATGGTGCCGAGCCGTTCCATGCCGAATTCGCTGGCGCTGAATTCCAGCACGGCGCTGGTGTCACGGTCTTCCACCCGCATGTGCCGGTAGGCGCAATGCCGGCCCCGGTCGATCTGCTTGCCAGGCACCGGCCGCGGCCAGAATGTCTTGCGCTCCGGGGGAAATGGCGGAAACCCGCAAGCCGACCGCAGCATCCGCATGGAAAGCGGAAGGTTCCCGAGCTTCGATCACCGCGACGGAAAAGCCCGCCCTGGCCAGCAGGCAGGCCGCGGTCGCGCCGACCATGCCGGCGCCAATGATCAGCACATCATGGATACGAGCCTGGGTCACGGTACTAGGCGTTGCCAAGTGGCTCACCGAGCGCCAGGCGGGGAACCCGGCCGCGATAGCCCATGGCGCGGATGGCCAGTTGGCGCCGCAACGGCGGCAGCAGGGAATAAGCCAGCAAACCCAGGCTGCGGGCCATGGCCGCCAGGCCCGTCGGGTTGGCATAAAGCCTCACCAAGCCATCGGCATAGGCTATCGTCTCAGCCTGATCGGGTGCCCGCCAGTCACTGTAAGCCTGCAGCAATTGCACCCGGCCGATATCAGCCGCGGGGTCCTGCGCCAGAGCTGCGGCAATGACTTCAGCCAGAGTGGCCACATCACGCAAGCCCAGGTTGAAGCCCTGTGCACCGACCGGGTGGATTGCATGGGCGGCATTGCCAATAATGACCGCACGCGCGCGCGATGTCCTCGAGGGCGCGCACCAGGCGCAAGGGATAGGCCGAGCGTTTGCCTACTTTGAGCCACGATCCGAGCGTCGCGCCAAACAGTAACTGCGCACGGCGCAGAAATTCATCGTCCGACAAGGCCAGCAACCCGGCCGCGTCTTCACTGGCGACGCTCCACACCAGTCCGCAGCGCTCGTTGACATGCGGCAGCAGGGCAAATGGGCCAGTGGGTGTAAAACACTCGAAAGCGCGGCCCTGATGGGGTTTTTGCGTTGAAATATTGCAGATTACGGCGGTCTGACGGTAATCATGTCTGGCCACCGCGATACCCAGCGCCTCACGCACCACCGAATCGGCGCCGTCAGCACCTACCAGCAGACGCGCTTCCAGATTGCAGTGTTGGCCATTACGCTCAAACCAGACACGGGCGGTTTTTGCGTTGCATTCAATTGCACTGACCGGGGCCGGGCAGATGAATTCCACCGTTTCCATGGCGCTCAGCATGGCCATGATCGCGGCGCCAAAAACACGCGCCTCCACCACATGACCAAAACAATCCAGGCCCAGTTCCCGCGGGTTTAACACCACCCGCCCGGGCCGGTCCCGCTCGGTGACGCTGATTTCACGAATGGCGGTGGCGTTCTCCTGCAGCAGCGGCCAAACCGCCAGACCCTGCAAAATCCGGCAGGAACTGGCGCTGAGCGCCAGCGTGCGGTCATCGTAACTCGGCTGTGCTGCGGCACGCGGCGGTACCGCTTCGAGCAGGGCGACTTTCAGTCCCAGCGGCGCCAGTGCACAGGCCAGGCTGGCCCCGACCAGGCCGCCACCGATAATGGCCACGTCGAAGTGTGCAGCCGGCGTGCTAGCCCGCATGTTGCACCAGTCCACTACTGCGACGGCCCAGGAGCACGCCCTGTCTGGCTTTCGCTCGGTCGGAGTGCTCGACATAGTGTCGACTATGCCTGCGCGCTCCTCGGTCGCGACAAATCCGCCGGGAGCGGATTTGGACGGCCTTGCCGGCCCGCAGGGTGGAGGGCAGGATGCCCGGAACAAAACCAGCCATGACGCACTCCTGAACCGTCTCGCTACGAGTACTGGTGCAACATGCGGGCTGAAGCTGGCTCATCATCCAGCCATCAGAGCTTCAATATCATCTGGCGTTTTTACCAGGCTCTGCGTGAGCACCAGCGGATCTTTCTTCGTAATGGCCACATTGTCCTCGATGCGGATACCCAGTCCTCTGAAGCATTTTCTCACACTGGTATCGTTGGGCGGTATATAGATCCCCGGCTCCACCGTCATGACCATACCGGGTTCCAGCTCCCGCGAGTGGCCATCGATCTGATACTCGCCGACATCGTGCACATCCAGACCCAGCCAATGACCAGTATTGTGTACATAAAAGTGTTTGTAACCCTGCTGCGCAAGCTCATCATCCAGACTGAGCTTGAGGATGCCGAGGTCGATCATGCCCTGGGTGGCAATGCGCACCGCCTCATCGTGGACTTGCTGCCAGGGGTTGCCGGGCCGTGCCTTGTCGATGGCTGCTGCTTGTGCGGCCAACACCACCTGGTACAAATCCCTTTGCTCCGGCGAATACTTGCCGCTGACCGGAAAAGTACGGGTGATGTCGGAGGCATAACCATCATATTCAGCGCCGGCATCGATCAGCAGCAGATCACCGGCATGCAAGAGATCCTTGTTGGCAATGTAATGCAGGATGCAGGCATTGGCGCCGCCACCGACAATGGCCTGGTAGGACGGCTCACATTGGTGCCTGGTAAGGGTATGCAGTATTTCAGCGTGCAGGTCCGCCTCGTTGAGACCGGGCTGACACAGCTGCATGGCGCGCTCGTGCGCGGCAATAGCGACCTGCGCCGAGTGTTGCATGACCACCAGTTCCTCGCGGCTCTTGTATAAGCGCAGGTCATGCAGCATATGATCCAGTGCATGAATTTCTTCCGGCGCGTGGAAGGTCTTGCGTGGTTTATCGCGGAACTCATTGAGCCAGCCAATCAGGCGCTGGTCGAACAGCGGCGTGCGGCCAAGGTCGTAATAAATCCTGTCCCGATCCTGCAGCATGGCCGGGAGCCGCTTGCCAATGTCATCTTGGGCAAACGCCTCGTCCATGCCAAAATGGGACACGGCGCCGGACAAACCCGCCATGGGTCCATCCCACATTTCCCTTTCCGGATCACGTTCGCGGCAAAAAAGAATGCTGCGGCCGCCATTTTTATCCGGGATCATCACCAGCGTGGCCTTGGGTTCGCGAAAGCCGGTGAGGTAAAGAAAATCGCTATCCTGGCGATAGGGGTACTGCACATCGCTGTTGCGGAAACGGGCCGGCGCCGCGCACAGGATGATGATCGAGCCTTCTCCGGCCATGCGCATCAGCTGCCGGCGACGTTTTGCATATTCTTTTTGTTTGATCACTTGCGCGGCTTCCGCTGATTCAGTGAATCTGATCGTCTGCGCCCGGCCCGCGCAACTCTTCGCGCAGGATCAAGGTTACGACCCGGACGTATTCAACAATTTCGTAAAATGCCTGTTCATTTTCTTCTTCCTGAGCCGCCTCGTCGCAGTCATCGGCGTGCGTTGAAAAACCAGCCTGGGCTATCTGCTGCAGGTCATGCAATGCCTCGTTGGCTTCCTTCGACAAAGGCTGTAGCGGTCCACCCAGGCCAAGACCGGCAAGGAATCCTGTACACCACTGCGCCAGGGATTGTGATCTTTCGTCCAGTGACTGCTCGTCGTCTGGCAACCACAGGTTGAAACCCAGATCTTCATCTTCCAGCTGCTGCATGGTGCTGTCAAACGCCTCAATCATCACATGATGTAATGCGCTGTCTGTTTCGACCGGGAGTTGCAGGGCCGCCAGGTGGGCCAGAAAATCCTCCGCGCCATGGCCGGTTTCACCACAGATCATGCCGCACAGAACGCCGTGGCATTCCGCCAGTTCGGCGGCGTCCAGACGACCGTGACTCATCAGCAGGACATGGCGAAAATCAGGTAAAGGATCAGCGGGCATCAGAATCTCCATGCAAAATGGTCTCCACGGACGGGAATGTTAGCATTCCCGGACAGTCGGGGTCAGAGGGCAGCAGGGGTCAGAGTAAAGTGCCGGAGTAACAGGCTGTCCGTTGTCAGAAAAATCCGAGTCTACTCTGGCACTTTACTCTGACCCCGATTATAGTGTCACGCGATGGATACCCTGGAGCAAACCGGCAAAGACCTTGAGCGGCTGGAACTGCAGCTCCATAGTCTGCTCGAACAATGCCGCAAGCTGCGCGAAGAAAACCACTCCCTGCTCAGCCGGCAGGAATCGCTGGTCGCTGATCGGGCTTGCCTGGTGGCCAAGAATGAAGAGGCCCGCACCAAAGTTGAAGCCATGATCAATCGGCTCAAGGCACTGGAACAATCCTGATCGCAATCACCTGTCATATTCGCTATGTCAATTTCCAGCTGGAAAAATCATGAGTGGCCCAACTGAAACGGTATCGATCACCATTCTCGACCGGAAATACCAGTTTGCCTGTCCACCTGATGAACGCAAGGACCTGATTGCGGCGGCCCGGCACCTGGATGAGAGAATGAAGGAAATCAAGGAATCCGGCCGGCTGATGTCGCTGGAGCGGATCGCTTTGCAGGCGGCGCTGAATTTCAGCGATGAATTGTTGAAAAAGCAGAACCACGAAGATGTCCGCAAGGAAAAGATCGACAGCAAGATCCGCATGCTGGCAGATCAACTCGATAATGCACTAAAGGCTTGATCGGTCTATAATCGGATCGCCCTCTATGATATTTGCCAGTGGGACCGTCAAATGCCTTGTCCCTACATTTAGACCTCGGGATGGCAAAACCGGATGCTGTTGTGCATGTTCGCAACCATGCGAAAAGCCTGAAGCCTGGCCAGCTTTCCCACCTGAACCACTGGTTCAAGGTCACCGGCCCGCAGCGGTATCATGGAGGGCTCTTCTTTGCTGAAAAGCCGTCTACGCACAGAAGTCCGTCAGCGGCGTCAGGCTATCGATCTGACCGCGCGGCGTTCATTGGATCAGGCCATCAATCAAACAGTACTCGAGCTGGTCGAAAAGTCCGGCAGCGTTTCTGTGTCGGCATTTCTTCCTTTCGATGGTGAACCCGATGTGCGGCCCGCACTGGAAATCCTCAGCCAGCGAGGAGTGCAGATCGTGCTGCCGGTGATCATCGATGCCCCCACCGCACCCAGGCTGCAGTTTCGATCCTGGCACCCGGCTGCTCGACTTGGCAGAAACTTTTTTGGCATCGAAGAACCGGACGAAGGTGAAGTCGTGCTGCCCCAGGACCTGGACCTGGTGCTGCTGCCGCTGGTCGCATGGGATGAATGCGGCCACCGGCTGGGTATGGGCGCCGGCTACTATGACCGGGCGCTGGCCGCGGTGGCGGATCGCAGCTGTCCGCTGCGCGTCGGTATTGCTTACGAGGTACAGAAAGTGCCCCAGCTGCCTGCGGACCCATGGGATGTTCGCCTGCACCAGGTGATTACTGAAAACGGCAGGTTTACCTGCACCGCCTGATCCGGGACAATGTCCATTTCCAACCAGCGCACGTGCCATCGACCATGAACTACTGGCTGATCAAGAGCGAAGCGGAAGCTTTCAGCATCGACGACCTGAAAAATGCACCGGGCAAGAAAACCCATTGGGATGGCGTGCGCAACTATCAGGCCAGGAACACCCTGCGCGATGACATGCGTCAAGGTGACCTCGTGTTTTTCTACCATTCCAATTGCCCGAGTCCGGGTATCGCCGGCATCGCCGAAGTGGCTTCCAGCGCCTACCCCGACCACACGGCATTCGACCCGGACGATCCACACTTCGATGCCCGAAGCGATCCCGACAATCCCCGCTGGGTAATGGTGGATATACGTTACAAGCGCAAGACCAAGCGCATCATCAGCCTGAGCGAGCTGAAGCAATATGAGCGTCAGCTGGACGGTTTTGCGCTGCTGCGGCGGGGCAATCGTCTGTCGGTCCTGCCGGTCAGCAAAAAACACTGGGATTTCATCCTTGCCCTGGAACCCGTAAAAACTTGAATACACAGCTGGAACAAAAGCGGCAAGTCGCGCAGGCGGCGCTGGCTTTTGTCAAAGCAGATGCCATGCTCGGCGTTGGCACCGGCAGCACCGTCAATTGCTTCATTGACGCGCTGGCCGCCGGCCACATCCACATCGAAGCCGCGGTCTCTTCCTCGGAAGCGAGCAGCGCACGGCTCAAGGCTGCTGGCATCGAGGTAGTCGAACTCAATCTGGCAGGCACACTGGACATCTATATCGATGGCGCGGACGAGTTTGACGCTCATCGCCGTCTGATCAAGGGTGGCGGGGGCGCGCTGACGCGGGAAAAAATCGTCGCCGGCGCCAGCCGTAAATTTGTCTGTATCGTGGATGAAAGCAAGAAAGTCGGCGTATTGGGAAAATTCCCCCTACCCATCGAAGTGATACCCATGGCGCGCAGTTTTGTCGCCCGGTCTTTGCTGGCCATCGGTGGGCAACCGGAATTACGCCAGGGCTTCGTAACGGACAACGGCAACCTCATTCTCGACGTACACAATATGGATCTGGTCGATCCGGTGGCGATGGAAAAACGCATCAATAACATCCCCGGAGTGGTAACCTGCGGCTTGTTCGCCATTCGCCCCGCGGACGTGGTGTTGATGGCCACCCCTTCGGGCGTTGTACAATTTTAACTAGTGCCCGTCCAAAAACGCCTCATGCTAATGCGGCACACGGATGTGCCGCCATTTTCGATGACGTAAGTCATTGAAAATGTGAGCGCAGCAAAACCACGTTTTTGCGTAGCGAATCCATAACGGGCTGGGATGCCCGTTTATGGACAGACACTAACTACCCGGTTCGGCCAGCAGCTCATCCATTGTCTGCTTGAAATCCGCCGCGAACTGCGCGTAGTGGGCACCGGTACCAGGCCCGGAAAAGCCGGTATAAATGCGCCGTACGCTTCCCGAGCGATCGATGAAAATCATCGTCGGAAAAGCCAGCACATGATTCAGCATGGGCAGGGTTTGCGCTGCCTGTGTCTTGTCAGAAGTACCGGCTACCAACAGGTCATAATCGATACGATATTGATCGCGCAGCGCCTGGCCTTGCGCTGCCGCCCGCTCGAAATCCTCGAAGTGTTCATACAGCAAGGTGATGATTTCCAGTCCGCGTTCCTGGTTGTCGCGGAAATATTCCGTCAGGAAAGCCACTTCATCGGCACAGTTCGGGCACCAGCTGCCGGACAGGGTCACCAGCACCACCTTGCCCTTATATTTCCCGTCGGACAAGGAGGTGGGCTGCCCTTCCAGGTCGGGAAAAGTGAATGCCAGCGAATCGTATCCTTCTTTCAGGTAGGTCAGGGTATAGGGGTCCGGAAGCCTGGCTGCAAAGTTTTTACGCGCCACCCAGCTTTCATGCCAACGGCTGCCCGACCAGAAGTCTCCGGCCAGTTCGCCATCAGCGTTCATTTCCGCGATAAAAACGAAAGCGTGCGCGCCATCGAAGGTCGAAAGCTGCAACTGCCTGCCATCCACTTCACCCTGCAGGTAACGGTAGTCACCCGTTGGCGTCAGAAAGGTGCCCACGACGCGGCTGCCCTGCTGGTCGAATTCTCCAACCGCGTCGGTCTTGTTGCCGTCATCGTCGGTAAACACGACTTGCCAGCGGCCGGTCAGGTCGACCGCCGCCTTCGGGCTGGCGGTGAAACGGTAGTCCAGGCCGCGGCTGCCGGTGACCGGCATGAGCTGCTCGTAACCCAGTTTGACCAGGGTCAGTTCACCCTCCAGGCGCTGTTCCGTCATTTCCAGTTCAAAGGTGTTGTTGAAAGCCGGAAAGCGCAATTGCAGGTGGCTGCCGTTGTGGCTGATGGCGGGAACGGGCACACGCTCCGCGCCGTTCTCCAGCCAGGCCGCGGATAAATCATTGGCCAGGTGAAGGGCAACGGGCAATACCACCTGCGGCAGCTGGATTTCCAGCCGCCAGTTTTCGGGCAGGGCGGCCGCGTCCTGTGTGGTCACGGATAATTGACTATCCGTGCCGCTGTCACAGGCGGCAAGCAGGGCCAGCATCAAAACCAGCGATGAGATACGCCCGAAAATACTGTTGGTATCGTCATGGCGCGTGTCAATCGTGGATTGGTGGAAAACGGGGTCATTCATGCCCTTCAATCGGCCTGATGTTACTCAATTCGTCGTCCCGGAAGATTCTGGAAACAGCCATGAAACGCAAACCCAGCGGAATTTCCAGTGAAAAGCTCGAGCCCCTGCCGCCGGTGACATCAACCGTGATATGCATGTTCCTGTAATATTCAAACTGGTCGGCTGCCATATAAAACTTACAGCCATGAATTTCGCCCAGGCACAGGTCCCGGGAACCCAACAGAAAATCACCCTTTTGCAAACACATGGGAGAAGAACCATCACAGCAACCCCCGCTTTGGTGAAAGATCAGATCACCATGCCGCTGCCGTAATTGTTCGATAACGGACCGGGCTGCATCTGTCACGGACACCCGCTCGATGTACATATATTTTTCGATCAGAGACAAGGGCGGCTCTTCAAGAACCGCCTGTTGATCCTATCGTTCTGATTAAAAGAACCCGAGCTTATTCTTGTCATAAGAGATCAGCACGTTCTTGGTGTGACGGTAGTGGTTGAGCATCATTTTATGCGTCTCCCGCCCGAAACCGGATTTTTTGTAGCCGCCGAACGACGCGTGCGCCGGATAAGCGTGGTAACAATTGCACCACACCCGGCCGGCTTGAATGCCTCGGGACATGGCTTGCATTTGATGCACATCGCGTGTCCATACGCCAGCGCCCAGCCCGTACAATGTATCGTTGGCGATCGCCAGTGCTTCGGCCTCGTCCTTGAATGTCGTGACGCTCAGGACCGGGCCAAATATCTCCTCCTGGAAAATGCGCATTTTGTTGTGGCCTTTGAATACCGTAGGCTGGATGTAATAACCACGCGGGTAGGTCTTGTTTTGATAGGCTTCACCGCCAATCAGCAACTCGGCGCCTTCCTGTTTGCCGACGTCAATGTAGTTCAATATCTTTTCATACTGATCATGTGAAGCCTGCGCGCCCATCATCGTGCCCGGGTCCAGCGTATCGCCCATGGTGATGGCGCCGATGCGCTTCAGGCAGCGCGCCATGAATTCATCGTAAATGCTTTCCTGAATCAGGGCGCGCGAAGGACAGGTGCAAACCTCGCCCTGGTTGAAAGCGAACAGCACCAGCCCCTCAATGGCTTTATCGAGGAAGGCGTCGTCCTCTGCCATCACGCTCTCAAAAAACACGTTGGGTGATTTTCCGCCCAGCTCCAAAGTGACCGGAATGATGTTTTCAGAGGCATATTGCATGATCAACCGGCCGGTGGTCGTTTCACCGGTAAACGCAACTTTGCGGATATCGGGATGGGTTGCCAGCGGCTTGCCCGCTTCCGGTCCAAAGCCGTTAACGACATTCAAAACACCGGCGGGAAGCAGGTCGGCAATGGCCTCCATCACAAAGAGAATGGATAGCGGGGTTTGTTCCGCGGGTTTCAAGACCACACAGTTACCGGCAGCCAAGGCAGGGGCCAGTTTCCAGGCCGCCATCAGGATGGGGAAATTCCACGGGATGATTTGACCTACAACCCCCAGGGGTTCATGAATTTCCATGGAAACGGTGTTGGCATCCAGATCAGTCACCTCGCCTGATTCGGCACGAATCACGCTGCCGTAGTAGCGAAAGTGATCAACCGCCAGAGGGATATCCGCCGCCATCGTTTCCCTGATCGCCTTGCCATTGTCCCAGGTTTCAACCAGCGCCAGCAGCGCCAGGTTTTCTTCCAAGCGGTCGGCAATCCTGTGCAACAGAGTGCTGCGCTCAGTGGGTGACGATTTGCCCCAGGCCGCGGCCGCCTTCCAGGCTGCTTTGACGGCAAGGTCTATATCCTTGCCATTCGAGCGGGCGACTTTGGCGATTAAACTTCCATCAACCGGCGAAGTGTCGTCAAAATACTCACCGTCAACGGGAGCAATCCACTCTCCGCCGATAAAATTCTCATATTGCTTTTTAAACTTCGGTTTTTGATAAGCCATCGCATGCTCCGTCTTTGCCACCATGAATATGGATAGTAATTGGACTCCTCCAATAATTCAAAGTAACTGATTGGAACACTATACGGCATATCGGGCTGTCCGTGCCCGGCCCTGCTGGCGGGATTTACCTTGCGCTCGAGCTCAGAAGTCGGCGCTCAGCTGCACCCACAGCTTGGTGGTGTCGTCATAGGGCGCGGCGTTGTCGGCGTTGAACCAGGCTGCCTTGAACAGCACGCCATACTTTTCGGCAAACTTGCGGGAAATGGCCGCATCAACCTCTTCGCCGAAGTTGTCACTACCGGATTCGGCCTGGAAATCGTGGTACAGCAGGTCCCAGTTCCAGGCCCCAAGCTTGCCTTTGACGCCGCCAAAGAAATCGTTCAAGCCCGCATTGGGCGTGGTCAGGAACACATCGGCCCAGCCATTGAATGCGTGCAGGGTAGCCAGCGGCGTGCGGAAGGAGGCTCCGGCACGGGCATCATCGCCACCCAGTGATTCGTAACCGAGGTAGGGCGTCAACAGCGCAAACGCCAGCGACAGGTCCGCCCGATAGTAGTCCGCGCTGTAGTCGACCGTGTTGCGATGCGCATCGTTCTGATGTGCATACTCGAACGCGTAACCCAGGCCGATGCTGTTCAACTGGCGCGTTCCGGCTAAACGCGCGCCATAGGTTTGGGTGGAGAAAGAAGAGACATCATCGTTGTCGATGTCGTAGTAGTAGCCGGTGAGCTTGCCGAAATCCTTCCATTCCCGTGCCAGGTTGGCCAGCCAGGTATTGCCATCGTTCCTGCCAGCCGGAACGTCATCACCAAAGATGCGATTCACCTGCCACACATAAGCCAGCTGTAAATCCAGGCCGCCGCCGGTTTGCTGGCGGAAGGTGGCCGCATCATAGGTCTGCTCGTTCTGCCGCCAGCCGACGTTGCCGATAAAACGGTCGTTGTCGTACTGGATGCGCTGGCGGCCTCCGCGCAACATCGCACCGCCGGCATTTTTCCACTGCAGGAAAGCCTGGTTCAGGTCAGGACCGGTGGGGTCCGCCACCACCGGATACCGCACCCGGTCGGGTGTATTACCCGAGCCGGCGTTGTAATTATCCCCGACCAGCGTTGTAACATAATCGAATTCGGCAAATGCGCCGAAACCTTTCCAGTCATCGGTTGTGAAATTCAGCCGGGCGCGCAGGGTCGAGGCCACGGCATCATTGGCGAAGGAGTCCTGGTCAACATCTTCCAGGCGGTAGCGCAAAGCGACACCAGCCTTGCCATGGGTGAAGGCTTCAGTAAACGTATCCGCCGCCAGCACCGGGGTGCTGACGGCGATGAGCGCTGTTACACAGGCAGCGGCGGCAACAGTCTGCTGCACCTGTTCCGTTTTCATGCGTTTTTTTCCTTTACATTCCGCGCGCCGCAGCGACCTCAGCCGACGCAATTTCACCTCCCTGGTTGCCCCAGGAGTTCAATACGAAAGTGACCACGTCGGCCACTTCGCTGTCACTGAGATAGGACAGCGGGGGCATGACTGCGTTGTACTCCACGCCATTGACGGTAATGGGCCCTGCGAGGCCATTGAGTATGGCTTTGACGGCGACCATGCCGCCATCCTGTGCCAGGTAGTCAGAGCCGGCGAGCGGGGGAAAGGCGCCTTTCAGTCCCTGGCCTTCGGCCTGGTGACAGGCAGAGCAGTTGCTTGCGAACAATGTCTTGCCATGAGCGATGCGGTCTTCCAGTGATACGCTGGCAGCTTCCGCGGCATGCACGGCAACAGCCGGATCGGTCTGGGCTACGGCGCCGGCCTGCGGCTCAGCCTGGCTGCCCTGCTCGCAAGCGGACAGCGAAACCATCAAGGCCGCTGCCAGCGAGAGGATGGTTCGCGTCTTCATAGTGCCACTCCACTGATCAAAATAGATTCATTTTCGTTGCCTCAATTTTAATGGGAAGCTTTTGCGGCTTACATGACACATGTCACTAAAAAGCTCGCTTCAAAATAAGCAGCGTGCGGTGACGGAATAATTGCGCCCCGGCTACCGGGACGCCGGAATTCGACCACCCGCAGAGGCTCCGCGAGCCGGCCTCGACGCTCAAGTGAGGATGTCTTGATCTGCATCAATCACTGTTGTCGAGGCAATTGCTAACTTAATGCCTCAATGATGCATCAAATAAGGACGCCCGCATGAAGTTTACCCGTTTCACCGATTATGCCCTGCGCGTGCTGATGTACCTCGGCTTGCGCAGCGATGGCCGGGTAACCATCAGGGAAATTGCGCGCGTCTATGACATATCGCGCAATCACCTCATGAAAGTGGTCAGCAACCTGACACGCCTGGGTTACCTCGATGCCCAGCGCGGTCCTGGCGGTGGTATTGCCCTGGCGCGTCCCGCAAGGGAGATAAGTCTCGCCGACGTCATCCGCGACATGGAGCAGGACATGAACCCGGTAAGTTGTTTTGGCGAACCTGGCGTTTGCGTCATCAAACCCATTTGCCGCCTGCGGGACGTACTCGAGGAGGCCATGTCGGCTTACATCGGCACCCTGGAAAACTATAGCCTGCAGGATCTGTTGGAGCCCAGAAACAAGCTGGCCGAGATGTTGGAAATTCCGCGCCAAGCCAGGTCAGCCCCGGGCAATGTGCGGGCTGGCCCTCCACCCGCCTGATCCTTACCGTTCAATCATGAACTATCTGCTGCTCAAACAGGCTCACATGAGCCTGGCGCTGCTCAGCATTGCCGGGTTCATAGTGCGCTGGTGCTGGCGCATGATGCAATCCCGCCTGGCGACGACAAAAATGGCGCGTATTGTGCCGCACGTGGTGGACACCCTTTTTCTGGGCACGGCGGTGATGCTCAGCACCATGATCGGAGATCAGGTGCTGAGCACGGCCTGGTTCAGCGCCAAGATCATCGGCCTGGTGCTTTACATCCTGCTCGGCATGATCGCCATGCATGCCGCACCGTCAGTCAGACGGTCCTTGCCTGCGTTCATGGCCGCCGTGTTGGTGTTCGCCTGGATCGTCTCGGTCGCAAGAACGAAAATGCCACTGGGCTTGCTGCAGCATTTCATCGGCTGATGGACCTGACTGATTTTATCGCGACGGTTGCGCGGCCAGGCGGTCGAAACGGCCCCACAGCAGTTTCCATACAAGCCAGACCAATACCGCGCCACCTGCCACCAACAAGTACTCACCGAGACGCTGCTGGTCATCGATGAGGTAGTTGGTGCACAGTCGGGTCGGGGAGGTCAGATACAGCCAGCCCAGACGAAAACAAGTCGCGATGACTTCGGACAGAAACACGCCACGGACGATAAAGCCGGTACGCGGCCAACTCAACACCAGTGGCAAGCCGATCAACAGCGGCACTGTCAGATATTTTGCCATAGCCATCACCGGTTCGGTAACCGCCGCGTCAAGCGATCGCGGCAACATCCAGAAGGCACCGGCAAAAGTCACCAGCAGTAGCCCGGTGATACCACCGTGGTTCCACTGGCTGATCCTTGCCAATATCCCGGAAGGCAGCGTGCGCTGCAACAATAATCCCACGACGACCAGTAAAGGAATCTGTACCAGCATCTGCATCGTCATGCTTGCCTCAAGCGCGTTTCTTACTGGCGGCACCAGCATGATGAGCAAGGACAGCCACGCGGCAAGGCCTTGCCGCCAGCGTGTGCTCACAGCGCGCCGGCCCGCAGGATGGTCCGCGCGACACGTCCGGGGTTCCCCATATCGAGGATATCGACCAACCGGCCATGTGGATCGACAATATGTATTGCGGCATTATGGGTGTAACCACCGAAACTGTCCGGGATGACGGTAATACCGAAACTGCTTTTGAGAAGATCCAGCGCAACTGCATCGACGGGCCGCGCTGCCAGCCAGCCGGGGCCGCGGTTGCGAAAACGACGCAAGTACATGGCGAGCTGTGGCACCTGATCATATTCCGGATCGAAGCTGATGCTGAGCAGCTGCACAGCCCCTCGTGACAATGGCTCTGCAAGCAGATTCTGCAGCTGCACAAACTCGCCGCCCGACGCGAGACAAAGCGTTGTGCAGCGGGTGTAGATGAAATCGATCAGCAGCCATCTGCCACGCAAATCGGTGAAATTGATTTGCTCCCCGGTCTGGGTCTCGATCATCATATCCGGCAGCGCGATCGGATGCTGGCGGGCAACTACCCGTCTTGCGGTCTCGGTGGTGAAAGCCTGGAAGCAGTCGGTCGCCAGCGTGAGCAGGGTAACTCCGGCCGCAAGCACAAGCAGGCTAGCCGCCGTGGTGCGTAGATCCATCCAGGTCGCCTCTTGTCATTAACAGACCGCTGGCGATACGCACCGCGAACAACAGCAGCGCGGCGATCACCAGTATGGCACCGGCCGACCCGACCTGATCGTACGTCACCCACTCTGAGAGGTGTTGTGCGAATCGCCGCGGCACACTGGCATAACCGGCGGCCAGGAACGAGCCCACCAGCGTCAGTCCGCCAATGACAAACACGATAAGGCCCAGCTTGTCGCTGGTGCTGTCAAAGGCTACCACGCGGCCCCTTGTCAGGTGGAACCATAGGGCCAGGAGCATGGGGGTGACGCCGAGCAGCAGGTAAAAATGGAAGTGTCCTGGTACCCACAGGGTATTGTGCATCACTTTATTAACGCTGATGGTCCCGTCAACGATCGCTGGTACAATTCCGGCGGCCCAGCCGAACATCGACAGGACAATGAGTCTGGATGGCAGGCTCCAGCGCATACCGGAACGATGGATATTGGTCAACGCACCATATACGGTCACCGTGAATACCGGCAAGCCGCTGGTATAGCCGATGATCTGGCCCATCGCCAGCATCCAGTGGGGCATGACGAAATCCATCAACAGATGGTGCGGATAGATAATCAGCACCATCACGGTGCTGGCCACCCACGCCCACAGGAATGGTCGCGATACGCTCCAAGCCCGCCCGGTATAACGTGGCAGCAGCTCGTAAACTGCCATCACCGCCATGTAAATGGTGCAATTGATAAACACATGACCAAAAAAATAGATCAGGTTTTTGGCCAGCAGGGAATCGATGGATAACTCAGGCACATAAGCATTAACGATGGACATCACCAGTATGACCGCACCGCCGAGGATACCCAGGCCGTTGACAATGATCACCATGGTGCTGGCAACCACAGTCGTCGGATGTGATTTGTCGACCTCGCCACGGAACAGCCATTGCATACCCAGCGCCCGGCCGAGGTTACCGTAAACCTGGATGATGGCGCGCATTGCATCCAGGTAGAACAATAGAAAGCCCACACCGATCAGCAGATAGCCGAGCATGAAAAGCACAGCCGCATGCGGACTCCACATATTCATTGACTGTACCGGCAGGGGATAAAGGAAAGTCCATCCACCGGCAAATCCGCCGATGAAAACGGACCCGAGTATCAGCACCGCGCCGAGCATGAACAACACATAATTGGCGACGAATATCGACATATGGAGGCGCACGTATTTGCGCAGGAAGAACCACATCACTGCACTGGCTGCAAGTGAGACCGTACCGACCATTGCGGCTCCATGCGCAGTCATAAGCTGGTATACAAGGTCCGGCGGTACGCTGATCCAGGTTCCCTGCGCCATCCGCATGATCAGTCCGAATATCATCGCCAGGATAAATACCACCAGGCTGGAAATCGCATAAAGAGCAAAAACGGTATGCTCACGCCGCGACAGCATTTCCGACTTCGGGTGCAAACTACTCATGGTTGATCTCCCGTGGCGG
>CAVPUV010000002.1:0-18118 GCA_963708905.1 uncultured Gammaproteobacteria bacterium | reverse complement strand
TCATGGGCAGAGAGAAGCTGGACTGTGTCCTGCTGGATTATCTGCTGCCTGACATGCTGGGCCTGGACTTTCTGCAAGAACTGGCCGGTCAGCAGCTGGCCTCCGGGCCACCCGTTATCATGCTCACCGGATTCGGCGATGAGGCGACGGCCGTCAAGGCCTTGCAGGGCGGCGCGCATGGCTACATTCCCAAACGCGACCTGAATGGCGCGATACTGATTCAGGCCATCGATCGGGCCATAAGGGCGCACAAAGAGCTGCAAAAGCTCGATAAAACACGGCGGGAGATGGCATCTCGAAACCAGGACCTCGAGAGCAAGTACCAGCAGATCGAGGTTTTTTACCAGAAGATTCTCGGCAAACTCAAACAACCGGTTGTCAATTTGCGTGATCACCTGGCGGAACTGGTGACAGACCAGTCCAGTGCGGAAGATTATGCCATGCACGAGCAGTTGCTGAATGTGCGTTCGGAAAGTGACCGGCTCGTTGCAACGTTGAAAAACCTGATGGACAATCCGACGCTGGACACCGGACAACTACTGGTTTCGACGCGCCCGGAGTCGATGATGGACGTTGTCGCCGGCTCGGTGGAGTCCTTCCGGGCGATTGCCGACTCAGCGGGCGTGCGTCTGTCGGTAAAAATTCAACCTGGTCTTCCCGAAGTGTCAATGGACCGTTATCGCATCGAGCAGGTACTGGCCAACGTTCTGGATAACGCGATCAAGTTTACGCCGCCACAGGGCCGGGTTTTTCTCAGAGTGGACTATTTCCCGCATTCGCCGCAGGAAATAACCGTTTCAGTCAGCGATTCGGGCAAGGGCATTGATCCCGACAAGCTGGAAAACCTGTTCAAACACCACCGCCATGTTCTGGCGGCAAGCGCGGAAGATTCGTCTGGTATCGGCATTGGATTGCAAATTTGCCGGGACATCATTCACGCGCACAAAGGGCAGATATCCATCAAAAGACTGCCTGATGCGGGCACCTGCCTGACCTTCACCTTGCCGGTGGAGTCCCGGCGGATACCCGCGGCAAAAACCTGGCAACACACCATCCGGCGCAACGAGAATCCCCAGTGGGTATTGAATGACTGACCGTCACCCGAGTGGGGACAGGGTCCTGGCTGCAGCAACCGCCGGGGTAACATTGCCACCCCGTTCCGTGAACTGGCAGAACTTGGCCAGGTCGCCCGGATCGGTTCGTGTAAAATGGCTGCATCCCCGTGTGCTTGCATACCTGGGCGTGGCTCTGATGTTACTGGCGCTGCTGAACGGACTGCGCCAGATCACGGCGACCGTGAACCACGTCTGGTTTCTGGTATGGGATGCAACGGGGGTTGCGCTGGCGATCGTTATCGGCTTGATTGCGCTTGCCTACTACCAGAGCTTTAGAGGCAGGTCCTTGCTGTTTCTCTCCATTGGATTCATTGGCAGTGGGATCATCGATGCGATACATATCATCCAGGTGATGGGTCTTGACCTGGAACATTTTTCCAGCAACTTCTTCACCGCACGAAGCTGGATTTCCCCGACCGCGCGCCTGTTTCTGGCGATCATGTTGCTGGTGGGGTGGCGAGCCTCGGAAGGCCGCATTTCACCCATTTCAGATTCTGCCCTGGGCGACAGATGGGTTGTTGCCGTCAGTGCCATCCTGTTGACGTTTATGCTGACGATAGCTTTGCTGTTGCCCGGTCTGGTGCCCCTGAACCATGCAGCAGCAGTGATGCCTGCTGCGAATTCAATGGTGGGCCTGTTGTATTTCGTCACGCTTGTGATCTTCCTGCGACGTGGTGACTGGCGGTATTTCCCCTCCCAGCACTGGCTGGTATTGGCATTGCTGCTCGCCGTCAGCAGCCAGTTGTTCTACCTGCCGCTGTCAATTCAGACCGGTGACGCCTTGCATCTGGCAGGCAACGGGCTTCGTTTGGGCAGTTATATGCTGGCTTTTACGGCGTTGCTATCCTCCACTTCCAATTTATTTCGCCAGGCCAGCGATGAACAGCGCAAGCAACGCATCAATACGCTGATCAGCCAGAGCGGGCAGGCGCGTGAACAGGATTCAACTTCCAGCGCGCTGCAGAAAGGCGCCATGGAGGCGGGAACCTTTGAGCTTGACCTGGTCACGGGTCAGGTCAGGGGCAATCAGGTCGCCATGGGACTGCTGGGTGGCCTGGACGGCACTGGAGCCGCGTTTACGCTGGAAAAACTCCGTGAAATCCGGCACCCCGATGACGCGATGAAGTTGATGCAGGCATTACAACGTAGCCAGGTCGATGGGGAGCTGTTCAAACAACAGTTCCGGGTGAAAACTCTCGGCGGCTATCATTGGCTGGAAGCTGTTGGTGGGGTGGAATTCGTCGCTGGCAAGCCCGTCAGGCTGCTGGGCTTTGTCGATGATATCACTGCGCGCAAGGACCTGGAGCTGGAAAAAGCCCGGCTATACCTGGAACTCGATCAGATGATCGCCGCGGTCGACCAGTTCGCGGTAAGCGCGACGCTGGACCTGGATGGGGTCATCCAGGCGGCCAATGGACTGTTCTGTGAGTTTTGTGGTGTGGAGGAAGGGGAACTGATCGGGCGCAGGTTCGACTCACTGATCCTGGAGGATTCGTTTGAATGCTCTGCCAGCGAGATCTGGCAGTCCATGCGCGCTGGAACCACCTGGAGAGGACATGTATCGCTGTGCGATTCGACAGGCACTTTACGCACAGCCAACGCCACGCTGTTGCCGCATCTGAATGACGACTGTGAAATCGACGCTTTCATTTTTCTGGGCATCGATCTCACTTCCCGGCTCGCCAACCGGCAGGCGCTGGAAGAAAGCATGGCGGCGCATAAGAAATCCAACGACGAGCTGCAACTGTTCGCCCACATTGTATCGCACGATCTGCAGGAACCGCTGCGCATGGTATCGAGTTTCATGACCCTGCTGGAGCGGCGTTATGCAGGCGACCTCAACCCTGAAGCCAAGGAGTTCATCCAGTTCGCGGTGGAAGGCTCCACGCGCATGCGCAATCTGCTGGACGGCCTGCTGGAGTATTCCCGTGTGCGGTCCAAGAACGTGGTGTTGGAGCAACTGAACCTGAACAAACCGGTGGCCGACGCCATGGCCAACCTGGCGGTATTGATCCGCGAAAGCGGTGCAGTGATTTCCGTTGCCGAATTACCGGAAGTTCGGGGTGATGGTTCCCAGCTGATGCAGCTGTTCCAGAATCTCATCGCCAATGCCATCAAGTTCCACCGCGATCAAGCGCCGAAAATTGACATCAGCTCACACAGCGAAGAAGGGCGTTGGGTGGTGGAAGTCAGCGACAATGGTATCGGCATCGACCCGGCGCATTATCAAAAGATTTTCCAGATCTTCAGCCGCCTGCATACGCGTGAGGCGTATCCCGGAACAGGCGTGGGACTGGCGATCTGCAAGCAGATCATGGAGCGTCACGGCGGGCGTATCGAAGTCCGGTCGCAGTTCGGCCAGGGTACAAGCTTCAGACTCTGTTTCTGATCAGACCGATGATTTGTGGGTGGCGGCCAGGGTATCCAATAACTCGCCCAGCTTGAGTGGTTTTGCCAGGTAATGGATAAATCCGGCTTGGTTTCCACTTTCGATCAATTCCGGCGACGCGCTGGCGGACAGAGCAATCACGGGTATGTCCCGCGTACGCTCATCCTTGCGCAGCAATGCCAAGGCATCAAAGCCTCCAAGTCCGGGCAGGTTGATGTCCATCAGGATCAGATCGGGCCGAGAGGATTTGGCCAGCGACACGCCGTCATACGCATTACTTGCGGCCGTGAATTTGCAGTCGGGAATCTGCCGGGCCAGTTCCGTCATCAAACTGATGCTGGCCAGGTGATCTTCCACATACAGAATCCGGATTCCTGCAAGCTTGCTGGTCAGGGCTGCGACATTTAACTCGCTGCTGGATGATTCTGCCATGGCAGGGGCAGTTGCAGCCGGCAGTTCGAACCAGAAAGTCGAGCCGAGACCGAATTCGCTTTCGAATCCGATGCGGCCGCTCATGGACTGGACCAGCTTTTTGCAAATGCTGAGCCCGATTCCGGTCCCCGCGATCGTGCTATCGGGACCTGCTACCCGCTCAAACGGTTCAAACAGGCGGGTTTGATCATCGGGCCGGATACCGATGCCGCTATCCCTGATGCTGATGCGTATCATATTATCCGGCCGTGTGGAGGCGCTCACTTCCACCGTCCCGCCGGTGTTGTTGTATTTGATCGCGTTGGATAGCAGGTTGACCAGGATTTGTTGTGTGAGCCGGAGGTCGGCGAAGACATGCACAGGATCTTCGGTACGGGAAATAATCGTGATGTATCTTTGTTCCGCCAGCGAACGGATCAGTGAGAGGCAACGCTGCAGAACCTGGTCCAACGGGAATCTTTGCAGGTTCAGGCTGGTACGCCCGCTTTCAATGCGCGAGAAGTCCAGCACGTCTTCGATCAGGTGTAACAGGTGCTCGCCGCCGTTGAGGATGTGGTTGACGCCTTCTTTCTGACTCTGCGTGAGGTTTTCATTGTTCAGCTGCAGCAGCTGGGCAAAGCCCAGCACGGCATTCAGCGGTGTGCGCAATTCGTGACTCATGCGTGACAGGAACGCGGACTTGGCGGAATTGGCACGTTCTGCCTCATTTTTCGACAGCCGCAGCTCGATCTCATGCTGTTTTGCCGGCGAAATATCGGTCATGCAGCCAATGAAACCGATGGCCTGTCCGAAATCATTTTCAAGCCTCACAGCCGTGCCTGAAACCCAAATGACGCGTTTGTGGGGGTGGACGAAACGGAATTCCGCGGTGAAGTCCGATGTGCCCAGGATAAAATCCTGCCAGGCGCTCATCAACTTCCCGCGGTCGTCCTCGTGAACGGCGGCAATCCAGCCATTGCCGGCCGCCTGCTCCTGATCCAGTCCCGTCAGCTTCTGCAATTGTTGGTTGATGTAAACGCTGGCGCCACGGGGATCGGTCATGAAAATGCCCACCGGGGCGCTCTCGGCCAGTTCCCGAAAGCGGATTTCGCTCGACCGCATGGCTTGCTCGGTCCATTTTTGCTCGGTCAGGTCCTGGCACAGGCCCACTATCAGGCTGGGCTTGCCATCCGCATCGGGAATGGCAAGCTTGATCCTATGTCCGAACTTGATTTCACCGGTCATGGACTCAATCCGCTCTTCCGGGATGTCGAAGACCTGGCTGGAACTGGCCTGCTCGATGTCCCCCTGCCTGCTCCTGAGCGCCTCGTTGGGTTCCATGAAGTCGAATTCCGACTGCCCCAAAACCTGTGCGGCTGGGTATCCGTACAATTCTTCGGCGGCTTTATTGTAGATCGTATAGCGAAAATCGTTATTGACGTCCTTGACCCATAGCGCTACCGGAAGATGATCCAGAATTCGTTCCAGCATCCATTGCTGCTGCTGTAGCTCAGTGGTACGCTCTTTTACCCGCAATTCCAATTGATCACGCTGCACCTCCAGTTTTGACTGCATCCGCAGCCATTCACGGCCGCTGGCGGTGATATTGATCAACAGCCCGCAGGTATTCAGCAGCGGTTGCAGGAATTCCACCAGGTCATCGTCGTAAGCCTGATTGCGCCTGGCCAGGCAGAGCATCCCCACCGTCGTGCCGGAGATATGGATCGGCAAGCCGACAAAGCTGTGTACAGCGGGATGGTCCGAGGGCAGACCCGGAACGCTTGGGTCCTCGGCGCGTTCGTTGACAATAACGGGTTTACCGCTGGTCATCACCGCGTCAAACAGGGTATCGAGTCTCTTGATTTTACATTTACCTTCACCCTGAGGTTGCTGAATCGGACCACATTCCGCGTTCCAGGCGAAATCGGTGAGGGCCCGGGGCTTGAAGTAGGCCTGGCCGTCTGTCTGCCAGTGGACCTGGCCGATAATTGCGTGTTCGCTTCCGGTCAGATCAAGGAAACTGTCCAGCAGGTGCTGATACATGGCGTTATCGGGTGCATCCCCGTTGATATAGAACGCCTGAGCCTGGCTGATGGCTGCCAGCAAACGGTTGCTGTCTTTCAGAGTGAAGTGCGCTGGGCTGGTGTCTGTGGTGAGAATATCGGGTGGAATATTCATAGGCCGGATTGAAGGTCGCATATCAGCTGACGCAAGGCCTCGATCAGCCGGCCCGCCAGAGCCACCGCGGGGCCCGCTGCACCCGCTTTACCCGACATCTCCAGTTCTCTTGCGAGTTTCGACAGGGCGCTTTCACCCAGAACATCGGCAGTTCCTCTGATCTTGTGCGCCAGGAAGCCGAGTTCACCGAATTGCTGGTTGTCGCAATGGTCCTGCAGTTGCCGCCGCCATTGTTCGGCATCGCGTATCAGCAGCGGGGACATTTTTCTGATCAACTCCGCCGCACCCACGGGCGGATTCCCGTTTATTTGCGCGCAGGTACAACTGGCCGACGTTGGGTCACTGCGCTGCCGGCCGGTACCGGATGGGACCGGGACGCCCGTCAGCCTGGATATCCATGCAAACAGATCCCTGGCTTTAACCGGCTTGCTGATATATCCCGACATGCCGGCATCCTGACATCTCCATTGGTCTTCAGCAGACGCCAGCGCGGTAATTGCCAGAATGGGAATACTCGTATCGAAACCCGATGAAGCGGTTGCACGGATGCTGCGTGTTGTCTCAAAACCATCCATGACCGGCATCAGGCAATCCATAATGACGAGATCATAAGGATGTTTTTGCAGTGCAGAGATGGCATTTTTCCCATTAAGAACGGTGTCGACCTGATGGCCGGCATATTCCAGCATGCCTCTGATGACGATCTGGTTGACCTCATTATCGTCCGCCACCAGGATGCGTAAAGACTTTTTTCCGGACAATTCTGCTCTCCCTCCTGCCAGCATAAACAGGCATGACAAGCGACACAAGCAAGTTGGACTCCACACCCCGCATATGCAATGTTTGCATTTGCAGCCGGATTGTATGCGCGGGCGCAAGCGTTGAATAGTCAATAAATTCCGATCTACGCATTTTATCGCCATCCGCTGTCAGTTTTTACAGTGGGCTGAATGCGGCTGGTTGACTATAACTACACCAAGGGGAATGTTCCTTGACCCTGCCGGCCACCTGGTGCTCGGCCTGCAATCGGGTGAAGACCAGTTCCAGATGAATCTGAGTGTGATCAATACTGGCGCGATTGCACTCGGCCTGCCGCCGCCCAACAACAATATTCCCGGTTTCAAGTCCTGTGCGGAAGGAACCTGACCGGCCAGCCAATGAGGTACATCATATGAAGGGCATGAGGCACATGAACGGCATGCGCAGTCAATTTATCACGCGATCACGCGGCTTCAGCCTGATGGAGGTCCTGATTGCCAGCAGTCTCAGTCTGGTGGTCACGGCATCGATGATAGCCTTGATGTCCAGTTCCCTGGGCAGCACTGCGCGCATCATCAAGATGACCCGGCTCACGGATGACTTACGCTCCGCCATGCTGCTGATGAGCCGTGACGTACGGCGCAGCAACTATACGGCAGACGCGATCAACTGTTTTGCCAACCCGGATTGTCTTACCGATGGCAGCATCAGTTCCCCGGGTGATGTCGTGATCAGCGACAACAACGAGTGTTTTGTCTTCAGCATGGACCGCGACCAGGACGGTGAAGGCACAGAAAATGCAGGTGGCTTCCGGCGGGTGGTTGCAGGAGGCATCGGCGTGATCCAGATGTGGGTTGGTGAGTCGGTGCCGGATTGCGCTTCCCCTGATGCAAGCTGGGCTGCCGTAACCGATGCCAATGATATCGAAATCACCGGTTTCTCCGTGGATGATGATCTCTCCTACACCGAGGTGGTGCTGGAAGATGCGGAAGGAATCCAGTATTTCCAGAAGGTGCGCAAAGTGAGGATGAACATCAGTGGACGGCTCATATCGGACCTGAGCATCCAGCGCACGGTGGGGGACATTATCAACCTCAGGAATAATCTGTACTTATGAGAACCTTGATCCACCACACTCACGTCAGGGTTTTGACGCGATGTCTGCATGCCCGGCAACGGGGCATGCTGACCATATTCACCGGTATCATGATTTTGCTGATGCTGACATTGATGATGGTTTATGCCATTCGCTCAGGTGTCGCGGAACAGCGGGTGTCGGCCAATGAAGTCCGGCAGAAGCTGGCGCTGCATGCCGCCGAAACCGGTATTCAGCACGCCAAGGAGTTTTTCATTGCCAACTCCCCGCTGGTGGCATCCGACCGCATCGACAAAATGCCCGACGGCACCGACGGCTGGCTGTCCGTGGGTGCAGAGCGTTGGCTGCCCTGCAGCGGGGTCGACCTGTCGGCTGGTCACGGCACGCATCCCTGCTACGCGGAACCCGATCTGGCGCGCCGGGCGGAAAGCTACTTCTATTCGTTCAATGGCTCCACCGGAATCGCTCTGAATACCGATGCCGTATTGCCCGGAACCACCGAACAGGTGACGGTACAGGCTTTGCTGTGCAAGCTGATGATCAGTGCCTTTACCACACCGCCGGTGCAGGGCTGCAGCAAGGACGTGACGATCGCAGACGAATACCACTACATGGTCACCCTGCTGGCCAGAGGCAAGGCTGACTGCGCCGACGGCGTGTGTAACGCCGAGGCCCTGGTGGCTGAACCGATGGCGAATTACGGTGTGTTGTCCGGTGGCAACGGGGCCGGCGTGCCGCTGACAACACGCACATCCTGGCCGCCCTCCGGCAACGCGGAAATCGTACCCAACCCCAACGGCGGCGGCATTGGGGTGCCGGTGTCGGTGTGGATGAACGCGAATCCGAATTGCGGTGGCGCCTCGGTCGTTGACCCCAGCGGTGCGGCCTGGGCCACCTGTGAATTGCACGAATGGTACGAAACGGACCAGGTACCCGAAACGCTGGAATGCCCCGGCAGCTGCAGTTGCAGCCAGGCGGAGTCGATCAGCTATACGCTGGGCGCCAGCGATGTTATCGGCATTGACATCGATCGTGACCCCGAATTCCCCTGCAACCTGTTTACCTTCTATTTCGGTATACCCAAAGATCATTACGAGGCGATCAAGAGCCAGGCCACCATCATCGATGACTGCAGCCAACTGGGGCCGAATTCCTTCGGCACGTATTGGGTGACTGGACCCTTGTGCCACATTGGCGCCAATACCGTGATCGGTTCGCAGCATGCGCCGGTAATGCTGATCTCCGCCGCTTCCCTGACCCGCTTCAATGGCGGCACCAAGATTTTCGGCACGTTTTATCTCTCCGATGTCGAGGATCCGAACGCCACGCTCGAATCCAATGGTACTAACACGATTTATGGCGCCGCCATCATCGATGGCGCCATCGGCGCTTTCACCGGCACGTTCCAGCTTATCTATGTCGAAACCGTGGCCCGCATCACCGCGGGAACCGGCGGCATCGGCACGCTGGCCGGCGGCTGGACGGATTTCCACCGTGACTGGGAATAATAAGGTGCGCACTGCGATGAAACAGAATCCCGCTACGGCCCGCCGCCAGGCCGGTACCAGCCTGCTCGAGGTGCTGATCGGCATCCTGGTGTTTGCCATCGGCATCATGGCACTGACCCAGCTGCAAGGCAGCTTGGCACGATCGGCCGGCGATGCGAATACGCGCACGGTGGCGATCAATATTGCCGAAGAAGCGATCGAACGCCGGCGCGGGTTCAGCCGCGTCACTGCCGACCCCGACGGCATCGAGTACGCCTATGCGGACATCGCGCCGGCTCTATATTCCGTTGCCCGCGGCGAGCTCACTTACAACGTCAACATCGGTGTTACGGATTACTGGTACAACCGCGCCACCCAGTTGTTCACCACCACCGAGCCCCTGGTCGCGGCCGCCTCGGATTTCAAATTGATGACGGTAAACGTCGCCTGGGGTGATGCAGCGCAGTTCGTGATCGATGAAAGCCCATAGCACCGGGGACCGGCTTGGCAGCGGCGATGTCACGCTCAGCGAAATCATTTCATCCACAACCTCGGCGGCTGACGCCAAATCGGCTACCGGCGGCACCGGTGGCTTGTATCTCCCCAGCATCAATTACAACCCCGGCAGCAACCCCGAGATCATTTCCATCTCACTCGGTGATAACAAATTCAAGGAATCCACCGTGCCGCTGCCCAAAGTCATCCGCTCGGACGCGTTGGCGGAAACCACTTTTGACGTTGTCACCTATTCGCAGAATGATGAGGGCGCGACCTTCTTGCGCCGGGAAGAGTTTCGTGCCATCAGTTGTAACTGTGCTTTACAGGTTCCTACTACGGCGACGCAAGGAGGTTTGCGGCCCACCCTGTGGAACGGCAATGATTACACCCGCGGTGAATTCGTTGCCAAGACCTACGGCAGCAGCACGTCCAATGTCCAAAGCAAGTTGTGCACCATCTGCTGCCGTGATCACCATGATGGCGGTGTCGGGGAAGACGATGATCCCAACGATCCGGGCCAGTCCCATTATGACCCCTTCCGTGTCGCGGGTGATTACTTCACCAGTGGCAGCTTCGCCAATGATCACAAGCATTACGCCCGCAACAGCAGTGGTGGATTGACTCTGGCCTCCACCAATGGCGGCGCCTACATGGAAGCTTGCCGCATGGTGCGCAAAGACGGCTTCTGGCAGGTCGGGCAGGATCTGCGGCAAGAGGGCCTGAATGTCTTTCCGGAGAATTATCCTCGACAGCACGATCGAAGTCACGGAGTATTCGAACTACATCACCGCGGCCGTCGGTATCTATGAAAACGCCATCGACGGCAGTGATCAGTACGAACTCGCTCCGCCCGCGTTGACGCCGCCTGGCGCCATGGATCCACCGGTCAATTTCCCGGCCAGCACCAGCGCCAATGCAACCACCCTGCCGACGCCGCTGGGCCTCACCACGCAGCAACTGCGCTCGCGCGGCATCTATCTGGACTACATGAGCGACGCCTTGCGTGCCATCGTCGACTGCCTGCAACTGGGCGGCACGGGTGAATCCTGTGGCGCGCCATTTATCACCACGCCGCTGGAAATCATCCCGTTCTATGACGTACAGCTGACCTGGCTGAGCCGCTGGAATGAAACGCCGGTCAATAACCCGGTGGATGTCAGCAATCAGGCGATCGCGGACAACAATACGCACAGCCGGGGTCTTGCCACGCGCATGGCCGGCACCGGCTTGTCGACCGTGGACAACAAGGTGCACAAGAGCAACCTGGGCCTGACCGGCACGGATCCCGTGGATCTGAATTATGCTGCAGACCTTCGCAGCAAGAACCTTTACATCCAGGCCCAGAGCACCACCCCGCCGCCCGGTCTCAACGAATACCTGATCTCGGGTCTGATCACTTCCTCGATTGCTGGTTTCAAAGCCTCGGACGTGGAAATTACCTATACCGGGGCGCAGTGCAACCGCACCAATACCGGCTTTGCCTGCCTGGTGGAAATGGGCGCCGCAAACCCCCGTCTGACCGTCAGAAATTACTACAGTAACAGCCAATACCGGCTGGCGTGCAGCAGCGTGCTGGTAACGCAAGGTACGGAAAATGGCCCCAATGGCTACACCCGCTTCAATCTGCCCACAGCGGCGACATCTGATGCCAATATCATCATCAAGGTGAATAATTGCTGAATCCGGGACGGACTCTGCAACAGCAAACAACAGGAGAAATATGACCGTGAAAGGGCCGCAAGCACTGGAAGAATTAATGGAAAATTATCGCGACTTCAATATCGGGGATATGCAACGCAATTTTTACCAGGACAAGACCGTCGAGCTGGTCAAACGGCCGGTGGCGCGTTATTCCTATGCCCTGATGCGTGCGGCCCTGAACGTATTCGTCCAGCATCACTTTGCCGACAACCTGAATACCCTGGCATTTGACCGGGATGGTTTTTGCTCGGATGTACAAAAGTATGTGCCCCAGGTCTGGCCCTACTACCTCGAGGAAGCGCAAGCGACGCTGCCGAACACGAGGATTGTGCAAATATGTGACCTCGAATTCATCGACTGGGGCCAAGCGGGCAAAAACCAGTTCGGCGCCTGGCATCGCCTGACGTTTCCTGATTTCCAGGTCGACGTCCTGATACAGGTGTCCAACCACAAAGCCAGGCTGGGGGCGTTTGAGGGATTGTGTTTGCTGGATAATGACCGGAATAAGTCCTATACCGTGCCATCCGATCAAGCCGAGTCCTGTCAGCACCTCGGCTCACTGCACCTGCAGAGCATCATTGATGAAATACTGGAAGCCCTGGGGATAACTCCAGAGTCGGCAATTTCAGCCATCAAGTGGCAAATGCGCTAGGGCCTTTCAAGTTACAATGCCTGGTCTACTAAAATCCATGGGGAAATCCATGGGGAAATCCGGGCCATGCATGCCATCATTCTCGCCGCCGGCCATGGCAGCCGGCTGACTGAACACATACCACCAGGGCAGCCAAAATGCCTGCTGCAATTTGGCGGCTGCAGTTTACTGGCACGCCATCTTGGCCTGTTGTACCGCTATGGTGTCCGCCAGGCGGACCTGGTCATCGGTTACCAGGCGGACCGCATCATCGAACACGTGGGCCAACTGCAATCACGGCCCGATGTCGCTTTTCATTTCAATCCCCGTTACCAGCAGGGCAGCGTGATCAGCCTGTGGGCAGCGAGCGAAACCCTGAGTTCAGGGGCTGATATCCTGCTCATGGATGCCGATGTTCTATACCACCCTGAAATCCTGTCCCGGCTGACACACAGCGCAAAGCAAAACTGTTTCCTGCTCGACCGGGATTTTATCGCCGGTGATGAGCCGGTCAAAATCGCCGTAAGGGACGGGCTGATGGTGGATTTTCGCAAGCAGCTGGAGCCAAGCTTGCGCTACGACTACACGGGAGAATCGGTGGGCTTTTTCCGCCTGGGGCCAGCATGCGCTGGTAGAATGGCTGCCGAATGTGCGCGTTTCGAAGCCGAGGGACTCGCCGATGCGCCGCATGAGGAAGCATTACGTAACGTTTTACTGGAGGATCCTTCGTCCTTTGCCTTCGAAGATGTGACCGGTCTGCCCTGGATCGAGATCGATTTTCCAGATGACCTCAAGCGCGCGCAGGAGGAGATACTGCCGGCCATTCGCGCGGATCAGCCGGATTTCTGAAACCCTATGAGCAGAAAAACCACACAGCTGCGCAAGCTGCTGCAATCCGATGCGACCGAGTTCCTGCTGGAGGCACACAACGGCCTGTCAGCCCGCATTGTCGAGGAAGCAGGGTTCAAGGGCATCTGGGCTTCGGGGCTCGCGCTGTCTGCGCAGCATGCGCTGCGCGACAACAACGAGCTGAGCTGGACCCAGGTCGTCGGCATCATCGAGTTCATGGCGGACGCAACTTCCATACCCATTCTGCTGGATGGGGATACCGGATACGGCGATTTCAATAATATGCGGCGTCTGGTGAACAAGCTGGAACAGCGCGCTATTGCCGGCGTCTGCATCGAGGACAAGCTGTTTCCCAAAACCAACAGCTTCATCCAGGGCGAGCGGCAGGCACTGGAAGATATCGACACTTTTTGCGGCAAGATCAAGGCCGGCAAAGACGCGCAAGGGGATGACGATTTCTGTATCGTGGCGCGGGTCGAAGCCTTCATTGCCGGCTGGGGGCTGGAAGAGGCGTTGCGGCGTGGTGCTGCCTACCACCAGGCAGGAGCCGATGCCGTGCTGATTCACAGCAAACTCCAGCGGCCGGATGAAATCCTGCAGTTTTCCCGTGAATGGGGCCAGCGCTGCCCATTGGTGATCGTTCCGACCAAGTTTTACGCCACACCCAGCGAGGTTTTCCGCCAGCACCACATCAGCCTGGTCATCTGGGCCAATCACATGATCCGCAGCGCCATCAGCGCGATGCAGGCCACCGCCCGGCAAATTTACGCCAGCGAGTCCCTGGTCGACGTCGAAGGACAGGTTGCCACGGTGCAGGAAATTTTCCGCTTGCAGGGTGCGGACGAGTTGCTGGCGGCGGAAAAGCGTTATGCCAGGCCGGGCCACCAGGAAGCTGGCGCCATCATTCTGGCGGCCAGCCGGGGCCAGGGCCTGGACCAGCTCACGCGTGATCGTCCCAAGGTCATGCTCCCGGTGGCGGGCAAAACGGTATTACGCCGCCTGGTGGACAAATTCAAAGGGCAGGGCATCAACGACATCACGGTAGTGGCGGGTTATCACGCCGAGGCCATCGACGTGCAGGGCATCAGGATCGTGGTAAACGGTGACTGGGCGAATTCCAGCGAGCTGGCTTCGCTGGCGAGCGCGATCGAATCCCTGGGTGAGGACACGGTGGTGTTGTACGGTGACCTCCTGTTCCGCACCTACATCCTCAGCAATCTACTGGATTGGGACGCCCCCCTGCTGGCGGTGGTCGATTCCTCGCCGCTGGACCAGGTGCAGGGCAATAGCAATGACCTGGCCTACTGCAGCGCTGCGGATGACCGGGCGATGTATCAGCAGAAAGTGCGGCTGGAACACATCAGTTCGGTGCGTGACTGGCAAAACCGGGAACCCAATGGGCGCTGGATCGGCATGTTGCGGATCAGTGGCGAAGGCCGGTCCTGTGTGCTTGCAGCGCTGCAATCACTGCGCGCGGAAGCGGGATTCGCCCGTCTGGGTTTGACCGACCTCATCAACCGGCTGATTGCCCAGGGGCATGCCCCGCAGGTGCAGTATATTTCCGGGCACTGGATGGATATCAACGATCTGGAAGATCTGCAGCGCGCCGGGGATTTTGCCCAGGGGCAGAGCTCCTGAGCCGGCTCATGATCGAGTCTGACGATTTCATTCAAGCCGCCAAGACCCTGGGTTTCACCACCTGGGCCGGCGTACCCTGTTCCTTTCTCACGCCGTTCATCAACAGCGTCATCAGCGATCCGCAGATGCGGTACATTGCTTCGGCCAATGAAGGCGATGCCGTTGCCAGCGCCAGCGGCGCTGCCCTGGCCGGCCGGCCGGCGGTGGCGATGATGCAGAATTCGGGCCTGGGTAATGCCGTCAGCCCGCTTAGTTCACTGAACTGGGTATTCCGCATACCGATACTGCTCATCGTCACCCTGCGCGGCGAGCCGGGAATGCCCGATGAACCCCAGCACGAGCTGATGGGCCAGATTACCGCCGGCATCCTTGAGCAATTGCACATCCCATGGGCCTGGTTCCCGCGGGATCCAGGCGATGTCGAGGGTGCGCTGACCGTCGCTTGCTGGCAGATGGAAAAAACCGCCCGGCCGTATGCCTTTATCATGCGCAAGGGTTCCGTCGCGCCCGCCGGCCTGGACAGCCACTGGCAGTCCGCGGCTGCACCGCAAGCCTATACGGGGGAATTTCTGCAGCACGCAGCTCAGGGAGCTGACGCGGCAACAGGCACTCGAGACCGTCGTGGCGAACACCCGGGAAGACGACAGTATCGTCATTGGCGGCACCGGCTATACCGGCCGTGAATTATTTGCCACCGCCGACCGGCCCAACCACTGGTACATGGTTGGTTCCATGGGTTGCGCTTCTTCTTTCGGTCTGGGCTTATCGCTGGCGCTGCCGCAGCGGCGCGTGGTGGTGCTGGATGGTGACGGCGCCGCTTTGATGCGTATGGGAAACCTCGCCACCATCGGCGCTTGCGCGGGGGACAACTTTTGCCATCTCCTGCTCGATAACAACATGCATGAATCCACCGGTGGACAGCCCACGGTCAGCAGCGCCATCAGTTTTGCCGCGGTGGCCAGCGCCTGTGGCTATGCCTGCGCACAAGAAGCGGTATCCAGGGAGGCATTGCAGGCGTTCATGCAGCACACACAGGGCCCTGCATTCATGCAACTGCACATCCGCAGCGGCGTGCCGGCAGCTTTGCCCCGGCCGGACCGGAGTCCCGCCGAGCTGCGGCAAAGACTGATGCGCCATCTGGGCGTCAGTGCGCCCTGGGCTGGCAGCAGTCAGCGCTAGCAGCCTCCGGGGTACAATGGCGCATGGTCAGTCATCGAGTGGAAAAAATGGGCCGTCGCAGCGGTGTTGCCGGCGTGCTGGACGAACTGCGTTATCATGAAATCTCGCGCCAGGGCCTGGGTTTGCTTCTGCTGCCGCTGTGCGCGTGGTTTGCCACGGCAGGGGCAGGGAGGATCAGCCTGGGTCTGGCCATCTCGCTGATCGGTCAGTTGTGGCGCATTTACGCCGCCGGGGTGATTTACAAGAATAAGCGTTTGGCCGCGACGGGCGCTTATGCGCTGGTGCGCCACCCCTTGTACCTGGGCAATTTCCTGATACTGGGCGGGTTTGCCCTGGCCAGCGCCCATTGGGGCGTCACGGCCGTGGTCATCGGTTTTTTCCTGTTTTACTACCCGCCGGCCATACGTTATGAGGATGCAAAACTTGAAAACATTTTCGGCCAGGAATGGCGCGACTGGAGCCGGGACATTCCCGCGATGTTTCCCACCCGTATGCGCTGGCGCGCCACTGCCGATGCAACCTGGAGCGCGCGCCAATCCTTGCTGCGCAACGGCGAACTGCCCATCAGCATTTTCCTGCTGGTTTGCGCCGGCTTGCTGATGTACCGGGCGGGGATGGTTTGAGCACCACTGCGGCCATGGCGCCAGGGAGCGAGACACGTTAATGAGAGCAATTTTACTGAATCCCGGGCCGGTGAGTATCAGCGACGGTGTGCGCAGGGCCGCGGTGGCCAGCGATCTGTGTCACCGCGAAGGCGAATATTTCGATCTGCAGGACCGGGTTCGCGGCAAACTGGCCGATGTGTACCAGCTCGATTCCGCCAGCTGGATCGCCGTTATGCTCGTTGGCTCCGGAACCACGGCGCTGGAAGCCATGGTGACTTCGCTGCTGCCGCGTGAAGCGCGCCTGCTGGTGCTTGAAAACGGGGTGTACGGCGAGCGCCTGAGCCGGCTGGCTGAAATCCATGGCATAGAGCATGAGCCGCTGCGGCACGGCTGGCCCGAGGCCTGGGACCTGCCGCGCGTCGCTGCCGCGCTGGCGAGCAAAGCATTCACCCATGTGGCGGCAGTACATCATGAAACCACCACCGGCAGGCTCAACCCGGTCGCGGAGCTGGCGCAGATCTGCGCACGGCACGGCGCCCGCCTGTTACTGGATACCGTTGCCAGCTTTGGCGCCGAGGACATTCCCTTCGATTCGCCCGCAGTGCTTGCCTGCGCCGCCACGGCCAACAAGTGCCTGCACGGTATTCCGGGTGTCTGTTTCGTGCTGCTGCGCCGGTCCGACCTGGCCCGGGCGGTCACGCCACCGCGCAGCCTGACGCTCGACCTGGCGTTATGGGCCCGGCACCAGCAACAGCGATCCACGCCGTTTACCCCCCCGGTAAATGCCTTGCTGGCGCTGGATCAGGCGCTCAGTGAACTGCAGCATGCCGGTGGCTGGAAGGCACGCCACGCCGGCTACCATCGGTTGGCGGAAAGCGTCGCCAGGCAGTTGCAGGCGCTTGGCGTCGAAGCCTTGCTGCCGGCGAGCGCCAGTTCCTGCGTTCTGCGCGCCTGGCGAATACCGCGCGGCCATGACTATCAACAGGTTCACGATGGCCTCAAGCGGCGGGGCTTTGTGATTTATGGCGGACAGGGTCATCTGGCCAGCGAGATGTTCCGGATTTCAACCATGGGCGACATCAGCCATTACGACATGGAACGCCTGCTGGTAGCGCTGGAAGATGTGTTTTCCTCCACGCCCGGATAAACACCGGGCCAGGCATGGATCAATGATAAAATGCGGCTGCGCCTGAGCACGAGAAAAACCATGAGCCAGAAATTGCTGCAAGCCGTATTCGCTCGCGCGGCCTTCGGTGTCGTGCTGTGTTGGCACACATCCAGCGCATTCGCCTACCTCGACCCCAGTACCGGCAGCATGGTGGTAACGGCCATGGTCGGCCTTTTCGCCTCCATCGCCCTGGCGCTGAAAACCTACTGGTATAAACTCAAACGTCTGTTGCGGCGTTGCGGCAAGCGAACGTCCGGCCCGGGCAAAGATTCATAGACCGGCGCCGCGGCATGTCTTTTTTGCAAGGCTGGAAAGCTTGGCGGGCGTTCAGGCAGCTGCCGTGGGAGTGGCGCAACCTGGTTTTCTATGCGGAATCCGGTCAGGACTGGCACCAGTTCGCGGGCCTGATGGACG
>CAVPUV010000001.1:0-4494 GCA_963708905.1 uncultured Gammaproteobacteria bacterium | reverse complement strand
CCCTTTGGTATCCAGACGGCAGGCTCAGGACAGACTGAATCTCGACAATGGCACCTTCCAATGTCGCCGCTCTGCCTCGCAGCAGTTCCACCACATCCGGGTTGGACTTGTGCGGCATAATGGAGGAACCGGTGGTGTATTTCGCAGGCAGACGGATGAAATCGAATTCGGCCGTCGTGAACAGGCTGAGGTCCCAGGCCAGGCGCCGCACATCCTGCATCGCGTGCAGGGCCGCCTGCAGGCTCATCAGTTCAAATTTCCCGCGCGCATTCTGAACCGCCATTGGATTGATCTGCAGCCGGGAAAAACCCAGCTCAGCGGCTACGCCTTCCCGGTCCAGTGGCAGGTTGACACCATATCCGGCCGCTGTCCCCAATGGGCTGGCGTCCAGGATTTCCAGGACCGCAGCTGCAAAAACAATGTCATCAGCAAAAGCTTCGGCAAAACTGCCCATCCACAAACCAATGCTGGAAGGCACGGCCCGTTGCAGATGCGTATAACCCGGCATGGGCACATTCGCGTGCGCCTCGGCCTGATCCAGGCAGGCTTCGGCAATCGTACGGCTGAGACTCGCAATCTCGCGCACACGTGTCAGCATGAACAGACGGGTCGCCACGGCGATCTGGTCATTACGGCTGCGTCCAGTATGTACACGGGCGCCAAGTTCCGGCGCCTTTTCCTTCAGGTACACCTCGATTGCGGAATGGCCATCTTCGAACCGACTGTCAAGAAGGAATCGCCCGGCCATGTATGCAGCAAGCAGCTCATCGAGCAGCTCACACAAGCGGGTACAGTCCGCCGCTGACAGAATCCCAATGCGCTGCAAGCCGCGTACGTGTGCAACAGTCGCGCGGATATCATATGGGAAAAGAACCCGGTCCAGAATGATGTCCTCGCCAGCCGTAAAGGCGGAGATGGCCTGGTCCACATCAAGCCCATCGTCTCCTTGCCACAGAAAATTACTCATTGCGAATGACCCCTTGGCCCGCCCGGGTGCCTTCCAGGCCAAGCAGCACCTGCAGACCGAAAGCCAGATTCATATTTTGCACTACCTGGGTTGCCGCGCCTTTGAGCAGGTTATCCAGCACACAAACCAATGCCAGCCGCTGTGGGTTGGTGTGACTGACGGCAAACCCGCCAACCATCACGCGGTGTGTGCCACGAATTTCGGCTATTTCGGGGATTTCTTTTCGCACCGAAATCAATGGACTATCAGCATAAATGTCACAGTACTGTTCAAACAGCGCGACAGGTTCAGCTTGCCGATCCAGCTCAAGCGCTATCGTCAGGCTGATGCCGCGAAAAAAGGACGCCACGTGCGGCAGTAAGCGTACATCGCGCCGCAAGCAGTGGGACACCTCCCGCTCATGTAAATGATCGGTCAAAGAGTACGGCAGGAGACTGTCACGCAGTACTTCCGGGTCATTCCTGCGCGAAGGCGTCTTGCCCGCACCACTGTAACCGGAAACACCGAATACCACCGGAGTGGTAAGCCATCGATCAAGCAGCGGCGCCAGTGCCAGCTGAGTTCCCGTGGCATAGCAACCGGGGTTGGCAATGCGCCTGGCGCCGGCAAGCTGCGCGGCAAATCGTTCGGGCTGACCATAGACCCAGGTCGCATCGAAGCGATAATCCGCGCTGAGATCGATGACCACGGCATCCGGCCTGCAGGCGTCCACCGCCGCTACGTAATCAGCGGCCTGACCATTTGGCAAGGCCAGAACATAAAGGTCTGCGGGAAATTGCGCCAGGTTTCCGGGCCGAATGTCCGCAAAAACCAGGCCGCAATCATCCATGCCACGGATGTGCTCGCTCACCGCTTTCCCCGCCAGGCTGGATGATCCGAGCGCGCGAATGGCACAGCCCGGATGCTGGTACAGCAAGGGGAGCAACTCGCTGCCGGTATAACCACGCGCACCAATGACGACGGTTTCAATGCTCATTTTGTCGCTCCAGCCAGCTTTCAGCACGTTTCAGGCTGTCTTTCTTGCAGCGCCTGATTTGCTCGAAGTCATGGATGCCCTTACTGAAGGCCACCCAGTTGTCCTGGGTATAGCTGGCATCGGCTTGCTCGTAGTACCACTGCGTGACCGGGTTATCCACCCGTGACCGCCAATAAAAGCGCGGGCAACGCTGCACCAGAGCCTGCCAGACAGCTGCGCCCAAACCCGCGCCCTGCGCCTCTGGCGTGACCGCGAACTTATCCAGGTAAGGGACGCCATCGACACCTTTCAACACGATGGCCATGGCACCGTAGGATTCGCTGGCCAATACAAATTCCACCGGCAGTTGGTCGAAATACCCCGGTTTGAGCTGACGGCCAAAGCTCAGCTGCAACAATTCAGCAGTACGCTGGCGCGTCTGCGCATTGAATTCCGCAAATTCCAGGATGGCTTCACCCTTGCGGATCAAGGTACCGGCCCCACGATGGGTAAACAGTTCCCGGGCGAGGTTACCCACCGATGTGATAGAGACGGAGGCCGAGTCTGGCAACCTGGCCAGGATCTGACTGATCTGCTCGAGCTTGAGCTGCATTCCAGAATGCACCCAGGGCTGACTCATCAGGTGTTCGTAATCAGTACGCAGGCTGATGGCGGAAATGACCCTGCCGGCTTCATCCAGCAAGCCCCCCGTGGTGGTAAGGAATATGATTTTATAAGGCTCGACCGCCCAGATCAGTTCACGTGCCGCTACGTCTGCGTTGATGTTCATGACCTGGCCAGTCGCGCTTTCGCCAAGACAGGCCACGACCGGAAGCACGCCGCGATCGATGGCATCACGAATCGCCTCGAGATCGACCCGGCGGATGTCCCCGACCAGCCCCAGAGCTTCCTGATCGAGAAAATCACAGGCGAACACACCATGTTGGATGCCCTGTGCACGCACCCCCTGCTCTTCCAGCGCGCTTACAATGCTGCGATTGGCCCGGTAAATGACGGGCCGCGCAACCTCCATGACTTCCGGCGTCGTCACGCGCAGCCCGTTGTGCTTGATGGTGGGAATAGATGCGGCCTCAAGCGCGGCATCGAGCTGCGGTCCGGCGCCGTGCGATATGATCGGCATCAGGCCCAGGTTGCGTAAAAATGCCAGTGCAGACGCCAAAGCGTCCAGCCGCTGCTCGATGACGGCCCCGCCCACCTTGATGACCGCGAAGCGCATGCTTTCGGTGCCGCTGAACTGGGTAAGGTAATGCCGGGCCTCGCGGCTTGCCCCTAACTGGCTGAGTACCTGTTTGACGATACTGCGTATATCACTCATCAGACTTTACCAATTGACCATACAATGCAAAAGCTCGTTCGAGTTGCGCCAACGCAACCCACTCATCCGTCACGTGAGCCTGAACAATGCTTCCCGGACCGAGCACCAGCGCCGGCAAGCCCGCTGCTGAGAACAAGGATGCTTCTGTCCAGAAGTCTACGCTGGTCCTGCCAGGCAATCCGGTGCGGGCGCAAAATTGCGCCGCGGCCGCGCTATCCTGTCCCCAGGCCGGCAATGGCTCTCCCGCGAATGGAATATCCCATTCAACCAGGGCTCCCGGCGGAGCACAGGACCGGATCGAGCGCAGAAAGTCTTCATTGGACTCACCCGGTTTCAGGCGTGCACTCCAGTGCACGAAAGCATCACCTGCAATGACATTGCTTTTGCTTCCGCCACTGATAACGCCGATGTTCATGCAACTTCCCGGGTCTTGTTCCGAGGTCTTGTATCCGCGCGCCACTTCCAGCGCTGCGGCAGCCCACTGCGCCATTTGATGATTGGCGTTGTCGGTAAGCGCCCTGGCGTCAGAGGAATGTCCAGGCAAACCGGTAAACCGGGTCTTGACCGAGAGGAAACCGCGGTGCGCCAGAACGGCTTCGCAGCCCGTAGGTTCCGCCACCACGACTTGCTCGAAACGCTCCGCCTCCCCGCTCTGCAGGAAACGTTCCACACAACATCCACCAGCGCCTTCTTCATCCGAGGTAAACAGCAAAGCAAAGTTATTGGCGCCCTGATGTGCCAGGGTCAACAGCACCGCGGCGGCACCCTTGATGTCACAACTTCCACGACCATACGCACGATCGTCAAGCAGATTCAACTGCAGCGGATCAAAGGCCCAGCCGTCACCCACCGGTACGGTGTCCAGGTGGACATTGAACAAAATTTTTGGCTTTCCCCTGACTGCATACCAACTCACATGACCGTCACCATGGTCCCAGGTACGCACCTGGAACCGGTCACCGACAGCATTCCTGCAATGGCGGAATATTTCCGCATCGCCATCGATCTGCCGTGGTGGATTCTGCGTATCGCAGGCCACCAATTGAGTCAATCGTTCAAGGACAGCCTGCAGGCTCACGAATTTCGTCCCCTCACTTTACCGGCCAGGGTAGTGCTCTGACCAAACAGCTTGATGAATCCAACCGCTTCTTCCGGGGTCCAGTCGCAGCTTTGCGCATAGATGGCGCCAGGACTGTGCAATCGATAGGGCGTGTTCACAGCTGCTGCCAGTAAGGC